>DASVNI010000355.1:0-6425 GCA_036383935.1 Gemmatimonadaceae bacterium | reverse complement strand
CTGGGACGGCACGGGGGTGAACTTCGCCCTCTTCTCCGAGAACGCGACCGGCGTCGAGCTGTGCCTCTATCGCGAGGACGGCGATGCGGAGGAGGCGGCGCGCATCAAGCTCACCGAGCGCACCGACCAGGTGTGGCACTGCTTCCTCCCCGACGTGCGGCCCGGCCAGTACTACGGCTATCGCGTGTCAGGCCCGTACGAGCCGGAGCGCGGCCATCGCTTCAACCCGAACAAGCTGCTGATCGATCCGTACGCCAAGGCGATCACCGGCGCGATCAGGTGGAGCAACCACCTCTTTGCCTACAAGGTGGGCGGGGAGCGCGAGGACCTCGATCCCGATCCCTCGAACTCGGCGGGGGGCGTGCCGAAGTCGGTCGTCATCGACTCGGCGTTCACCTGGGAGGATGACCGGCCGCTCGGCGTGCCGTACAACCGCACGATCATCTACGAGTGCCACGTCAAAGGGATGACGATGAAGCATCCCGAGGTGCCGCCCGAGCTGCGCGGCACCTATCTCGGGCTCTGCAGCGATCCGATGATCGAGTACTTCCAGGCGCTCGGCGTCACGGCGCTCGAGCTGCTGCCCGTGCATCAGTTCGTGGTGGACCGGCACCTGGCCGAGCGCGGCCTGACGAACTACTGGGGCTACAATTCCATCGGGTATTTCGCGCCCGACGTGCGCTACGCCACGCGCGGTCTCGGCAACCAGGTCTACGAGTTCAAGACCATGGTGAAGACGCTGCACGCCGCCGGCCTCGAGGTGATCCTCGACGTGGTGTACAACCACACCGGCGAGGGGAATCATCTCGGCCCGACGCTGTCGCTGAAGGGGATCGACAACAAGACGTACTACCGTCTCGAGGAGAACCCGCGCTTCTACACCGACTTCACCGGCACGGGGAACTCGCTGAACATGCGGCACCCGCGGACGATCCAGCTGGTGATGGACTCGCTCCGCTACTGGGTGAAGGAGATGCACGTGGACGGCTTCCGCTTCGACCTCGCGCCGGTGCTGGCGCGCGAGCTGTACGACGTGGACAAGCTGTCGGCGTTCTTCGACATCATGCAGCAGGACCCGACGCTCGCCGACGTGAAGCTGATCGCGGAGCCGTGGGACGTCGGGCCGGGGGGCTATCAGGTCGGCAACTTCCCCGTGCGATGGACCGAGTGGAACGGCAAGTATCGCGACGCGGTGCGCCGGTTCTGGAAGGGGGACAAGGGCATGGTGGCCGAGATGGCGAGTCGCATGGCGGGATCGAGCGACATCTTCTCGGCGAGCGACCGCGGCGTGTACGCGAGCATCAACTTCATCACGGCGCACGACGGCTACACGCTGCGCGACCTGGTGAGCTACGAGCAGAAGCACAACGACGCGAACGGCGAGAACAACCAGGACGGCCACAACGACAACGTGAGCCGGAACTGGGGCGCGGAAGGGGAGACGAACGATCCCGCGATCAACGACATGCGCTATCGTCTGATGCGGACCTTCCTCGCGACGCTCGCCTTCTCGCAGGGCGTGCCGATGCTGGCGCACGGCGACGAGCTGGGACGCACCCAGCAGGGGAACAACAACGCCTACGCGCAGGACAACGAGCTGACGTGGATGAACTGGGAGTTCACGCCCGAGCAGGCGAGCCTCCAGGCGTTCACGCGCAAGCTGCTCGCGCTGCGGCAGGCGCACCCCGTGCTGCGGCGCCGGCATTTCTTCCGTGGCACCGTGATGGAAGGTTCCAAGCGGAAGGACGTCACCTGGCTGCGGCCCGACGGCAAGGAGATGCACGACGCCGATTGGGGCAACGCCGAGGCGCAGGCGTTCGGCATGCTGATCGACGGGATGGCGACGGACGAGGTGGACGACCGAGGGCACATCGTGTCGGGAGACACGCTGCTTCTTCTCCTGAACGGTGGGGACACGCCGGAGCGATTCACGCTGCCGACGCTGGGCGAGATGAAGATCTGGGTCGTGATGGTGGACACGGCGAAGTACGAGCTGCCGGTGGTGCGGCGCGGGCGCGTGACGGTGGATCCGCACACGCTGATGCTGCTGCGCTACGGCGCGGATCGCCGGATCGCGACGAGCGACGATGTCCGACACGATCCATTGACGCCGAAGGAGAAACACACACCATGAGCGATCGATGAGCGAGACTCCCATCCGTCGGGCGTCGCCCGCCGCGACGCGCCTCGCGCCGGAATCGGCGATCCCCGCGATCGACGCGGGGGAGCGCGCCGCGCTGCTGGAGGGGCGGCACGCGAACCCGCATCAGGTACTCGGCGCGCACGCCGCGCGCGTGGGTGGCGTGAACGGCACCGTCGTGCGCGTGCTGCAGCCGGCGGCGGCCGATTGCTCCGTCGTCGTGCACGGCGTGGCGACAGCGCTTCGCGCGGACGGCGACGGCTTCTTCGTGGGGTTCCTGCCGGGCGTGTCGGTGCCCTTCCGCTATCATCTGCGGTTCATCGCCGAGGACGGCACGGCGTGGGAGCGCGGTGACGCGTATCGCCACTGGCCGACGCTCGGCGAGATGGACCTGTACCTGTTCCGCGAAGGATCGCATCGCCGGCTGTGGACGATGCTCGGCGCGCATCTGCGCGAGGTGGACGGCGACGAGGGGACGGCGTTCGCGGTGTGGGCGCCGAACGCCGAGCGCGTGAGCGTGATAGGTGACTGGTGCGCGTGGGATGGTCGGCAATTCCCGATGCGCCGGATGGGCGACAGCGGCCTGTGGGAGCTGTTCATCCCGGGTGTGCGGGAGAACGCGCTGTACAAGTTCGAGCTGCGCACGAAAGAGGGAACGCTGCGCGTCAAGACCGACCCGCTCGCGCTCAAGATGGAGGCGGCGCCGGGTACCGCGTCGATCGTCGTGCGCGAGAACGCGTATACGTGGAACGACTCGGCGTGGATGACGTCGCGCCCGCACCGCTACACGCCGCACGAGCCGATCCTCGTGTACGAGGTGCACCTCGGTTCGTGGGCGCGCGTGCCGGAGGAGGGGAACCGCCCGCTCAGCTACCGCGAGATCGCGCCGCGGCTCGCGGCGTACGTGAAGGAGCTCGGCTTCACGCACGTGGAGCTGTTGCCGGTGATGGAGCACCCGTTCTACGGTTCGTGGGGCTATCAGGTCACCGGCTACTTCGCGCCGACGTCGCGGTATGGATCGCCGGACGACTTCCGATTCTTCGTCGACACACTGCACCAGGCAGGGATCGGCATCCTGCTCGACTGGGTGCCGGCGCACTTCCCGAAGGACGACTACGCGCTGCGTCGCTTCGACGGCACGGCGCTCTACGAGCACGATGATCCGCGCCTGGGCGAGCATCCCGACTGGGGAACGCTGATCTTCAACTACGGGCGGAAGGAGGTGCGGAACTACCTCGTCGCCAACGCGCTCTACTGGCTGCACGAGTTCCACATCGACGGGCTACGCGTGGACGCGGTGGCCTCGATGCTCTACCTGGACTACAGCCGCGAGCACGGCGAGTGGGTGCCGAACCGGTACGGCGGGCGCGAGAATCTCGAGGCGATCGATTTCCTCCGCGAGATGAACCACGTCATCGGCGAGGATTCACCGGGCTGCATGACGGTGGCGGAGGACTCGACGGCGTGGCCCGGCGTGACGCGGGCGATCAGCGAGGGCGGGCTCGGCTTCACCTTCAAGTGGAACATGGGGTGGATGCACGACACGCTCGCGTACTTCGAGCGCGATCCGATCCATCGCCGGTATCACCAGGGCGAGCTCACCTTCGCGATGGTGTACGAGAACAGCGAGCATTTCATCATGCCCCTCTCGCACGACGAGATGGTGCACATGAAGGGCTCGCTGTATCAGAAGATGCCGGGCGACCCGTGGCAGAAGCTGGCGAACCTGCGCGCGCTGCTCGGCTATCAGTTCACGCGGCCGGGCAAGTCGCTGCTGTTCATGGGCACCGAGCTGGCGCCGTACGACGAGTGGGATCACGACAACTCGCTCCCGTGGCATCTGGAGCAGGATCCGTCGCGCGCCGCGCTCCGCGAATACCTGCGACATCTCGCGCACGTGTACCGCGCACTGCCGCCGCTCTGGCAGCGCGACGGCGACTATCGCGGCTTCGAGTGGATCGACACGTCGGACGAGGCGCACTCGGTGCTGTCGTACGTACGCTGGTCGGACCAAGGCCACGTCGTCGTCGTGCTGAACCTGACGCCGACGCCGCACGCCAGCTATCGCGTCGGCGTGCCCGAGCGGACCACGTACGTGCGCGTGCTCGGCAGCGACGACGCGCGCTGGGGCGGGAGCGGCTATCCGGTGGAGGAGCGCATCGAGACACAGGACGTGCCGTATCACGGGCGGCGCTACTCGATCGAAGTGGCGCTCGCGCCGCTCTCGGTGGTCGTGCTCGTCCCCGAGCGGGCGGTTCCGCCCTCGCTGCGCGCGTGAGCGGGGGACGGGTTTGCTGATGACGGAACCAACCGTCGCCACCGGCCGTCCGCTGCTCCGCCGCCTCGCCGACCGGATGGGCATCGCGTCCGCGTATCTGGATCAGAGCGGCGGGCAGGAGCGCATCACGACCGATGCGACGCGCGAGCGTCTGCTCGCGGCGATGGGGATCGACGCGAGCACGGAAGAGCGCGCGCTCGAGGCGCTCCAGCGGCTTCGTCGGAAGACGCGGCGTCAATGGCTCGAGCCGGTGCGTGTCGTGCGACAGCGGAGTCGCACGCTGCGCCGCGTGCGGGTGCGCGTGCCGACGTGGCACGTGCACGAGATCCACTGGACGCTGACGCTCCGGATGGAGGACGGCATCAAGCACTCGTGGCGCGGGGCGATCCATGGCGGACCGGCGCGCCGCCTCGAGCTCGAGCTGCCGGTGGCACCGCCGCTCGGATACCACGATCTCACGATCGAGCTGGAATCCGAGGGGCGGAGGCGGCGGGCGAAACAGCGACTGATCGTCGTGCCGGCGCGATGCACTCCTCCCGAAGCGCGGCTCCATGGCCTGCGCGCGTTCGGCATCACGGCGAACCTCTACACGGTGCGCAGCGGCCGGAACTGGGGCGCTGGTGATCTCGGCGACCTGACGACGCTGGCCGAGTGGACGGCGCACGTCGGCGGTGCGTTCGTCGGCGTGAACCCGCTGCACGCGCTGCGCAACGAGGGGTACGACGTCAGCCCGTACTCGCCGATCACGCGGCTGTTTCGGAACCCACTGTACATCGCGGTGGAGAAGGTGCCCGAGCTGGCGCACGACGCGTGGGCGCGCGAGCGCATCGCGTCGCCGGAGTTCCAGGCGGAGCTGGAGGCGTTGCGCGCCGCGACGATGGTGGACTACGGCCGCGTGACGGCGCTCCGCGCGCCGGTGCTCGCCTCGCTGCATCGCACCTTCGTGGCGCGCGAGCGCAACGGCGTGAGCTCGGGGGCGCGCGCGTACGCGCAGTTCGTGGCGCGTGAGGATCCGCAGCTCACGCAGTTCGCGACGTTCATGGCGATCGCCGAGCGCGAGGGACCGGACGCGCGGCAGTGGCCGGAAGCGCTGCAGGACGCGAACGGGCCGGCGGTGGCTGCGCTGCGCACGGAGCTCGCGGAGCGCGTGGACTTTCATCGCTGGCTCCAGTTCGAGCTGGACCGGCAGCTCGGCTGCGTGGCGACCGACGCGACGCGGGCGGGGCTGACGCTCGGCGTCTATCAGGATCTCGCCGTGGGATCGGCGCCGTCGGGGAGCGACGTGTGGGCGAACCCCGGTCTGTTCGTGCCCGGCGCGACGGTGGGCGCGCCTCCGGACATGTACTCGGACGAGGGCCAGAACTGGGGGCTGCCGGCGATCGATCCCCACGTGCTGCGCGAGACCAAGTACGACTACTGGGTGCGGCTGCTCCGCGCCGGATTCCGGCATGCGGGTGCGCTGCGACTGGATCACGCGCTGGGACTGTTCCGGATGTTCTGGGTGCCGCTCGGCGCGGCGGCGCGCGAGGGGACCTTCATGAAGTCGTTCACGCACGACCTGTTCGGCATCCTCGCCCTGGAGAGCGTGCGTCACGGATCGCTCGTCGTCGGGGAGGATCTGGGCACGGTGCCGCCCGAGGTCCCGCAGGTGCTGGCGAAGTGGGGTGTGCTCGGCTCCAAGGTCGTCGTGTTCGAGCGCGACTTTCACAGTGGGCGGTTCCGGCCGGCGGATCAGTATCCGCGTCTCGCGCTGGCGACGGTGGACACGCACGACCTCCCACCGATGGTGGGGTGGCTGGAGCAGCGCGACATCATCCTCCGGAGCGAGGTGGGTGATCTCATCGATCCGGAGCAGCAGCGCGCGCAGCGCGATCAACGGACGGGCGACCGCTGGGCACTGATCGAGATGCTGATCGAGGCCGGACTGCTGCCGGCGTCGGCGCGGGAGGATACGCGGTCGGAGCCGCTGATCGCGGCGTTGCACGCCTTCATTCGTCGCACGCCGTC
>DASVNI010000354.1:0-6851 GCA_036383935.1 Gemmatimonadaceae bacterium | reverse complement strand
GCGGGGGTGCGCGCCGTGCCGGTGGTGCTGATGCTCCCGCTCGAGCAGGAGTTCGGTTGGCTGCGCACGACGACGTCGGCCGCGCTCTCGGTCAACATCCTTCTATATGGAATGACCGGGCCGTTCGCCGGCTCGCTGATGGCGCGCGTCGGCGTGCGACGCGTCGTGCTCTCGGCGCTCGCACTGCTCGCCTGCGGCGCCGCGATCGCGCCATTGATCCGACAGAGCTGGCAGTTGATGGCGCTGTGGGGGCTCGGGATCGGCGTCGGCACCGGACTCGTCGCCGTCGTGCTCGCGGCGACGGTGGTGAACCGCTGGTTCGTCGCGCGGCGCGGCACGGTGCTCGGCGTGCTCACGGCGAGCGCGTCCACGGGACAGCTCGTCTTTCTCCCGATGCTCGCGAACGTGACGGCAAAGTGGGGATGGCGTACGGCAGTGCTGCTCGTGGCCGGCATCGTCGCGGCGCTGATCCCGCTCGCGGCGTGGCTGCTGCGCGAGAGTCCGGAGAGCATGGGGCTGCGGCCGTATGGCGCCGAGCTCACCCGGACGGACAGTGGTGCGCGGGTCTCCGCTGCTGTCGCTGAGGGCGACGGCGCCGCGAGAGACCGCGAGTCGCTCGGCGCGCTCGCCGTGCTGCGCGACGCGGCGACGACGCGCAACTTCTGGATCCTCTTCTTCACCTTCTTCATCTGCGGCGCGTCGACGAACGGTCTGATCGGCGCGCATCTCATCCCGGCGGCGCACGACCACGGCATTCCGGAGACGCGCGCGGCGAGCCTGCTGGCGCTGATGGGACTGTGCGATCTCGTGGGGACGACCGCGGCGGGCTGGATGTCGGACCGGTGGGACAGCCGCTACCTGCTCGGCGCATACTATGGATTGCGCGGGCTGTCGCTGCTCTTCCTCCCCTTCGCGCTCGCGGGCACTTCGCCATCGCTGTTCGCGTTCGCCGTGTGGTACGGTCTCGACTGGATCGCGACGGTGCCGCCGACGCTGCGACTGGCGAACGAAGCGTTCGGTCGCACACGCGCGCCAATCGTGTTCGGCTGGATCGGGGGCGGGCACCAGCTCGGCGCGGCGTCGATCGCGATGCTGGCCGGCGCGCTCCGCGTGAGCACGGGCCGCTACGACTGGGCGTTCTTCGGATCGGGGGCACTCTGCATCGGCGCGGCGGCGCTGGCACTCGCCTTCCGTCGCGGGCGGACGGAAACGGCGCCGCACGCTCTGCCCCTCCCCGCGCCGCTTCGTCCGGCGTAGGATCGTCTCGTCCCGGAACGCGGGCGCGTCCGCGATCCGCGCGCGAACCTATGGATCGTCCGGAACTCCGACCGGAGGTGCGCAGCGCCGCAGGGAAGAGCGAGCAAGGTGCCAGACCTGCGGAACTCCGACCGGAGGCGCGAAGCGCCGAAGGGAGGAGCAAGAAGTTGGAGCTCGTCGTCCAGTACGCCGCACCGATCCAATCGTGAGCCGATCCGCCACCGCGTCAGGAAGCATCGAGGCGCCGCCGCGGCACGTCCTCGTGCGACGGCTGCGCTTCGTCGTGCTCGCATGGCTCGTGTTCGCGCTCGCCGAGTGGGTGCTGATGCGGATCTCGTCGCGCAGCTTCGACGAGTCGTGGGACATCGTGCTCGGACTCTCCACCACCGTCTGTTGGACGGCGCTCACACTCGGCATCTGGGCGTGGGTCGGCGTGCTCGATCACCGACCGCGGCCACGGCTCGTCACGGCCGCGGGCCACGTCGCGGCGGTGCTCGTCGCGGGCCTGATCGACGCGGTGTGGCGACACACGAGCTATCTCGTGGTTTACGGCAGCGCCGAGCAGGCACTGCCGGGCACGATGCTCTACTTCTTCGACCTCACCGTGGCGGCATACGTCGCCGTGGTCGTGCTCAAGCGCGTCGCCGACGCGCACGACGCCGTCGTGCGGCAGGAGCGGCGGCAGCTGACGCTTCGGGCCGAGCTGGCGAGCGCACAATTGTCCTATCTGGAGACGCAGCTCCAGCCGCACTTTCTCTTCAACTCGCTCGGCGCGGTGCTCGAGCTGGCGCACGAGGCGCCGGTGACGGCCGCGCGGATGCTGCGGCAGCTCGCGGCGCTGCTCCGGTTTGCCGTGCACGGAGGGGGCCGCGGGCAGACAGTGATGCTCGCGCAGGAGCTCGACGCGCTGGAGCCGTATCTCGAGATCCAGCGGCTGCGCTTCGCCGACTGGCTCACCATCTCGCGGCAGGCGACGCCGGAGGCACTACGGGTGAAGGTGCCGCGCATGACACTGCAGCCGATCGTCGAGAACGCGATCCGTCACGGGCTGGCGGGGCGCACGGAGCGCGGGCACATCGCGATCGCCGCCACACTCGACGCCGGCGTCCTCCACCTGACCGTGAGCGACAACGGAGTCGGGTTGGGAGCAGGTGCATCGCGGCGCGTCCTCGAACCATCGGGACTCGGGCTGAGCAACCTGGCGAACCGGCTGCGCACGCTCTACGGCGACGGCGCGGCCGTCGCGCTGCGCACAGCGCCGAGTGGCGGTGCGGTGACCGAAGTGATGCTGCGGGCGGACGTCGCACTGCCGCGCGCGGATGAGGGTGTGGTGAACGACGAGCCGGTCGAGCAGGCATCGGCACCGCTTCCGGACCTCTTCCGGCGGAATCTGGCGGCGACGGTGGTGACGGGATGGCTGGTGTGGGGGCTCTTCTGGATAGAGCTCAACCTCATGTGGATGTCGATCTATGCGCGGCGCGAGCTTCCCTGGACCTGGCCGGTGATCCACAACTACGGGATGGGTGTCGTCGCGTGGGTGGCGATCACGCCACTCATGCTCGCCTCGGCTCGACGCAACTCGCTGGTGGATGGCCGGCGCTGGTCGCGCGCAGCGCTGCACCTCGGGCTGGCGTGCTGCTTCGCGCTGCTGCACATCGCGCTGTGGCAGACGCTGGTGCGCTCAGAGCGGCCGTTCTGGGGACAGGGATACGTCGAGACGATGCTGTGGACGGTGATGCTGTACGCGGTGTTGCTCGCCCTGTCGAGCTATCACGAGTTCGCCGATTGGCTGCGCGAGCGGGAGACGGCGACGGCGCGGCTGCGCGCGGAGATCGCCGAAGCGGAGCTGACGTCGTCGGCGATGCGGTTCGACCCGGAGAACGTGCTGGCGCGGCTGGACGTCCTGGCCGACATCATCCAGCGTGACGCGCCGACGGCGGAGCGCGCGCTGACGCAGCTGGCGCAGCGGCTGCGCACGTCACTCGACACGGCACACGCAGGGGCAGCGCCGCGTACGCTCGAGGCGTGGGCGACGCAGGTGCCGGCATGACGTCGCCGCGCATCGATCGGCCGGTGACGGTGCTCGTCGCGGACGACGAGCCGCTGGCGCGGCGTCGGATTCTGCGACTACTGCGCGCCGAGCCCGGCGTCGAAGTGGTGGCCGAGTGCAAGGGCGGGCACAGCGCGGTGGAGCAGATCCTGGCGCGGAACCCGGACCTCGTCTTCCTCGACATCCAGATGCCGGATCTCGACGGCTTCGGGGTGATCGCCGAAGTGGGACCGGAGCGGATGCCGGCGGTGGTGTTCGTGACCGCGTTCGACCAGTACGCGCTCCGCGCGTTCGAGGTGCACGCGCTGGACTACCTGCTCAAGCCGTTCGAGGCGGACCGGTTCCACAACACGCTCGTGCGCGCCCGAGCGAATCTGTCGCCGCGGCGCGAGGCGGTATATCCGGGTGAAGAGCGGCTGCGCCGGCTGCTCGCCGAAGTGCTCGGCATTCGCGAAGGCGTGGGAGAGCCGGCGAAGGCGACGTCGCCATTCTTCGAGCGTGTCGCGGTGAAGACGGACGGTGCGACGCGCATCCTCCAGATCGCCGACGTGGACTGGTTCGAGACGGACGGGAACTACGTGCGGGTGCACGTCGGAAAGAGCGCGTATCTCATCCGGAGCACGGCGAACCGACTTCAGGAAGAGCTCGACCCGCGCCGCTTCGCGCGCATTCACCGGCGGTTTCTCGTGAACGTCGATCGCGTGGTGGGACTGGAGCCCTGGTTCGGGGGTGACGCGATCGTGTTGCTGCGCGACGGGAGCAAGTTGCGGTTGTCGCGGAATTATCGGGAAGGGTTCCTCGCGTTGATGCTCGGTGACCATAGTGAGGCCGTCGAGCGGGAATAGCAGTGAGTTGGTGAGTTGGTGAGTTGGTGAGTTGGTGAGTTGGTCCCTGCCTCGGGACGCTCCATTGCGCCGCAGTTTCACGCGGAGGCGCGGAGCGGTGCACCAATTCAGGCCACGTCGCGCCTGGGCCCGCGGAGGCGCGGAGCGTGGCAGAGAGATCTTTCCGCCGGACCGTTAGAGACTTTGGCATTGTGGATGGATATGACGGGTGAGCCTGTGCGTGGGGTGCGACCCCGAGAGTAGTTCTCCGCGCCTCCGCGATCCTCCGCGTGCTCCGCGTGACAATCCGGCGCAGCGATTTCTAGGTGCAGATCCCTCGACTCGCTGCGCTCGCTCGGGATGACTGGGTGCGCCTTGTACGATCCTGCTCATTCGTCGAGTGATCCCGGAGCACAGAAGCGTCCCGAGGCCGTCACCCACTCACCCACTCACCCACTCACCCACTCACCCACTCACCCACTCACCCACTCACCCACTCACCCACTCACCCACTCACGGCGTCCGCGTTTCGTCCCTGCCCACAGCAATCCGCCAGCACCTCAGTGCGGGTCGTCACATTCCGGTTTGTTTGGTTAGCGCTCGCTCGTAGTCTCGGTCGACGACCGATACGTCGACGAGGGTGCGATCATGGTGGAATGCGACGACGCCGTCGCGAGGGACGCGTCGCCTACGGAGCCTCTGCTGCAACTGGCGGCGTCGGGCTACGAGCGCGCGCAGCGGGACCGGATCAGGTATGGCGAGCAGCTGCGCGCGATCCTTCAGGGTCGCGATGCGCGGTGGGAGGCGTCCGTCGACGAAGTGACGGATGTAGACGCCCTGCTGCGCGAGATCCGCGAGTCGGGCGGCGGCCCGGTACCGATCCTTGGCAAACTCTACTGCGCCGCCTGGAAGCAGGAATGCGAGATGGGTGCGCAGATGCAGTCGCTGATCGGCCGGCATCCGGCCTGGTCGTGGCTGCGGCGCGTGCGCGGCGTGGGGAGTGTGCTCGCAGCGCGGCTGCTCTCGCGACTGGACCTGACGCGTGCTCCCTCCCCTGCCTCGTTCTGGGCCTATTGCGGGCTCGGCACCGTGGCGGCGGAGGAGCTGCTGTGTGACCGGTGCGGCGCGCGGGTGTTCGTCTCGCCGGGCACGCGTGTCGCCGCCGCGCATGCGCCGCCGAATGGACGCGGGAAGTGCAGCGGCGCGCTGCGTCCCCGTGGATTGACGGACGAGGTCCGCGTGGCGCAGGGACGCCCGCGGCGCGGCGAGCGCGCGCCGTACGACATGGAAGCGAAGACGATCTGCTACCTGATCGGCGTGTCGTTCGTGCGGTGCGGCGGGCCGTATCGCGAGCTGTACGACGAACGGAAGGCGCATCTCGCCGCGACGCATCCCGACTGGCCGGCCAAGCGTGTGCACCTCGCCGCGGTCCGCGCGACGGTGAAGCGCTTCCTCGCCGATCTGTGGGTGGCGTGGCACGAGGCCGAGGACGCCTCGGCGTCGGCAGTGGAACGGGGAGCGCCGGCGACGGCGATCCAGCAGTGAGTGACGCGCTCGAGAAGGTTTCGATCGCGCGTGGTGTCAGCGACCCCAAACTGGAAGAGTCGCCCCGAGTTGTAGAACCCGGCGCTGACATCCTCACCCTGCACGCCGTTCCCGCCGTTGCGCCGATACCGTCCGACGAGCGCGTGGCTCGGCTGGCGATCCGCGAGATCGGTCGCACGTACTTCATCGCCGTGTCGGCGATCGACTGGATCGAAGGCGCGGACTACTACGCGAAGCTGCACGTGGGCGGCCGAGTGCATCTCCTGCGCGAGCCGCTGCGTTCGCTGGAGCAGCGACTCGACCCGACGCGCTTCGCGCGCGTGCACCGGTCGGCGATCGTGAACCTCGCGCGGATCCGGGAGATCCGTGTCGCCGCGCGCGGGGACCACACGCTGGTGCTCGACGACGCGACGCGGCTGCGATTGACGCGTGGGCGGCGGAGAGATCTGGAAGCACTGATCGAGACGGCGCCTTAGTGCGGGGATGCGGGGATGCGGATATGCGGTCAGAACGACCTCGGGACGCTGATGCTTCCCGAGGCCGTTTCGCATCCCCGCATCCCCGCATCCCCGCAATTCGCGCATACAAATTCGCCGCCCCCTGCCGGCGCTTCCCTGCATCGAACCCGTCACTCGCTGCATCCGCGTGACGAGACGTTTGGGGATTCGGGTGTTCCACGCACCACGGCGCGGCGAACGCCGTCGCTCCGCTGTCTCCGCCTGCAAGGAGCTCACTGATGCGCCGATCCTTCCTCTCGCTCATCACCCTCACCGCCATCGCGCTCGCGCTCGTGCCACGTGCGATGGCACAGAGCACCGTCGGCACGGTGTCGGGCACCATTCGCGAACGTGGCTCCGAGCGCGCGTTGGCCGGCGTGCAGGTGCGCGTCGTCGGCACCCAGCGCGCTGCGATCAGCGACGCGACGGGCACCTACCGGATCGCCGGCGTTCCCGTCGGCACGGTCCAGCTGTCCGCGCAACAGATCGGCTACGCGCCGCAGGCGCGCGCCGTGACGGTGACCACCACAGGCACGACGGTGGACTTCACGCTCGCGCAGGCGGTCACCACACTCGATCAGGTCGTCGTCACGGCGACGGGACAGAGCGAACGGCGACGCGAGAGTGGCGCCTCCACCTCCACGATCGAGTCGTCGGCGATCACGACGGCGGCGGTCA
>DASVNI010000353.1:0-6161 GCA_036383935.1 Gemmatimonadaceae bacterium | reverse complement strand
GGCGTGGGCGCAGTGCCCACGCCACGCTCTCGCCTCACTTCTCCTGCTTTCCCTTCAGCACCCCACTCTGCGGGCCGTACGCCCACTTCCCGTCGATCTCGCTCCCCTTGTGCGTCAGGACGATCTCCACCGGACCGCGCTCCGCCGACCCGTTCAGCGTTAGCTCCGTGCTCTTGACCGTCACCTTCAGAGGGAGCGCGTCCTGATCGCCTTCGGGACGCAGCGACGCCGTCGCCGTCCCCGACGAATCGGTGATGATGAGTGCGGCTGGCATCACGCGCTCGGGGAGCTGGATGTCGAGATGGTATGAGCCGGCGGGGATCGCGGCCCATGTGTCGCCCTTCGCGCTCGTGGTGGCAGCTGCGGGGCTGCCCGCCTGTGCGGCGGCCTGCGCGCGCGCCGGCATCGCGGCGGCGCTGATGAGTGCGACGGCGCCGAGGGCGCGAAGGATCGTCGAGGACTTCATACGTGCTCCGGGTGAGAGGTGATGCGGACAGCCCACCTACGGTCCCTCATTGCGCCCGGTTTCTCGGCTAGCCGGCTGGGTCAGAGTCAACTGACTCCGACCCCACTGACTCCGACCCCACTGACTCCGACCCCACTGACTCCGACCCCGCGAGTGGGGGCGGGCAGGATCGTTCAATCGCGCTGGACAGTCCACGGGCCACGCTCCACCTTCGATTCCCCACCATGCGCACGTTGACCTCGCCCCCGATCCGTCGATGAGCACTTCCATCTACCATCTGCCATCCGCCATGACGCGCTACGGTGCCGCGCGGAGCCTCGCTGCAGGCGCCGTCGTCCTCGCCGCCCTCCCCTCGGCTCTGACCGCGCAGGGAAAGGCAGCGTCGCAGCCGTGGCATCTCAGCGCGCCACAGCTCGCGGTGGAGTGCCGCGCCGCGGTCGCCGACATGCGCGCCGCCGTGGATGCCGCCGTCAGGCGTCCGCTCGCGCAGCAGACCTTCGGCAACGCGCTGCTGCCGATCGAGGAGGCAAACGGTCGGCTGAACAGCCGCGCGAGCATGCTTGCCAGCCTCCTCTATCTCTCCCCCGACAAGGCGGTGCGCGACTCGTCCACCGCATGCAATCAGCTCGTGACGAACTACACCGTCGAGTTCCAGGCCGACCCGCGCGTCTACGCCGCGGCGCTCGCGGCATCCAGAGAGAAGCTGTCGCCGACCGACCGGGTGCTCGCCCGCCGCTACGTCGAGAACGGACGCCACGGCGGCGCGGCGCTCGACTCCGCGACGCGCGCGCGGACGACGGCGATGTTCCAGCGACTCAATGACCTCATGCGCGACTTCAGTCTCGCCCTCAGCGGGGACAGCTCGCGCATCACGCTCGCCGACAGCGAGGTCGCGTCGCTGCCCGAGCAGATCAAGGGACGGATCGAGCCCCGCGGCAATGAGAAGACGCTGCGCGTGGACGAGAGCACGATCGGGCTGTTCATGCGCAACGAGCGCTACTCGGACGCGCGGCGGCGCTACCTGGATGCGTTCGCTCGCATCGGCGGCGAGGCGAACATCGCGCGGCTCGGCCAGGCCGTCGCCCTGCGCGACTCGCTCGCGCACCTCTTCGGCTTCCCCTCGTGGGCGGCCTATCAGCTCGATGTGAAGGTCGCGAAGACGCCGCAGCGTGCGACCGACTTCATCAAGCACATCGACGAGGGGCTGCTCGCCAAAGCGCGCCAGGAGTACGCCGAGCTGCAGCCCGTCGCCGAACAGGATCACCTCGGCCATCCGATCGCCCAGTGGGATCTATCCTACTACTCGGACAAGCTGCGCAAGGCGCGCTACGCGGTGGACGCCAACGAGGTGCGCAAGTACTTCCCCGTCGAGCATGTGATCGGCGCCGTGCTCGACATCTACCAGCAGCTCTTCGGGATCGCGCTCACGGAAGTGAAGCCCGCCGACGCATGGGCGCCCAACATCCGTCAGTACACGGTGCGTGACGCCACGACGCATGCGCTGATGGGGACCGCCTACCTCGATCTCTTCCCGCGCCCCGACAAGTTCCAGCATTTCGCGGCGTTCCCCGTCGTTCCCGCCTGGCGTCGCGCCGACGGCACGCGAGAGCTCCCGGTCGCGGCGATCGTCGGCAACTGGCCCGCGCCAGGTGGCAAGGAGCCGTCCCTCCTCTCGCACGGCGACGTCATCACCTTCTTCCACGAGTTCGGCCACGCGGTCGCGCAGCTCACCGACCGTTCACCCTACGTCACGATCGGTAGCGGCGGCCTGCGCCAGGACTTCCTCGAAGCGCCGTCGCAGATGCTCGAGAACTGGATGTGGGAGCCCGCCGTGCTCGCGCGGGTCTCGAAGCACTACGAGACGGGGAAGCCCCTCCCCGACTCGCTCATCAAGCGCATGCTCGCGCTCAAGCACTTCCGCGATGGATTCACCGGCACCACGCAGGCGTTCTTCGCCGCCTACGATCTCGCGCTGCACTCGGGCAATCCCTCAGCAGATCCGCTTGCGTTGTGGAACAAGCTCTCCACCGAGATGGAAGTGCTTCCCGAGGTAGAAGGGAACCTCGGCCCGGCCGGATTCGGTCACCTCATGCAGGGGTACGACGCCGGCTACTACGGCTACCTCTGGTCGAAGGTGTACGCGCAGGATCTCTACACGCGCTTCGCCAAGGAGGGCGCGATGAACCCGCGCACGGGACACGCATACCGCGAGATCGTCGTCGGCCCGGCGGCGACGCAGGAGCCCGATACGGCGCTCCAGCGCTTCCTCGGCCGGCCGCTCAGCTACGATGCGTTCTTCGCCGAGATGGGGATCGGTGGCGCCGGCGGAGGGAAGCCGACGCCGTAACGCCCTCTCGAGAAGGGCGACACCAGCGCGCGTCGACGCAACTTCCGAAAGCGCCGACGCGCGCTATGGCTTGATGACCTGCTCCCTGCCGCTCCCGTCCACGATCTTCACGAACGGGTGCGACCCGCGCGAGAGCAGTTGCGTGTAGCTGTTGCTCTCTCCACCCAGCACGAGCCCGGAGCCATCCTCGAGTGAGCCGAGCTTCACGTGCGGGCCTCCCTTCGAGTCGATCAGCCGGAGCTGGATCCCTTCGGGGATGCCGAGCGTGCCGTCGGGCATCTTCACCGTGGGATCGGCGGGGAGGATCTTGATCTCGGCCCGCACGCGACCCTGATCGTCCACGATCTCGAGCGCCTTGCCACGCAGCACACCGAGCGGTGATTTCGCGTGCGCCACCCGGTCCTGCGCCATGACGCCGAGCAGCAGGACGAAGTTGAGCGCGGTGATCGTGACGGCGAGGCGTTGCGAGGTCATGCGTCCTCCTGCGCGCGTCGCGCGCGCGCTGCACGAGTGTCTGACGAGGAGCCGGAAGCTTGCTCGACTCATTGGATGCCACAATGCGCTCGAACGTGTAGCGGCACGCACCTGTCGATTCCGGGGTGCAAAAAGGGGGCGGCCAGGGGCCGCCCCCTTCTTGTTCATTCTCGTGCGCCGTCAGGTCGCTAGATACGACGTCGCGCACCCACCGGAGCCGGCGTTCACCCAGTTCTGCTGGACGAGATAGTACTTCCCGTCGGACAGCTGCATGTTGTACTTGCCGCCGTTGGGCGACGTCTGCGTCGTGCCCCAGATCCAGGCGCACTTGTCGGCGTTCTCGTAGCCGCGGTTGTCGAACCAGGCATTGCCGAGTGCGTCGGTCGTCGTCTCCTCGATCTCGTGCGCGAGGGTGTTGACCTCGGAGTTGCCCGCGACGTCGGCGTTCGGCGACGCCAGCGCCGCTGTGCACGCCGACGGATACTGCTGGTTGTACGGCATCGCGGCGAAGTACGCGACACCCTGCGACGTCGTGCCGTGCGTGTGGTACGCGCAGTACCGCGAGCCGAATCCACCGCCGAGGTTCACGCCATTTCCGGTGAAGATCGCGTACACCGTGTTCGGGTCGTAGGCGATCTTCCCCTGGTTGATGCCCGCCTGGATCAGGTTGATCATGTCCTGATCCGTCGGCGACGCGGACGGTCCCGCGACACTGTTGCCGGTCGCCCAATAGCTCGTGTACTGCACCGCGTTCAGCACGTGTGCGCCGGATGCGTTGTAGTAGGTCGTGTTGATGTTGAAGTACGGCGACCCACCCAGGTGGTTGAGGAACGACCCGATGAGCGAGCCGTCGCTCCCGCCCGCGCCCGTGCCCGTCGGCTGCGAGGGATAGATCGTTCCGGTCGACCAGTAGATCGCGACGACCTTCGTCACCGACGGGCCGGCGATCACCGTGCCGCCGTGATACGTGATCCCCGTCGACTTGCCGCTGCCGCCCGGCCGAGCATAGAACTCCTTGGTCTTGAACTCGTGGCGTGGCGCGTTGAACTCGGCCGCGCGGTTGAGCGACGGATCCGTCGGCGTCATCGAGCGCGTGCTGGCGTCGTCGGTGACGGAAGAGCAGGCGGCGAGTACGAGAGCGGCGATCGTGCCGGCGACGAGCCGTGACGACGTCGTGGTGACACGGGACATTGGTGTTCTCCCTGTGGAGCGGACGGGTGCCGCGGCGTCCTCGCCGCGAGGGCGCAAACATACGTTGTCTTGCCCGAACCGCGAGGCCTACTATAAAACCGACTGGCGAGCTCGTCTATCCTTCGGTCATCCCCCGAAGCTGGGCTCGTACAGCTCCTCGTCCCGCCCGGTCCGACCCGCGCCTCACGCCTTCGGCCGGCACGTCCCTCCGCCCGGCAGCTCCGGCGCGCGCTGCTTCATCGTCGCCTCGATCTCGGCCGCCTCGCGCGGCGCACCCTTCGACAGCCACTCGCTGCCGGCCGACGTGATGAGATAGTCGTCTTCGATGCGGATCCCCATCCCGCCGTACCGGGCGAACGCCGGCGCGAGCTTCGCGCGCATCGCGCGGTTCCTGGGCGTGTCCGGGAGCTTGCCGATGAAGTCGAGATCCACATAGAGGCCAGGTTCCACCGTCGTGACGTCGCCGGTGCGGAAGACCTCGTCTCCATCGTAGTACTGCGCCGGATCGTGCACCTCGAGTCCGATCCCGTGGCCGCCGTAGCCGTGCCACGCGTACAGCACGCGTTGCGGGCAGCCTCCGGGCGGGCAGTTGGTGCCCGGCTGCGGGTCGAACTTCGCCGAGTCGGACTCGATCAGGCCGAGCCGGAGCAGTCCGCTGTTGTACACGGCGCGCGCCGCCATCGACGATTCCATCTCCTTCACGCCGTCCTTCATCGGACGCACGTACGCTTCCTGCGCGTCGCGCACGAGCTGATACAGCTCGCGCTGTGCGGGGGTGAACGTGCCGTTCACCGGCATCGTGCGCGTGACGTCGGCCGCGTAGTGGTCGAACGACGACGCCGCATCGATCAGCAGCAGCTCGCCGTCGCGCATCACGCGGCTGTCTGCCATGTAGTGCAGCACGTTCGCGTTCGGCCCCGAGCCAACGATGCTGCCGTACGCGGGACGATCGCCCCCGAGCCGGCGGAAGGTGCCTTCCATCAGCGCCTGGATCTCGTACTCGCCGCATCCCGGCGCGACGGCCTTCATCGCCTCGACGTGCGCCGTCGTGCTGATATCCACTGCGCGGCGCAGCAGGGCGATCTCGGCCGCGCTCTTCTTCGCCCGCATGCCGTTCACGACGCTGTCGAGCGACGTGATCTTCACCTTCGGATGCGCACTGCGCAGCTGCGCGACGAGCCGCGATCCGCGCGAGAGCGAGTCCTCCGCCGCGAAGTCGGCCATGTGCACGTCGGGGACGACGTACAGCGGCAGTCCCGACGCGACGAGCGAGTCGACCGTCGCGCGCAGGCCCGCGATGTCGCGACCGGCGATGCCGGTCACGCGCTGCAGGTCGGCGGCCGGCGTGCGCTTCCCCAGCACGCGCGCCATGAACTCGGCCTGCTGCGGCACGAACATCGTCTGCGTCGTGCTCCCGCCGCGCTTCACCATCAGGAGCGTGGCGTTCGATTCGCCGAAGCCGGTGAGGTACTGGAAGTGTGGGAGCTGAAAGAACGTCGGCCAGTCGCTGACCGGCTCTACCTCACCGTACGCGATGACGACGCCCGAGTCGATCTTGCTGAGGAGCGCGGCGCGGCGCGCGGCGTACTCCTGGGCAGGTACCTGCGCGGCGACGACGGAGACGAACGGGGCCGCGACGACCAGCGCGGCGCCGATGACGACGCGTGCGAGACGTGGAGGCAT
>DASVNI010000352.1:0-4246 GCA_036383935.1 Gemmatimonadaceae bacterium | reverse complement strand
GCCTCGGGACGCTCCTCTCGCGAGGGATTTCACGCGGAGGGCGCGGAGGAATGCACCATGAGCGGCCTCGCCTCGCCGGGCCCGCGGAGGCGCGGAGGACTGCTCTCCGGGTCGAGCAGCTCGCACCAGCGCACAGCTCCTCTCCAACCACAATCCAACAATTTTGTGGGTCAGGCGGAGAGATCGTTGCGCCTGACTCCGCGATCTCCGCGGGCCGGGGTGACGGAGGCGTATCATGGCGCGACGCTCCGCGGCCTCCGCGTGAAACCCCCGGCGCGAATGGGCTGACCGAGGCAGCCCGGCTTGACAGCATGGCGATGCGGTATAATAGTTAAGTACATGCTTAACCATCCGCAGCTCGACCTCGTCTTTCAGGCGCTCGCCGATCCGACACGGCGGGACATGGTGGAGCGGCTCGGCCGAGGGCCAGCGTCGGTGAGCGAGCTCGCGCAGCCGCTCGACATGTCGCTCCCGGCCGTGCTGCAGCACCTCCAGGTGCTCGAGGCGAGTGGGCTGGTGTCGTCGGAAAAGACTGGGCGCGTGCGGATGGTGCGCATCGAGCCGAAGGTGATGGAGTCTGCCGAGAGCTGGTTCACGAAGCGGCGCGCGGTGTGGGAGCGCCGGCTCGACCGGCTCGGCGAGTTCCTGGCGGAGGAAGCAGAGAGCGAACGACGGACGGCGAGGAGAAAGCGATGAGCCAGCGGAACAGTCAGCACGATACGTTCACGATCGAGCGCCGGTATCCCGTCCCACCCGCGCGCGTGTTCGACGCGTTCGCCGACCAGACCAAGAAGGCAAAATGGTTCGGGTGCGTCGAAGGGTGGGTGGTCGCCGAGCACACGATCGACTTCCGCGTCGGCGGGGGTGAGGTGTGGCGCGGTGGGCCGCCGGGGGGCACGCAGCACCGCAACGACACGGTGTATCACGACATCGTGCCGAACGAGCGGATCGTGTGGAGCTACACGATGCGACTCGGCGATCGGCCGATCTCCGTCTCCCTCACGACGATGGAGCTGCATCCCGACGGCGGCGGCACGCGGCTCCGCTTCGTCGAGCAGGGTGTGTATCTCGACGACTACGACGGCGCGGCCGAGCGGGTGCGCGGCACGAACGATCTACTGGACAACCTCGACCGCGCGCTGCGCACGGAGCTCTGACATGCGCACCGCTCTGGTCAGCGTCGGACTCGCGCTGCTTGCGACGCAGGCCGTCGCCGCCGAGGCGCAGCCGACATCACGCATTCGCTCGACATCGGAGGCACGGTCGATGATGCACAGCTCGAAACCGATCCACGCCGGCTACGCCAACGTGAACGGGTTGCGGATGTACTACGAGCAGCACGGCACCGAAGGGTTCCCGCTCGTGCTCGTGCACGGCGGCGGATCGACGATCACGACGACCTTCGGCCGCATCCTGCCCCTACTCGCGCGCACGCACCGCGTGATCGCGGTGGAGATGCAGGCGCACGGTCACACGCGCGACATCGACCGTCCCTTCACCTTCATTCAGGACGCCGACGACATCGCTGCCCTGCTCGATACGCTGCACGTGGCGCAGGCCGACGTCTTCGGGTTCAGCAACGGCGGCACGACGGCGCTGCAGGTGGGGATCCGGCATCCGGCCAAGGTGCGCAAGCTCATCATCGCGTCGTCGAACTACACGCGCGCCGGGATGGTCGACGGCTTCTGGGAGATGATGCAGAAGGGCACCTTCGCCGACATGCCGAAGGTCTACATCGACGAGCTCCGGAAGATCGATCCGAGTGACGCGGCGGCGCACGCGCTGTTCGAGCGGGACAGCAAGCGGATGCTCGGCTTCGTCGACATCCCGGATGCGAGCATCAAGGGGATCCAGGCGCCGACGCTCGTCGTCGATGGCGACCGCGACGTCGTGCGGGTCGAGCACGCGATGGAGCTGTCGCGGCTCCTGCCGCACGCGCGACTCTGCATCCTGCCGGGTCAGCACGGCGAGTATTTCGGGGAGATCTCGTACCAGGTGGATGAACGCGTGACGCGGGGGTTCGTGGATCTGGTGGACGAATTTCTCGCCGCGGAGCACTAGTCCTTTCGTCTAACAGTCCGCCTCTCCGGGGTGCCCTTAGGGTTACGGGTCATCCCACCGAGGACAGGACTGTGGCCGACTCGAAGAAGACCAGGGCTTCACGCGTTTCCGATTCTCGCCCGATCTCGTATCCATCGGACAAGCGGACGCAGGCTGCGAGCGACAACGAGATCCGC
The DNA here is from genome assembly GCA_036383935.1 of Gemmatimonadaceae bacterium. Lineage (GTDB taxonomy): Bacteria > Gemmatimonadota > Gemmatimonadetes > Gemmatimonadales > Gemmatimonadaceae > AG11. Next base: position 2,009 of record DASVNI010000352.1, on the reverse strand, counting down.
CCCTTCAGCTTCCACGCGTCGGACGAGGCGCTCGCGGACCTGAAGCGGCGGATTCTCGCGACGCGTTGGCCAGAGAAGGAAGCGGTGGCCGATGACTCGCAGGGCATGCCCCTCGCGCCGCTCCAGGAGCTCGCGCGCTACTGGGCCACGGACTACGACTGGCGGAAGTTCGAGGCGAAGGTGAACGCCCTCCCGAACTTCGTGACCGAGATCGATGGGCTGGACATTCATTTCATTCACGTGCGCTCCAAGCACGAGAACGCGATGCCCGTCGTCATCACGCACGGATGGCCGGGCTCGATCGTCGAGGAGATGAAGATCATCGATCCGCTCGTCAACCCGACCGCGCACGGCGGGAGCGAGGAAGATGCTTTCGACGTGGTCATTCCGTCCATGCCGGGCCACGGCTTCTCGGGCAAGCCGACGACCACTGGTTGGGATCCCGCGCGCATCGCACGAGCCTGGGTGACGCTGATGAAGCGGCTCGACTACAACGAGTTCGTGGCGCAGGGAACGGACTGGGGCGCGGTCATCACCGACGTGATGGCGACACAGACGCCGCCGGGGCTGCTCGGCATTCACACGAACATGGCCGGCGTCCTTCCAGCCGATGTCTGGGCGTCGGTCGCGGCAGGCGCACCCAAACCTTCCGGCATGTCCGAGGAGGAGACGCACACGTACGACAAGCTGAAGAACTTCTTCGCCAAGGGCGTCGCCTACGCGCTCGAGATGGGGACGCGGCCGCAGACGTTGTACGGACTCGCGGATTCTCCCGTCTTCCTGGCCGCGTGGCTGTTCGACCACGGCGACGGCGACGCCCAACCGACACGGTCATGGATGGAGGCGATCAAGAAGCCAACCGGTAGCGTCGCCGAGACCGAGCTCACGCGAGATGACGTGCTCGACAACATCACGCTCTACTGGTTGACGAACACCGGTGTCTCCTCCGGCCGCCTCTACTGGGAGAACAAGCTGTCCTTCTTCGGCGCGAAGAACGTTTCCCTTCCCGTCGCCGTGAGCGTGTTTCCGGGAGAGTTCTACCAGGCCCCGCGCAGCTGGGCAGAGAAGGCGTATCCGAAGCTCATCCACTACAACAAGCTCGACAAAGGCGGACACTTCGCGGCGTGGGAGCAGCCGGAGCTCTTTGCGGCTGAGATGCGTGTCGGATTGAAGTCGCTGCGCTGAGCGCTCCTCCGAAATTCGATCCGCGAGCGTGGTTGCCGAGGGGCCCGAGTGATCTCGGGCCCTTTCTACGCCGCCGCGGCCTTCGCGTCCGTCCGCGCGTAGCTGTCCATGCCGACCCCGAGATACAGGGTGAAGAGCACGAAGCTCGCCGACACGAGGAAGGGCAGTCCGGTGCTCTTGTCGTAGAGGAACCCGAAGAGGATCGGGAACAGCACGCGCGCCATCCCGCCGAAGGTCTGCTGCACGCCCATGTACAGGCCGCGCTCCTTGCTCGAGATGACGCGCGAGAGGAGGGCGGTCACGCACGGGAAGGTGAACGCCGTGCCGAGCGGGAGGAACCCGACGGCGACAGCGAGGGGGACGTACGGCAGCAGGGCCACCGCGCGCGCCGGGAGCATGCCGCCGAGCATCTGCGCCACCGCCGCAGGATCGGCGAGGGGGCGGATGATCGAGAGCAGCGCGATACCGGTAGCCAACAGGATCTGGCCGATGCGCGCCAGCTTCGCCTCGCCGAAGCGATCCACCATGCGGCCGAGGATGAGCGCGCGCGTGACGACGCTGAGCACACCGATGTAGGCGAAGAAGAACCCGATCGTCTGCTCGGTGACGCCGAAGCGGGCCGACAGCAGCAGCGCCAGCATCGACGTCACGCCCTGGAAAGCGCCGATCGCGATGGCGTAGATCCAGATGAGCCGCGAGGCCGGCGCGGCGGAGTGACTGACGACGTGCAGGATCGCTTCGCGAGAGCGGGCACGCTGGCCGGTGGCCGCCTTCGACTCCGCCGCCTCCTTCATGTCGCGCGATTCGAGCAGGTAGCGCCAGGC
>DASVNI010000351.1:0-4529 GCA_036383935.1 Gemmatimonadaceae bacterium | reverse complement strand
GTCAGAGCCCTTGGGGTCAGAGCCCTGGGGCTCTGACCCCGACGCGCCAAGGGGTCAGACACCTTCGGTATCTGACCCCAGTAGCTGGCCCCAGTGTCTGTTTTCGATCTCGCTCCGCATTCCGGGAGGCAGAATGCCAGTCTCGGTACACCGAGTACTACCTACTGGGTGTGGCAGTTACCGTCAGTCCCCTCGAACCTCGGCATGATCCGACAAGGTGACCTCTCCACGGAGTCCCTCCAGCACGACATCGTCGCCGATCAGCGAGTTGTGAAGCGTCGAGTGCTTGATCGTGCACCGCGAGCCGACGATGGTGTCGGTGAGCGTCGAGCCCTCGACGCGACTGCCCTTCCCCAGCGTCACGTTCGGGCCGATCGTCGCGTTCGACAGCATCACGTCGTCCTCGACGTAGACCGGGTCGTGGATCGTCACGCTCGCCTCGACCTGCTTCGGCCGTCGGGCCGCGCCCTTCTCCAGCACGATCTTGTTCGTCTCGAGCAGCGTATCGAGCTTGCCGGCGTCGTACCACCCTTCGACGTCCACCACCTTGAGCTTGGCGCCCTTGTCGATCATGTACTGGAAGGCGTCGGTCAGGTAGTACTCGCCCTTGTTCTTTGGCTGCGTGAGGACGTAGTCGATCCCTTCGTACAGGAGCTTCCAGTTCTTCACGTAGTACAGGCCGATGTTCGCGCGCTTGGAGATCGGCGTGGACGGCTTCTCGACGATCTTCGTCATGTTGCCGTCCTTGTCGGTGACGACCACGCCGAAGCGCTGGTAGTCCTCGACCTCCTTCACCCAGATGATCCCGTCGGCGTCCGTGTTCTTGATCACCGAGAGATCGGTCTCGAAGATCGTGTCGACGAAGATGATCAGCACGTCCTCGCCCTTGACGAACGGCTCCGCGAGCTTGACCGCGCCCGCCGTGCCGTCCTGCACCTTCTGCTCGACGAAGGCCGCGGGAAGCGAGAACTGCGTTCTCGCATAGTCCTCGACCTTCTCCTTCAGGTGTCCGGTGATGTAGATGACCTGGTCGACGCCGCCCAGCCGCTCGAGATCCTCGAGGATGTAGGCCATCACCGGCTTGCCGGCGATCTTGAGCATCGGCTTCGGCACCAGATGCGTGTGCGGCCGGAGGCGCGTGCCTTTGCCGGCCAGCGGGATGATCACTTTCATGGTGCGCTCGTTCCCTCGCGTCCGTAGCGGTCCTTGAGGCGGACGACGTCGTCGAGATGCGGCGTGCTCGCTTCCAGCACGTCGCAGTCGGTGACGGCCTCGATGTAGTGGATGGTTCCCGGCGTGATCCGGAACGCTTCACCCGTCGTGAGCCGCTGGTCCTGCAGCTCGTCGCTTCCCTCCAGCTGCACCCAGTACTTCATCTCTCCATTGAGCAGGTAGACTGTCTCGTCCTTGAAGTTGTGGTACTGCACGGAGAGCGACTGCCCCGCCTTCACGTGCAGGATCTTGCCGACGTACAGGTCGTTGGAGGCCCAGATGGTCTCGTGGCCCCATGGCTTGGGGACGGTGCGTACCGGTGTGCGACCGCTCATGGCGTGGGTGCGAGGGAAGCGAATATGCGGGGCGCGGGTGCAAGGAGCGCACCGGGCCCGGCGCGAGCGAGCACAATATGCCCCGCCCTCTTCCGTCTCGGCACCCCCGCTCGTTGCTTGACCACGGGAGTTCGGCCGCGTATTCCATCGGCCGGCTTTTTGCCGCTTCCGTCCGTCACCTTCAGCCAGGAAGATCCCGTGTCTGCTGGTATCACCTTTCGTTTCGCACGCGGCGGTGTCGCCGCGCTGCTCGTCATCGCGGCGGCATGCTCCAAGGGCGGTGAGAGCGCCGCGCGTCGCGATTCCGCCAACGCGAGCCAGGCCGCGAATGCGGCGCCCCCGGCCTGCACCACCGGGACGGCCGACCTGACGCTCCCCGCCGGATTCTGCGCGAGCGTGTTCGCCGACAGCATCGCCCATGCGCGCCACGCCGTCGTCGCCTCCAACGGAGACCTCTACGTCACCATCGAAGGCACCCAGACGCCGTCGGCGAAGCAGGATTCCGGCGGCGCGAAGGAGAAGGCGCCTCCGCCCGTATCGTTCGTCGCGCTGCGCGACACCAATCACGACGGTCATGCCGACATCGTCAAGCGCGTCGGCTCCATCGGCAACACCGGCGTCGGGCTGGCGAACGGCTACCTCTACGTCGACGAGGGCAAGCAGATCGTTCGCTATGCACGAAACGACACCGCGCTCGTCCCTGAGGGGAAGCGCGAGGTCGTGATCGCGAACATTCCGCTCAACCCGGGGCACCGCGCGCGCAACTTCGCGATCGGCAGCGATGGCGCGCTGTACCTGAACGTCGGCTCGGCCACCAACAGCTGCCAGAAGAAGGACCGCGCCAACGAGTCGATGGGCAACGACCCGTGCACCGAGCTCGAGACGCGCGCGGGCATCTGGAAGTACGACTCCAAGAAGACCAACCAGCGGTTCTCGCCAAAGGAGCGCTTCGCGACGGGTATCCGCAACGGGATGGGCATCGCCTTCGGCCCGGACGGCAAGCTGTACGCGACGCAGCACGGCCGCGATCAGCTCCACGACAACTGGCCCAAGCTCTTCCCGACGACGAAGTATCAGGCGGAGAACCCGGCCGAGGAGCTGCTGCAGGTCAACCAGGGCGACAACTTCGGCTGGCCCTACTGCTACTACTCCGTCGACGAGAAGAAGCTCGTCACCGCCCCCGAGTACGGCGGCGACGGAAAGAAGAACGATCGCTGCACGGACAAGAAGGAGCCGGTCGCGGTGTTCCCGGGACACTGGGCACCGATGTCGCTCCTGTTCTATTCCGGCAACGCTCTGCCGGCGCGCTACAAGGACGGTGCGTTCATCGCCTTCCACGGCTCGTGGAACCGCGCCCCGGATCCGCAGGCGGGTTATCGCGTCGTCTTCCAGCCACTCGCGAACGGCGCGACCACGGGAGCATTCGAGACATTCGCCGACGGCTTCGCGGGCGTACCGCCGGCCCAACTGCAGCCGGGCACCGCGAAGCATCGTCCCACCGGACTCGCCCAGGGACCGGACGGCTCGCTCTTCGTGACCGACGACATGGGCGGTCGCATCTTCCGCATCACCTACGGCTCCGGCTCGGCGAACGCGCCGGCGACGACCGCCAGCACCAAGCCGGATACCGCTCCGCCGGTGTCCGGCACGCCGGAAACGGCGCCGGCCGCGAACGCGAGCGCGAGCGCGAGCACGCTGCGCTCCGGCACGGCCAAGCAGTAGCAACAGGCTGAAAACGAGCGGGGCGCCGGACATCGTCTGGCGCCCCGCTGCTTTTTTACTCTACGTGGCGATGCGCTACTTCCCCGTCAGCATTCGGCGGCGGAGCGACGCGAGCCGCCTCCGCACCGAGCCGTCGAGCACCGTATCGCCGACGTGCACGACCACACCGCCCATGATCGCCGGGTCCACGGTGACGTGCGGTACGACCTCCTTGCCGAACACCCGCGACAACTGCACCGCGATGGCCGAACGGCCGGCGTCGTCGGTCTCGCGCGCAATCGTCACACGCGCGTGGATCCGTCCTTCAGCCTCGTCCACCAGGTTCAGGTACTCCTCGGCGATCTCCGGGATGAGCATCTGCCGCCGGTTGTGCACGAGCGTCTGGAAGTAGCGCAGCATCAGCCGCGGCATCTGATCCTGGAGTGCCTTGCCCAGCACCTCGCTCTTCTGAGCCGCCGAGATGCGCGGCGACTCGAGGAAGAGACGGAACGTCGCATCCTCGCGCATCGCCGTCGCGACGTCGCTGAACATCTTCCCCCAGCCGCGCAGGTCCTCGGCGCGCGTCGCGAGGACGAGCAGCGTCTCGGCGTAGTTCCGCGCGATCGTCGTGTCGCGCATCGTCAGCGGCTCGCGCTCACGGCGGCCGGCGTGACGCTCGCCAGGAAGCTCTCGACGAGCTGGCGATTCGCCGCCTGATCGAGGTTCTTGTCGATCACGCGGCCCGCGCCGGCGATCGCCAGATCCACCGCCTCGCGGCGAAGCTGCGCGATGGCGCCCGCCTTCTCGGCCTCGATCTCCTTGCGCGCACGATCCAGCATGTTGGTCTGCTCGGCGTGCGCCTGCTCGATCAGCTCGGCGCGTACGCGCTCGGCCGCGGTACGTGCGTCGGCGATGAGCTTCTGCGCCTCGCCGCGCGTCGCGTCGAGGGCCGCGCGCTGCTCGGAGAGCAGACGGGCCGCTTCTTCGCGGTCACGCTTCGCCGACTCGATCGCTTCCTCGAGCGCCTGCTCGCGTGCCTCGACCGCCTTCGTGATCGGGCCGAACGCGAACTTGGCGAGCACGAAGAAGAGGATCGCGAAGATGACCAGCGTCCAGAACATCAGCCCGTAGTTGGGCGACAGCAGATCGACCTTGCTCTGTGGAGCCCCTTCCTGCGCGAGCGCGGGCGCGGCGGCGAGGGCGGAGATCACGAGCGAACGGAACAGGGTACGCATCGAAGGATCGAAGTAGGGGAGCGGTGCGCCGTCGCCCCGGGGCGAC
>DASVNI010000350.1:0-7912 GCA_036383935.1 Gemmatimonadaceae bacterium | reverse complement strand
CACGCGTTTCCTCGTCGTCGGCAGCGGGATCGCCGGCCTCCACACCGCATGGCGCGCCTCGCAGCACGGCGACGTGCTGCTCCTCACCAAGCGCTCCCTCTTCGACAGCGCGACCGCCTACGCGCAGGGAGGGATCGCCGCCGCACTCGGCGCGGGTGATTCGCCGACGCTCCATCGGCGCGACACGCTCGCCGCCGGCGCGGCGCTGTGCGACGCCGCGGCGGTCGAGGTGCTGGTGGAAGAGGGACCCGCCCGCGTGCGCGAGCTCCAGACGGCGGGCGCCGAGTTCGATCTCGATCCGAACGGGGAGCTCAAGCTGGGCCGCGAAGCGGCGCACTCGACGAACCGGATCGTCCACGCGCACGGCGACCAGACGGGTGCCGAGGTCGCGCGCACGCTCATCGAGCGCGTGCGGGCGAGCCCGCGGATCCGCGTGCTGGAGCGCGCCCGCGTGCTCGATCTCGTCGTCGCGCGCGGCGCCGCCGCCGGCGTGCTCGCGAGCATCGCCGGCAAGGCGGTCGAGATCATCGCCGACGCGACCGTGTTCGCGACGGGCGGCTGCGGTCAGGTGTATCGCTACACGACGAACCCGATGGTCGCCACGGGGGACGGTTACGCCATCGCGCATCGCGCCGGCGTCACCCTCGCCGACATGGAGTTCGTGCAGTTCCACCCCACCGCACTCGACACACCGGAGAATCCGCTCGCGCTCATCTCGGAGGCGGTGCGCGGCGAGGGGGCGATCCTCGTCAACGAGAAGGGCGTGCGCTTCATGGTGAAGGAGCACCGCGACGCCGAGCTCGCACCGCGCGACGTCGTCTCGCGTGCGATCTATCGCCAGCAGAAGACGTCGCGTGTCTTCCTCGATGCACGCAAGCTCGGACGCGGCTTCGCGAAACGCTTCCCCGGCATCTTCGCGCTGTGTACCGCGCGAGGCATCGATCCGCGGAAGGATCTGATCCCCGTCACGCCCGCCGCGCACTACATGATGGGCGGCATCGTGACGGACCTCATCGGGCACTCGAGCATGCCGCGGCTCTACGCCGTGGGAGAGGTGGCGCGCACCGGGGTCCACGGCGCCAACCGGCTCGCTTCGAACTCGTTGCTCGAGGGGCTCGTCTTCGCCGAGCGTGTCGCGCGCGACCTCGCGAACGTCGCGCCGCTCAAGACGGAACCGAAGACGAAGCCGTGGCAGGTGCCCCCGCTCACCGACCGCGGCGCAGCGCACGTCGCCGCGGAGAAGATCCGCGCCGTGATGTGGACGCACGTCGCGATCACGCGCACGGCCAAGGGGCTGCGCACCGCGCTCGCCGACCTGACCGACATCGAGCAGCGCCTCCCCACCGGTGCCACCGAAGAGCTCAACCTCGTGCAGACGGCGAAGCTGATCACGGAGGCCGCGCTGCTCCGCAAGGAATCACGCGGGGGACACTATAGAAGTGATTTCCCGCGGGCGAAGTCACTATGGAGAGGAAGGCACATCGAGATGTGAAACGCGTTGGGGTCAGAGTCGAACGACTCTGACCCCAACGCGTTCAGTATCCCTTCTTCTTGGCGGTGGTCGCCTTCCTCTGCGTGGCGTTCAACTTCGCAGTGTCCATCTTCCCCAACTTCGAAGTGTCCATCTTTCCCAACGCTCCGCCGGCGGTGCCGGTCGTCACCCGTGCCTGTGCCGCCGCGACGGAGTCGGCGCGGAGTCTGATGGAGTCGCGGATTGCGGCGGAGTCGGGGCGAGTGGCTGTCGCCGTGGTCATGGGATGTCGAACGACCACGAACCACAGCACGGCTGCGAGAACGAGCAGACCGAGCAACAGCGGCCAGACGTTTCGCCCTTCCTTCCTTCGAATCGGGATCTCAGCCACTGTACTATCCCTCGCTCTGAGTCGGTGAAATCGGATCAGCGACCACGAGGGCAAGGGCTGTTCCGGCGCGCCGTTGGCGCGCCGTTTACGGTTCCTGGTTATCGGTTATGAGCCGGCCTCGGGACGCTGGAGGGCACCCGAGACCGACCGACAACCGTGAACCGTCAACCGACAACAGCGTTATACGATCGCCACCGTCGGTGCCGGCAGCACCGAGGTGCACGCCGAGCACCGATGCGCCAGCGCCGGCACCGGCGTCAGGCACTCCGGGCACTCGCGCGTCTTCGGCGCCTCCACCGGCGGCGGACCCTTCAGCTTGTTCACCTGCCGGATGAGCAGGAAGATGATGAACGCGACGATCAGGAAGTCCACGACGGCGTTGAGGAACATACCGTAGTTGATCGTCGCCGCGCCCGCCGCCTTCGCCTCGGCGAGCGTCGCGTAATGCGTGCCCGACAGATTGATGAACAGGTTCGACATGTCCATCCTGCCCAGCACGAGGCCGAGTGGCGGCATCAGGATGTCGTTCGTGAACGACGTCACGATCTTGCCGAACGCCGCGCCGAGGATCACGGCGATGGCGAGGTCGAGCACGTTGCCGCGCATCACGAACGCCTTGAATTCCTTGAGCATAAATTCTTGGGTGATGGGAAACTCTGCCCGCAAGCGGAAGCGCCGCGCATGAGCATGCCGACAGACGCTTCCGCTCGCCAGAGCGGTCGGCGTGCCACAACGCGCGACGGAGCCCGAACACCCGCCGTTCACACCTCCGCGCACCCGCGATTAGCTTGAGATCACCATGGGAACGGCCGATACGGGCATCGCCCCGCGCGAAGAGATCGTCGCCAAACTGCAGGGAGAGATCAGGACCCTCGCCCGCGAGCGCAACGCAGTCATCCTCGCGCACAACTACGAGCGCGCTGAAGTGCAGGACGTCGCCGACTACGTTGGCGACTCGCTGGGACTCTCCCGCGAGGCGGCCAAGACGGAAGCCGAGGTCATCGTCTTCTGCGGCGTGCACTTCATGGCCGAGACCGCTGCGGTGCTCTCGCCACACAAGACGGTCCTCCTTCCCGATCTCGCCGCGGGCTGCTCGCTCGCTTCGACGATCGACGCCGAGCAGCTCCGTGCGTGGAAGGCCGAGCACCCGGGCGCCGTCGTCGTCTCGTACGTCAACACGACGGCGGAGGTGAAGGCGGAGAGCGACTACTGCTGCACGTCGGGGAACGCGGTCGAGGTCGTGAACGCGATCCCGGCGGACACCGAGATCCTCTTCTGCCCCGACATGTTCCTCGGCGCGCACGTGAAGCGGATGTCGGGGCGCGACAACATCCGGGTCTGGATGGGCGAATGCCACGTGCACGCCGGCATCGACCCGGAGAACATCCGACTGCAGCGCAAGCTGCACCCCGAGGCGGAGTTTCTCATTCACCCCGAGTGCGGCTGCTCCACGAGCGTGCTCGAGGCGATGTCCGCCGGTGACATCGACCCGGAAGGGGTTCAGATCCTTTCCACGGAAGGGATGATCAAGCGGCCCGCGCTCTCCGAAGCGACGGAATTCATCGTCGCGACCGAGGTCGGCATCTTGCATCGGCTACGTCGAGAGAACCCCGCGAAGCGATTCGTCGCCGCGAACGAGCGGGCGTCGTGCGCATACATGAAGGTGACGACCCTGCCGAAGGTGAAGCGCGCACTGACGCAGCTCGAGCACCGGATCACCGTCCCTGAGGACGTCGCGAACAAGGCTCGTCGCGCGATCGAGCGGATGATCGCCATCGGTGGTCAGAGTCCGCTCAGTCCCGTTCCTGAGACCACGATCGACCCAGGGGAATAGCCGATCCACGCCCCGCGACTCGGAGATCACGCATGGAAATGCAGCCTTTCGAGCACGAGCGTCGTCCGTCGCCCCGCACGATCACGCCGCTCAGCACGCCGGCTGCGCTCGGAGGAATGGGATTGCTCCGCTTTCCATATCATCAGGACGAGCTCCGGAATCTCGTCCGCTCCGCGCTCGACGAGGACGAGGCGTTCAACGACCTGACGACGATCGCGACGGTCGTCTCCGATCGGCACGCCCGCGGTCAGCTCGTCGCACGCGCCGAAGGAGTCCTCTGCGGCGTGCCGCTCGCCGTGGAAGCGTTCCGTCAGCTCGATCCGAAAGTCACGATCCGCGTCGATCTGGAGGACGGCGCGCGCCTGAAGCGCGGCTCGAACATCCTCTATCTCTCCGGCCACGCGCGCGCCCTGCTCGCCGCCGAACGCGTTGCGCTCAACTTCATGCAGCGACTCTCGGGGATCGCGACGCTCACCGCCCGCTACGTGGACGCGGTGAAGGGAACGCGCGCCAAGATCCTCGACACGCGAAAGACGACGCCCGGCTGGCGCCTGCTGGAGAAGTACGCCGTGCGCGCCGGCGGTGGCACGAACCATCGCCTCAACCTCTCGGCGGCGGTCCTCATCAAGGACAACCACCTGGCCGCCGTGGATGGCGACGTCGGGCTCGCGGTGCGCCGCGCACGGGACCTCGCTCCTGCCGGCACCAAGATCGAGGTCGAGTGCGACAGCTTCGAACAGGTCGGCGCAGCAGTGGAGGCCGGTGCCGACATCATCATGTTCGACAACATGGCCCCGGACGAGATGGCCCGTTGCGTGGTGCTCGTGCAAGGCCGCGCCACCACCGAGGCATCGGGTGGCGTGAGCCTTCAGACGGTCCGCGCCATCGCTCAGGCCGGCGTGGACTGGATCTCGGTCGGCGCTCTCACGCACTCGGCCCCCGCCCTCGACCTCGCGCTGGATTTCGAGTAAGGGCCTTTCTGCGGCGCAGGGAGTGCAGATCCCTCGACTCGCTTCGCTCGCTCGGGATGACACCCTCGCTGTCATCCCGAGCGAAGTCGAGGGATCTGCACTTACCGCGCTCCCTCGGGATGACAGAGTCCGACGTCAGGGAAACTCCCCACGCCGGGTGAGGAAACTCCTCTCGTCCCTGGCGCGGGAGACCGGGCACTTTTCGGCATGACCGAAGTGCATGCCCTAGCAGGAGTTGCCATGGAATCGCGAGCCGACGCCCCATCGACGGCGGCGTTTCGGCACCCGGCGCTGGCCGCGCTGGCCGAACGCGCGTTGCGCGTTCCCCTGCTCGGGAAGCTGGTGGGGGCCAACCTTCTCATCGTCGCCGCCGCGCTCGTCGTCGTCGTGGGCGAGCGCCAGGGACTGATTCCGGGGAACGCCGTCTCGATTCTCGGCATCGCGCTCGGCGTGAGTCTCCTCGTGAACCTGGGTTTGGTGCACGTCGCGCTGCGTCCGCTGAGCGAGCTGGAGCTGACGGCGGCGCGGGTGTCGGCGGGAGACCTCGGAGCGCGCGTCGTTTCCAACCGACTCGCCGATCGCGACATGGCGCGGGTGGGCACCACGCTCAACACACTGCTCGACAATCTGACCAACGACCGTGCGCGCGTCCGCCGCCTCGCGGCGCAGGTGATCAGCGCACAGGACGAGGAGCGCGCTCGCGTTGCCCGCGAGCTGCACGACTCCACCGCGCAGATGCTCGCGGCGGTGATGCTCCAGCTCGGCGTCGCCGCGCGGGAGAACGAGTCACCGGCGCTCGACGAGCGCATCGCCACGGTGCGCGACATGGTGGCCGACGCGCTCGAGGAGGTGCGCAGCCTCTCGCACACCATCCACCCGCGCGTGCTCGACGACCTCGGCCTCGCGGCGGCGCTGTCGTGGCTGGCGCGGCAGACGCGCGAGCAGGAATCGCTCGATGCCGAAGTGTTCGCTGACGACGGGGCACCGATCCCGCGGCTCGAGGCGACCGTCCTGTACCGCGTGGCCCAGGAGTCGCTGCGCAACGCGGTGCGGCACGCACAGGCGCACCGCGTGGAAATCTGGCTTCGCCGCACCGCGACCACGGCGACGCTCGAAGTGGTGGACGATGGTCGCGGCTTCGACGTCCGGCGCGCCGAGGAACGACGACCGGGGATGGGACTCTTCTCCATGCGCGAGCGAGTCGGGCTCGCCAACGGTACGCTCTCGGTGGAGAGCGCACCCGGCCGGGGAACACGCGTCGTGGCGACGGTGCCACTGACCGAGCAGATCGAGCGGGGGAAGTGATGACGATACGCGTCGTACTGGTGGACGATCACGCCATCGTCCGGACTGGGCTCAAGGCCGTGCTGGCCGATGCGCCCGAGATCGATGTCGTGGGCGAGGCGTCGGGGGGCTACGAGGCAGTCGAGCTGCTCACGCGGATCGCGGCCGATGTCGTCGTGATGGACCTCTCGATGAGCGAGGGCGACGGACTGACCGCCACGGGCCAGATCACCGCGGCCGGCGACGACACCCGCGTGCTCGTGCTGACGATGCACGCCGAGGAAGCCTATCTGGAGGCGGTGCTCGAGGCGGGGGCGTCAGGCTATCTGGGAAAAGCCAACGCCGACCGCGATCTGGTCGAGGCGGTGCGCGCCGTGGCTCGAGGCGAGATCTTCGTCCAGCCGAGCGCGGCACGCGTGCTCGCGCAGGGCGCGCGACGCCGCGACGAGCAGGCGACGGAGCGGGCGCGCTACGAGCGCCTCACCGACCGCGAGCGCGAGGTGATGCGGCTGATCGCCGAGGGCTACACGGCGCCCGAGATCGGCGAGCAGCTCGCCATCAGCCCGAAGACGGTGGATACCTACAAGCAGCGCGTGAACGACAAGCTCGGGCTGACACACCGAGCGGACTACGTGAAGCTCGCGCTCAAGCTTGGGCTGCTGCAGGCGCCGACGGGCTGACCAGCCGCCCCGCGGCGGAGTGAGCTCCTGAGCTCATGTAGGCCGCGTCCACGTAGAACGACCCCCACTCCCTCCAGTCGAAGAGCGACTCCGCACGCTCGGCGGCGGCGCGGCCGAGTCGCTCCCGCAGCTCGGCGTCGCTCGTGAGTCGCGTCAGCGCGGCGGCGAGCGCGCGCTCGTCATCGACCGGCACGACGAGGCCGCTCTCCTCGTGCTTCACGATCTCGCGCAGACCGCCGATGTCCGTCGCGATCACCGGGGTGCCCACCGCCATCGACTCGACCGCCGCGATGCCGAACGGCTCGTCGCGCGACGCGAGGACAGCGCAGAGCGCGCCCGCCTGCAGCTTCGCCACGACGGCCGGGGCCTGTGCCCCGAGGAAGTCGACACGCTCCGTGAGGCCGAGCTGCGCGACGAGGCTCACCAGCTCGGCGTGCAACGGTCCGTCGCCGACGAGGAGCAGGCGCACGGGCGCCGGCACCTGAACGAAGGCGCGCAGCAGAACGTCGTGCGCCTTCTTGCGATTCAGTGCCGCGACGCACAGGCAATACGGTCCCTGCGGTGGCGTCAGATCGCCAGGCGCGGCTGGACTGGTGGCCAGCTCGCGCACCTCCTGTACGTCGATGGCGTTGGAGATCGAGATCACCCGTGAAGCCGTCGACGGAAACTCGGATCGTACGTATTCCCCGAACTCCTGCGATGGCGCGACGACGACATCGGAGTGCGCGAGCAGCCGCGACATCAACCGTCGCGCGAGCGAGCGCTTGGGAAGCGAGGTGAGGTCACCGCCGTGCACCGACGTCACGAGTCGCACGCCGGTGAGCCGGCGCAGCGCCACGAAGTGCACGAAGTTGAGGTCGGGATAGTGTACGTTGACGATGTCGATCTTCTGCCGGCGCACGAGCCGCACGAGATACCAGAGCGAGATCGGCGCGGTCAGCCAGAATGCGACCACCGACCGCAGCAACCGGCGCCGCACGAGCGGCGGCCGCAGGTTCATGTAGGTCGCCGCGAAGCCAAGGCGGGAGAGCCCGCTCCGCGGAACGGTTGCGTTGCCGGGGAAGAGGAAATGCGGCCCGCGCCCCGTTTCCTGGAGGAACCGGGCGAGGTTGCGCACGACGGTGTTGACGCCACCGTGCGTCTGATCCCAGGGAACGACGAGCAGTACGTGCAGCACGCCGGCAGTCGATCTGGTGAGATGAACGAAGGGCAGGGTCGAGACTCGACCCTGTGCGAGGATCTGGCAAGGGAGTTCGACCGTGGCGCAAAAGGCGTGAAAGC
>DASVNI010000349.1:0-1928 GCA_036383935.1 Gemmatimonadaceae bacterium | reverse complement strand
TGCAGATCCCTCGACTTCGCTCGGGATGACACCGCCGCTGTCATCCCGAGCGAGCGACGCGAGTCGAGGGATCTGCACTTAACGCGCTCGCTCGGGATGACTGCTGGCTCAGTGCGCGCGAAGGGGTCAGACCCCTCGGGGGTCTGACCCCGTGACACGCGCTCGCACCGCGTCAAACGACGCCAGCGCGCGAGCACGCGATGGATCTCACCTCGCAGCTCGGCAGTGGCGAGAAGTGATTCCGGAGCTCGATCGGACAGCGTGGCGCTGGCCGCCGTCGCGTGCGCAGCGTCGGCGCTCAGCGCGGGGAGCACGTCCAACCCGCGCCCGATCGTTCGCTCCGCCTGGCCGAGCTTGTCGCGAAGTCGCAGTTCGGCGCGCAGGAGAAGGCTCGAGCGTGCCGGAGGCGCCATGAGGTAGCTCGCCACTTCGCTCGCGCCGCCGGGCCGGCGGATGCGGCCGAGCCGCTGCGCGAGCCGAGCGGGGTTCCACGGCAGGTCGAGGTGAACCACCACGGCGGCATCCTGAAGGTTGACGCCCTCGGAGAGCAAGTCGGTCGCGAGCAGCAGGGTGACGCGCTCGCGCGGATGCGGCCTCGATACGCCCTGCGCGCGTGGCGCGAAGCGCGCGAGCAGCTCGTCGCGCGTGAGGCGGCCGCTCGCGATCCGCGCTTCATTCGCCGTCAGCATGCCGACGCCGGCATCGGCGGGCATCGCGGCGAAGTATGCGCGCACGGTGCTGGCATACTCGCTGAACGCGAGGACGGAGACGCCGTCGTGGCGTGTGCGCAGGTCACGCAGTGCGCGCACGCGTGCCGTGTCGGGATCTCGCGCGCTCTCGATGGCACACGCAACGACGTCGAGTGCGTGGCGTTCGGCCCCGAGCGCATGGGCGCGCTGTTCGGCCATCGCCCGGTCGAGCGTCGCGGTGGCAAGCAGGGTGGGGAAGCCGAGCTGCACGGCGTCGCCTCCCTGCCAGCTCGCCAGCTCGCGTCTCGTCGGCACGCGTCCCTCGAGATGGCATTGCTCGAGTGCGACGAGCGATCGGCGCCGGCGACGGATCGCGGCGAGCAACGCGGCGCGGCTCGAGGCCCACGCGCGCACGAGCGAGAGCAACAGCAATGCGCCACCGTCGCCCGCGTCGGCGGCGCGGGGCGGTGGTGGGAGCGCGAGGAGCGCCTCGAGCACGTCGCCGTCGTTCACATCGGGCTGCACCCAACTCGGCGGCGCGACGGCCGGCAGCGCATTGTCGGAATGTGCCGTGGCGCGCACGATCCAGCGTGTCAGCCCTTCCGTATCGAGTGCGTAGGCCGCCTCGCCGACGAAGAGCGCGATCTGCGCCGCCAGCTCGCGTGCGCGATTCTGAAGCGGGGTGGCGGAGAGGAGGAGCAGCGGCGTGCGCTGGGCGAGGCGCGCGAGGGCGGCATGCCGGTTCGACGTCGGGCGAAAGCGATGTGATTCGTCCACGACGATGCCGTCGAAGGTACCGGCGGGCAGCGTGCCTCGACTCAACGCCTCGTGCGTCGTCGTCGCGCAGCGAACGGCGGCGCGTCGCATCGCACCGTCCCACGTGGACCGGAGCGACGCGGGCACGACGACGAGCGGTCGCTTCCACTGTCGAGCGATCGCCAGGGCGACGTAGGTCTTCCCCGTGCCGACGTCGTCCGCCAGCAGACAACCGCCCTCGGCGCGCAGCATCGAACGCACGCGCCGAACCGCTTCGACCTGATCGAGACGCAGCACGACCGCGCCAAGGGCAGGCTCGACCTCGATACCGTCGAGCGATTCGGCGAACCGTGCGCGCGCCTCGGCGAGCGCTTCCGCAGGCCCATAGATCGACGTCAGCTGTGGTGCTCCCATGCGAGGAGCGGCGCCACGTTGGCGTGCTTCAGATGGTAGGCGCGGCAGACGGCTTCGAGCAGCTCGATA
>DASVNI010000348.1:0-3503 GCA_036383935.1 Gemmatimonadaceae bacterium | reverse complement strand
TCGAGGACAGTGAGCGGGGCATTCCGTTGCACGTGAGCTCGTTTCGTACAACTGCTCTGGCGTACTGGCGTCGGTGCGCCGGAGTTTCATCGTGCCGGCATTGGTGCGCCGGAGTTTCACGCGGAGGGCGCGGAGGATACGACACGCGGAGGACGCGGAGGAGAATGCTGATGGAACTCGATGACGTCACCGGAGCTATCATCGACGCCTCGATACGCATCCATCGTGATCCTGGGCCGAGGCTGCTGGAGTCACTGTACGAGGCGCTTCTCGCCCGTGATCTCAGACAGCGAGGGTTGCACGTCGACCGTCAACGATTGATCCAGGTCTCCTATGACGGGATCGACATCGAGGACGCGTTCCGCGCTGACCTGCTCGTGAACGAGTGCGTGATCGTCGAGGTGAAATCGGTGGATCGTCTCGCCCCGGTGCACGCGAGGCAGCTGCTCACCTACCTCCGACTCACCGACCTGCGCGTGGGCCTCCTGCTCAACTTCGGAGAGGGGAGGATGAAGGATGGAATCAGACGCATCGTGAACGACCACATACCCTCGGCTTCCTCTCCCCTCCGAGTCAATCATCCGCGCTAGGTAGTTCTCCCCTAGGTCGTTCTCCGCGCCCTCCGCGTGTCGTATCTCCGCGTCCTCCGCGCGAAACGCCGGCGCACTAAAGCCAGGAGGGCCCTACAAAGCAGGGCCCTCGTCGACTCAGCAACATGTGCGAAGAGGTTGAGGGCTACTGCGCCCGCACCGCAACGCTCGCGCGGCTGCCCCGCGCCTCGCGAATCCGCACGCGCTCGGCACGCCACGGATGCCGCGCTTCCTCGACCGCGTTCATCGCCTCCGCGAGGTCCACTTCGCTCAGCTCGTGACGAACGCGATCGCCCTGAACGTCGAGGAAGCCGAGCATGATGCCGACGACGTCGACGACCTCGACGCTGCTACGCATGTTCGTTCGCCCAGCGCTTGATGCGGAATGCGAGCACCATGAGGGTGATGCCGGAGAGGATCGCCCACACGCCGAGCCACGTCGTCAGCAGCACGACACCCATGCCCGGGCGCGACACCATGAAGAAGCCGAGGACGATCGCCAGCACGCCGGTGAGGATGAGCAGCCACTCCCCCTCGATGATCTTGCGCAGCCGGAAGCCCGCGGCGATCTCGAGCGCGCCGGTCAGCACCGCCCAGGCAGCGATGAGCCAGATGATCGCGAGGGCGCCCACACCAGGCATGAAGAAGGCGATGAGACCGGCGCAGATGCCGACGACTCCCTCGACCATCATCCAGCCCCAGCGGTCGTGCTCGCGGATACCGCGGATCGACGCCATGATCGCGAGCACGCCCTCGATGATCGCGTACACACCGAAGACCGTCACGATCGCGGCGATCGTGAGTCCCGGCATCGTGATCGCGACCAGACCGAGCAGGATGGAGACGGCTCCCCGCAGCGCGAGCGCCCACCAGTTGCTCGTCATCTCGGAAACTTGCGGCATTGCCATCGTCATTGTCCGTTCCTCCCGTCAGGCATGCTCATGCGCATGCTCATGGGACCATCTTCTCACCTTGAACGCCAGCATCAGCGTCACGATCCCCGCGAACAGCGCGTACACACCGATCCACGTCACCAGCAGCACCAGCCCGATTCCCGGCCGCATCAGGATGAAGATCCCGAGCGCGAGCGACAGCACGCCGGCGAGGATCAACAGCCACTCCTTCTCGATGATCTTGCGCAGGCGGATGCCCGCGCCGATCTCGGCCGCGCCGTGCAGGATCGCCCAGAACGCGATGAGCCAGACGAGCACGATGGCCGCCGTCGCCGGAGTGCGGAACACGATGATGCCGGCGACGATCCCGATGATGCCCTCGACGAGCATCCAGCCCCATCGGTCGCCCGTGCGCATGCCGCGCAGCGACGCCATGATCGCGACCACGCCATCCACGAACATGTACGCGCCTATGAGAAGGATGATCGCGGTGAGCGTGATGCCCGGCCGCATCAGCGCGAGGACGCCGAGCAGGATCCCCAGGACCCCGCGCAAGGCGAGCGCCCACCAGTTCCCGCCGGTGAGCTGTTGAGAGACTTGCGGCATTGCCATCGTCATGGTCGTTGGCTCCGTGGATCGATCGTTCGATGAGGTCCGTCCGGGGCGCGGCTCGCGCCTGAGTCCACCGCACCGGACATGATCGCTCACGACGACCTCGGCGCGCCGTCGTCCGTTCGTCGCCTTGCGCGCAAAACAGCGCGCACTTCCATCGCTTCGTGACGGAAGTGCGCTCGCGACCTATTGGAAGGGCGCGTTGGCGAGCTATCGGCGCGTCAGGTGAGCGGCGAGCCCTTCTGGCGGTCTGGGCGCGGTGAGCGCAGCGTCTCCCGCATCGCACGGACGGTGCGTGTCCGGGTAGCGAACTCGTGGCGCGTCCGTGCGGTCTCCTCGCGCAGCTGTTCGGTCTTCCGCTGCGCCTGCTCGGCCATCTCGCGCGCGTGTACGGCCCGCTCGCGCGCCTGCTCCCCCTCCTCCCGCGCATGCATGGCAGCCACGCGCGCCCGCTCGACGTCGGCGCGAGCCTGGCGCGCATCGGAAGGGGTCGGTGGAGGAGGGGGAGGGCGACGCGTCATGTGAGCGTGCTGAAGCAGTGCGACGGGTGACGATCAATCAGCGCGCCGGATGGCCTGACGACGAACGCGCACGATCTCCTTCGTGTCGTCGTCGCGGACGATCTCGAGTCCGGAGATGAATCCGTCATCCTCCTCGATCGCCCACACCTCCTTCGGCTTGAAGGAGCGCAGGTCGCCCGTCTCGAGCTCGACCTCGAGCTCGCGCGTGTTCGGTTCGTATGTGATGCCGATCAGGCGAACGCCTTCGCCCTCGATCTGGTCGCCGAGATCCATGCCGAGCACTTCCACGTCGGCGGTCTTCGGTTCTTTCCGAAGGAAGCGCTTGCTGAAACCGTCGAAGTACTGCTCCATGCGGTCGGTCGGGATGCGCTTCGTCTCGGACATGTCTCGCTCCTCGGGTCTACGGAACTGCCGGCATCGCCGGCAGAGGTACCGGCGCGCGGACGCGATCGTGGCAATGCATGCAAGCCTCGCGCGACGTCGACGAGAAAGCGTCGAGTCGCGGCAGTGCTCGTCTATCGCAGCGTTCTGAACGCGTTGCGCTGCTCCGTCACGAACAGCTCCGGCTGCTCCCACGCCGCGAAGTGTCCGCCTTTTCCGACCTTGTTGAAGTAGATCAGCTTCGGATACGCGCGCTCGGCCCAGCTCTTCGGTGCGGCGTAGATCTCGTCCGGGAAGACGGTCACGGCCACCGGGAGCTGCACGTTCCTCGGATCGAAGAACCCTGACGTCGACACCTGCGCCGTCTCCCAGTAGAGCCGCGCCGACGAGATCGCCGTCTTCGTGAACCAGTAGAGCGAGACGTTGTCGAGGATGTCGTCGCGCGTCAGTCCTTCCTTCTGGCCGTCGAAGACGCGCGCGATGAGCTCGTAGCTCCGCGCGTCGTG
>DASVNI010000347.1:0-6610 GCA_036383935.1 Gemmatimonadaceae bacterium | reverse complement strand
CCCCCACCACGGCCCCGAAATCCGCCGCCGAGCATGGCCCCCATCAAGAACGGAGCGCAGCCACCGCGTCCCCTGCCACCGAACAGCGACAGCACGATGAACAGGATGAAGAGATAGAAAAGAGGGTTGATCCCACCCCCTCGGGAGCCGGTTGGCCGCTGCACGGGCCTCTGCACGATCGGCGCGGCCAGCGACGTGTCGAGCGTGAAACCGAACTCCTGGGCATAGCGCTGCGCCACGCGTAGCGTGACCAGCTCGAGCCCAGTGCTGTAGTCCCGTGCCCGGAATGCGGGCGTCGCCTCGCGACAGATGTCGCCGGACGTCGCGTCGGTGATGAACCCTTCGGCACCCTGCCCCGTCTCGATGCGGCAGTGTCCCTGCCCGTCGGACGAAGTCTCCTTCGGCACGAGCAGGATGACGACCCCCGCGTTACGCGAACGGTCGCCACTGCCGATAGGCGCCAGGTTGCCGACCTTCCACTCGCGGCCGATGCGGAGCGCCACCTCGCTCGCCTCGCGACCACCGAGGTCAGGCAACGTGACGATGGCGATCTCGCCCTTGGACTTGTCGCGCACGTCCTGCGCGATCCGCTCCATCCGGGCAGCCGCCTCCGGCTGGAGCACGTTGGCGAAATCGTTGACGAGTCCGCGTGGCGGCGGGATCTGGGGACCGCCCTGGAACAGCAGGGCCGCCGCAAGGAACGCGAGACGGCCACCGATAGTACTGAGCATGTCTGGGTTGCGAAGGACGCCCTACCGTACGCGATATAACGGCGGAAGGATTCGACCGGGAAGACGGCACATGGCGGGCCAGACGGGCTTTGCCTCGCCTGCCGCTGGGCGGCGGCGTTAACTTACAGCTGAAGTTGCCGACACCATACGCCAGGACTCCAATGCTTCGCCTTTCTCGCACTCGGCTGCTCGCCGCGCTCCTGCCACTGGCCTCCCTGACCGCTGCCTGCTCGCAGCGCGAGACGCCGCAGGCGTCGGCCAAACAGGTGAGCGTCTCTCCGGGTGAGGTGCTCGCGCCGACCGGTCGCTTCGATGATTCGGTCAGCTCGCACGCCGACCGCGCACGCATTCGCGGCTCGGAGTCGGCGCAGGTCTGGCTCGTCGAGGTCAGCGACTTCCAGTGCCCCTTCTGCAAACAGTGGCACGACGAGACCTTCGCCAAGATCGACCAGGAGTACGTGAAGACAGGCAAGGTCCGGCTTGCGTATCTGAACTTCCCGCTGACTCGCATCCACAAGAACGCGCAGGCCGCGGCGGAAGCCGCCATGTGCGCCGGCGTGCAGGGGAAGTTCTGGGAGCTGCACGAGTCGCTCTTCCAAACGCAGCCGAAGTGGGCGGAGTCGAAGTCGCCGATCGTGGTGTTCGACTCGCTGGCTCGTGCGGCGAAGGTCGACCCCAAGGGATGGAACACCTGCATGACGACGCACGCGACGGCCAAGCTGATCCAGGCGGACAGGGACCGCAGCACGCAGGCCGGCGTGGAGTCGACGCCGACGTTCTTCATCGGCGACCGCGCGCTGGCGGGCGCGTACCCGGTGGACACCTTCCGCGTCGCGATCGACCAGGCGCTCGCCAAGACCAAATCCGCTGTCCCGGCACCCTGATCCCGACGCGCGGAGGCGCATGAATCTCCCCCTCCGCGTCGGCTACGAGGGTGTCGCGCTCCTCGCGCGCGGGCTCGCCTCGATCGCGCCGTCGACGGGCAGCAAGCTACTGAACACCTTCGCGGCTCGGCGCGGGGTTCGCGCGCGATTCGCGGCGTTTTCCAGAGCGCCGGGCCGTCCGCTGCTCTGGATGCACGCGCCCAGCGTCGGCGAAGGATTGCAGGCCCGCCCGGTGCTCGAGATTGCGCGCGAGCGCTCGCGGGAGTGGCAGCTCGCGTATACCTACTTCTCCCCCAGCGCCGAGCGGTTCGCTGCCGGATTGAACGTCGATTTTCGTGACGTGCTTCCCTTCGATGGAACGGGTGACGCGCGCGCCGCGATCCGCGCGCTCGATCCCACCGCCCTCGTCTTCAGCAAGCTGGATGTGTGGCCGACGCTCGCACGCGAGGCGTCGAACCACGGCGTCGCGCTCGGCCTCGTCAGCGCCACCCTATCCCCCGCTTCGACGAGGAGGCACGGCATCGCCGCGGCGCTCCTGCGGGACGCGTACGCGCGACTCGACCGCGTCGGAGCGATCAGCGCCGAAGACGCCGAGCGGCTGGTGGCCCTCGGCGTCCCGGCGAAACGCGTGACCGTCACGGGTGACACACGCTTCGATCAGGTGTGGGCGCGCGCCGCGAAGGCGGATCTCACCAGTGCGCTGCTCGCCCCACTCCGAAGTGATCGACCGACGCTCGTCGCGGGGTCCACCTGGCCGGCCGACGAGCGACCGTTGCTCGAGGCATGGAGCAGCCTGCACGAGCAGCATCCGGAAGCACGCCTGATCATCGCGCCCCACGAGCCGACGCCCTTGCATCTCGAGTCGGTCGAACGCTGGGCGAGGAGCGCGGAGATCCGTTTCGCCCGGCTCGGCGCCGCGGAGTCGGCGGAGGCGGACGTGGTCGTCGTCGATCGCGTGGGAGTGCTGGGCGATCTCTACGCCCTCGCGGATGCCGCCTTCGTTGGCGGAGGCTTCCACGCCGCGGGGTTGCACTCGGTCCTCGAGCCGGCCGCGTTTGGTGTGCCCGTCGTGTTCGGACCGCGCTATGCGAACAGCCGCGAGGCCGGCCTCCTCATCGCCGCCGGCGCCGCAGCGAGCGTGTCGGATCCGCCCTCGCTCGAGGTCGTGCTGGGTCACTGGCTCGAGGAGGCCGGCGCGCGGCAAGCGGCGGGTGACGCGGCGCGCGAGGTCGTGCGGTCGGGACTCGGAGCGGCCGAGCGATCGTACGAGCTCGTCGCCTCGCTGATGCGCTAGCGATCGCGCGCGTTCGCGCGCGCGGCGTTACGCGCTCGCGACGGTGACGATCGGCGTGGACGCCGGCTGCGGACGGTGCAGGAAGAACCCCTGCACCAGGTGCACGCCCAGCTCCTGCACCGTCTTGAACTCCTCGGCGCGCTCCACCCCTTCAGCGATGACCATCGCGTTGTGGTCGTCAGCGAAGCGCACCATCGTCTGCACGAGATTCTGCTTGATGAAGTTCGTGTCGATCGCGTTGATCAACGAGATGTCGAGCTTGATGAAGTCGGGCTCGAGATTGGCGATCGATCCGAGGCCGGCGTAGCCGCTTCCCGCGTCGTCGACGGCGAAGCGATAGCCCAGGCTGCGGAAGGCCTTCAACCGCTCGCGGAACTTCGGGTAGTCCTTGATCGCCGTGCGCTCGGTGATCTCGATGACGACGCGCGATGGATCGGTGACCTCTTTCTCGTTGAACGCCGGATCCGCGAAGTCGTGCGGATCGACGTTGAGAAAGAGCAGCTGCCCCGGGCTGAGTCGCGTGTCCATCCCCTCGAGTGCCCGCGCGCGACAGAGTCGGCTCAGCTCCCAGATGAGGTCCGCTTCCGCCGCGACGTCGAACATCACTTCCGGGCTGCGGAGCGTGCGCAGCTGTCCGCGGGCGAGCGCTTCGTAGCCGAAGATCTCGCGCGTCGACGCGACGACGATCGGGTGGTAGTCGATGTAGACCGATCGGTCGCGCAGGGAGGTGCGCAGGTCGCTGACGCGGCGCGCCCGTTCGCGTTGCTCGACCGAGCGCGAGGCGTTCGCCGCCTCGCGGATGCCGCGATAGATCAATCGCTCGAGGCGGATCTTGGGGTTGTAGTACAGGTGCGCGCGCCCGACGTAGATGTCGAAGAGGGCAGCGATGTCCTCGCCGTGCGCTTCCTCGATCTGGGCGCCCACGTGCCGCTGCAGGCGGGTGACCATCTCGGTGATCTCGCTTTCCGTAGCCGCCGCCACGCCGCTCGCCGGAACGTGGAAGAAGATGAAGTCGTCGTCGTTGGTGAAGCTCACCATCACGCGTGACGCTCCGAGCTCGTCATCATCGAGAAAGTCGCGCACCGCGCTGGCTGTCGTCTCCAGCACGGAATCCAGCTTCTCCCACCCGTAGATCTCCTCGATCTTCGAGTAGCGAACGAAGTTGAAGTACAGCACGACGAGCTCGCCGCGCTCCTTGAACAGCTGACGCGACCGCTCGATCGCCACCGGGAGCGTCGGCAATCCGGTCAGGGAGTCGTGGAGCATCTGCTCGTACTCCACGCGATCGACACGTTCGGCGACCGCCGCGCCGAGGCCCGCCCCGCGGGCGACCGCCGACCAGATGCGCGCCGAGATCTCCTCGGGCGTGGCCGGAAGAAGAAACCATTCCTCCGCCTTGAGCTCGACGGCGCGTCGCCGCTCCGTCTCGTCGGCACAGCCGACCAGCACCGGTACTCCGCGCGCGTGCGCGAGCTCGACGCTCGAACGCAGCAGAGACGGATCGTTCGTCGTCAGGAGCAGCGCGCGGACGCCAGCCTCGCCGAGGGCCGAAGCCAGCTCGGGGAGCGCGCGTTGTTCGGCGCGCCAACCGTCCAGGAGAGCGACCGCTTCACCGACCGCAGCGACGTCGGTGTCGGTCAGAAGGATCGATTCGCTCACGCGGTCGGCGTAACGCTGCCGAGGCCGAAGCTACTACGAAGCGGCGCGCAGCTGGGCGATGTTGCGCTGCACGGTCTTGGCGAGCGTCGGCAGATCAAATGGCTTCTCCACGTAATCATCGGCGCCGCGTTGCAGCGCCTCGCGCTTGTCGGTCCACGCATCGAGCGCCGTGACCATGATGATGCGCACCGACTTTCCGAGCACCGGGTGCTGCTTCATGATCCGGCAGACTTCCCATCCGTCGCGGCCCGGCATCATGACGTCGAGCAGCACGACCGCGGGACGCACCGTCTCGTACACCGCCAGCGCCTCGTCTCCGTCGTGGGCAACCGTTATCGGATAGCCCCGGATCTCGAGGTACTGTCTGATGATCTCCGCGTTGTCATGATTGTCGTCCACCACCAGAATCGGCGGTAGTCCCGCATCATCAGTGTGCACTGGATACGCTCCTGCGTCTACTGCCCGATGCAGCCGGATGGAGCTCTCGAGGAGTCGTAGAGGCAAGTCAGGGGCCAACTGCAGATGGGGACGGCATTTACGGCGCCACGCCCACAAACGGATGTTCGCCTCGATCCGGCCGGCTTCGGTCTCCGAGAGGGCCGGAATAGACAAAAAGGGCGCCACGGGGGCGCCCTTTTCGAGTGAACCGTGCAGGAAGCTCAGGCCTTCGTGGCGTGCTCCGTCACGACGCGCACCTTATCGTCGACGATCTGGAGGAACCCACCTTCGACGTGGAAGCGGGCACCCGTGCCAAGGCGGAGATCGCCCTTGCCGAGCAGGGTCATCATCGGGGCATGCCCGGTGAGGATGCCGACCTCACCGTCGAACGCCGGGGCGACGATGGAATCCGTCGTCCCCTCGAACAGGATCGCTTCCGGCGAGATGACAGAGACGGTCAGCACGATCAGCCCTGGAGCTTCTTGGCGTTCTCGACGACATCGTCGATCCCGCCCGCCATGAAGAACGCCTGCTCCGGAAGCTGATCGAACTCGCCCGCCACGAGGCGCTCGAACGAGCTGATCGTCTCCTCGAGCTTCACGTACTTGCCGGGGATGCCGGTGAACTGCTCGGCGACCGAGAACGGCTGCGACATGAAGCGCTGAATACGACGCGCACGACCGACGATCTTCTTGTCGTCTTCGCTGAGCTCGTCCATGCCGAGGATCGCGATGATGTCCTGGAGCTCCTTGTAGCGCTGCAGGATGCGCTGCACGTCGGTGGCCGCCTTGTAGTGACGGGCGCCGAGGAACTGCGGGTCGAGGATGCGCGAGCCCGATGCGAGCGGATCCACGGCGGGGTAGATGCCGAGCTCCGTGATCGCACGCGAGAGCACGACCGTCGCGTCGAGGTGCGCGAACGCCGTCGCCGGCGCCGGATCGGTGATGTCGTCGGCGGGCACGTAGATCGCCTGCACCGACGTGATCGAGCCGTTGCGCGTCGACGTGATGCGCTCCTGCAGGTCGCCCATCTCCGTGGCGAGCGTCGGCTGATACCCCACCGCGCTCGGCATGCGGCCGAGCAGCGCCGACACTTCCGAGCCCGCCTGCGTGAAGCGGAAGATGTTGTCGATGAACACGAGCACGTCCGCATTCTCCTGGTCGCGGAAGTACTCGGCCACGGTCAGCCCCGAGAGACCGACGCGGAGACGCGCGCCAGGCGGCTCGTTCATCTGGCCGTAGATCAGCGCCACGTTCGGAAGCACGTTCGACTCCTGCATCTCGAGATACAGGTCGTTGCCTTCGCGCGTGCGCTCGCCCACGCCGCAGAACACCGACCTACCGCCGTGTCCCTTCGCGACGTTGTTGATGAGCTCCATGATGACGACGGTCTTGCCCACGCCGGCGCCACCGAAGAGACCGATCTTGCCGCCCTTCACGAACGGGGCGATGAGGTCGACGACCTTGATGCCCGTTTCGAAGATTTCCGTCGTCGGTTCGAGGTTCACGAAGTCCGGGCGCTTGCGGTGAATCGGCCAGCGCTTGGCGTCCTTCGGGATCGGCGCGCCGTTGTCCACCGGATCGCCAAGCACGTTCAGAATGCGG
>DASVNI010000346.1:0-8022 GCA_036383935.1 Gemmatimonadaceae bacterium | reverse complement strand
CGCGAGGTCGGTGTGCGGATCACGGCCGACGATCTCGGCCCCGCAGCTCGCGCCGTCGGGGAAGGTCGCACGCACACGCGTCGCCCGCTCCACGACGTGGCTGTTCGTGAGCACGAAGCCGTCGGGGGTGAAGAGGAACCCCGAGCCCGTGCCCGTCGCTTCACGTGGCCCACTGCTGGGGCCGCGGCTGCGTCCGCGCCGCGCGCGGGGATCGACGTCGCTCCAGACTTCGAGGTGCGCTACCGCCGGCCCGACGCGCTCGACCGCAGCGATCACCGCGCGCGAGTAGGCGTCGAGCAGCTCAGCGTCGCTGTCGGGCTCGGTGTGGGGCATGGGGCCCTGAGCCGCGGCGCTCGCGCCGTCGGCCAACAGTCTCAGGGTAGACATCGTGGGTGCTCCTCCAGGGGTTCTGCGTGTTCGTGCGATCAATCCGCGTGGTAGCAGGCGCGGTTCCCTCGACGGACCATCTACCTTCCAGTGTTCGGGCTGCTCGATCACTACGGGTTGTCGACTACGGGGGAGGGGCTCATGACGAAGGTCCGCGGCATTCACCACGTCAGCACCATCGCGAGCGAGCCACAGCGCAACATCGACTTCTTCGCGGGGCTGCTCGGCCTGCGGCTCGTCAAGCGCACCGTCAACTTCGACGACCCCGAGACCTATCACCTCTACTACGGCGACGAGGTCGGCACGCCCGGCTGCATCATGACCTTCTTCCCCTGGCCCGGTGCGAAGCCGGGCCGGCAGGGACCGGGCGAGGTGGCGGTGGTGTCATTCTCGGTGCTCCCGGGCGCGATCGGCTTCTGGCTCGAGCGCTTCGTGCGGCACGGCGTGACGCACGAGCGGCCAGTCTTGCGCGGGAGTGGCGACGACGCGGAGCGCGTGCTGGCCTTTCGCGACCACGACGGGGCGATGTACGAGCTCGTCGGCCACGAGGCGGCGGCGTCGCGGCCGTCGTGGACGCAAGCGCCGGGCATTCCGGCCGAGCACGCGATTCACGGATTCCACTGCGTGACGCTGTGGGTCGAGGATGGCGAGCCGACGGAGCGCGTGCTCGTCGACACCCTCGGCTTTCGCGCGACGAGCGAGCGCGAATCGACGAAGCGCTACGTCGCGGAAGAGGGTGGGCCCGGACGCATCGTGGACGTGCGGTCCGTAGGTGGCTTCATGCGCGGCGCGAAGGGCGCAGGGATCGTGCACCACGTCGCGTTCGAGGTGTCAGACGACCAGGCCGAGCTCGAGGTGCGCGAGCAGGTGATCGCCGCGGGATTGCACCCGACGCCGGTGATCGACCGGAACTACTTTCACTCCGTCTACTTTCGTGAGCCGGGTGGCGTGCTGTACGAGTTGGCCACCACACCGCCTGGCTTCGCGGTGGACGAGCCTGTCGAGCATCTCGGCGAGCGGCTCATGCTGCCCGCGCAGTACGAGCCGAATCGCGCGCAGATCGAGGCGGTGCTTCCACCAATCCACCTTCCCGCGCCTGCAAAGGCCTCGGACTTCTTCGCCACCATGACCGGACCGGAAGACGTGAGCGGCGACGCGCTCGGCTTCGTACATCGCTATCTCCCTCCCGCATCGAGCGCCGACCCTGCCGGCAATACGACACTGCTCATGCTGCACGGCACCGGCGGCGACGAGGAGGATCTCATCCCGCTCGGCCGCCAACTGATGCCGGGCGCCGGCATCCTCAGCCCGCGTGGCAAGGTGATGGAGGGGGGCGCACCGCGCTTCTTCCGCCGCCTCGCGCCGGGCGTGTTCGACCTCGAGGATCTCGCGCTCCGCACCGACGAGCTGGCGGAGTTCATCGATGCGGCTGCAAAGACCTACCGGCTCGACCGAAGCTGCATCGTCGCCGCGGGGTTCTCCAACGGCGCGAACATCGCCGCGAGCCTGTTGCTGCGGCGCGGCCCCGTGGTGCGCGGCGCGGTCCTTCTGAGCCCGATGCTCCCCTTCCAGCCGGAGACGCTGCCGGACCTCACGGCGACGTCGGTGTTCATCGGCGCCGGCGAGCGCGACCCGATGGCGTCGCGTGAGACGGTGGAGCAGCTGGCCGCTGCGCTCAGCGATGCTGGTGCGTCCGTGACGACGCACTGGACACCCGTGGGACACACGGTGACGAAGGAAGAGCTGGACGCGGCGCGGGAGTGGATCAAGAAGCTGTGAGTGCGTGAGTGCGTGAGTGCGTGAGTGCGTGAGTGCGTACGGCGCAGTGTCATCCCGAGCGAGCGAAGCGAGTCGAGGGATCTGCACCTACAGATCGCTGCGCCGGAATTTCACGCGGAGCACGCGGAGGATCGCGGAGGCGCGGAGGACTGCTCTCGGGGTCGAGCTCCACGCACCGGCTCACCCGTCATATCGATCCACCATTCCAACGCTTTTGATGGCCCGGCGGAGAGATCTCTCGCCAGGCTCCGCGTTCTCCGCGGGCCCCGGCGCCAGATGGCCTACGCTGGTGCACCGCTCCGCGCCCTCCGCCTGAAACCCGTTGCGCGACACCGCCAGAAGCAAACGGCCCCGGAGCGCAGAGCGTCCCGGGGCCGTTCAACTAACTCCCTACCTCACGGCACTTACTGCGCGGCAAGCGACCGCACAGAGCCGGCGAGCAGCCGCACCTTCGCCGCATCCGGCGAACCCGCGGCCTCACCGTCGAGCTGAGTGGCGAGTGCCGAAAGCGCCGTCGCGCGCGAACCACCCGCGGCCGACTCGGCGCTGGAGAGCGACTCACGCACCGCGGCGATGCGAGCCGCCGGCAATCCCTTCGACCGCTCGAGCTGATCCACGTAGGCGCGCGAGAGCGCGAAGGTCGCCGGCCAGACGATCTTCGGCTGGCCCTGCGTGTTCAGGTAGTCGAGGTGCACGGTCTTCGCCGCGTCGATCTCGTTCTGCGAGATGAACGCACTCGGCACGAGCTCGAAGATGTCGAGGCCGCGCTGGATCTCCGAGCTCACGATCACGCCGTTGTACCAGTACACGGACCACGAGCCGGCGAGCGTGAGCTTGTTCGCATCGACCGGCCCGCGATCGAAGTACGCGATCTCGCGCGGATGCGACGCATCCGTCCAGTCGAACATCGAGATGCCGCCCTGGTACCACGCCTGGATCATCACGTCGCGGCCC
The DNA here is from genome assembly GCA_036383935.1 of Gemmatimonadaceae bacterium. Classification (GTDB taxonomy): domain Bacteria; phylum Gemmatimonadota; class Gemmatimonadetes; order Gemmatimonadales; family Gemmatimonadaceae; genus AG11. Next base: position 4,902 of record DASVNI010000346.1, on the reverse strand, counting down.
GGAATCGGGATGAGCGAGCCGTTGTGCGCGACGCAGTTCTCGGTTGCCGTCTGCGCGACGGGGAGCTTGTAGTAGTTCTTGAACTCCATCTTCCGGTCCGCCGTCAGCGTGAAGATGGCGTCGGCGCCCCACTCCGGCTTGTCGGTCGCGCGGCACTTCGGCTGCGTGCCACCGCCCCACTCGTCGGAGAAGAGGATCTTCGTACCGTCGTTGTTGAACGTCGCCGAGTGCCAGTACGAGAAGTTGGAATCGGCGGCGGCGCCGATGCGGCGCGGCTGCGCCGGATTGCTGATGTCGAGCAGCAGGCCGTAGCCGCCGCAGGCGCCGCCCGCGAGGCCGATCGCCGGATAGACGGTGATGTCGTGGCACTGCGTCGGGCCGGGCGAGACGCCCGGCTTGGCCGTCGGACCGAAGCGCGTGTCGACGTACCGCTGGAAGTTCATGCGCAGGTTCGCGCTGTCAGCTCCCGTGGGTGCGCCGGTGCCGCCACGCGCCTTGACGACGCTGTCGAGCAGCGGACGCACGAACCCAGGCCCGAAGATCTGTTCCTCTCCGTGAAGCAGGGCGACGTATGCGCCCGCCTTCCGCGCGGAATCGGCTTCGTGCTTCGTCTTCGCTTCGTCCTGCGCCGTCTCGCCGTGCTTCGCCGGAGCCATGAGACCGGTGAAGATGCGCGGCGAGCTGACGATGGCCGCCTGCTCGGGATGCGCCACCGGCACCTTGATCACCTCGATGCGGAAGAGCGCCGAGTTCGGATCCTGGTCGACGGGCGCATTCACGCAGCCGGGAAGCTCCTGCTCGGAGCGCACACTCGAGGAGCCGGACACGTAGATGTACACGTTGTCCGGGTCCTTCGGGTCGACGAGCGCGGTGTGCGTGTGCGAGCCGCGGCAGGTCTGCACGTTGCCGACGTTCTTCGGGTTCGCGATGTCGGTGATGTCGAAGATGCGGATGCCGCGCAGACGATCCTTGCTCACCGCTTCCGGCACGCCCTGCGCGCCGCAGTCGATGCGCGCCGTGAGATCCTCACCGGACACGAACAGCAGGTTCTTGTAGACCGAGACGTCGCTCTGCGACGCAGGGCAGTAGTACGCCGTCTTGAGCGTCGGCGCCTTCGCGTTGGAGATGTCCCAGACCTGATAGCCGCTGAAGCTGCCCTGGATGGCGTACGGGCCGGTGAAGGCGAGGTCGGAGTTGATTCCGCCCTCGAACTTCTGCGATGGCCGCGTCTTCGAGAGGACCTTCAGGTTCCACACGGCCTCGCCGGCGTCGTACAGTCCGGCCTTCAAGTCGAGGCGCGGGTCGGGGCTCGGCTTCGCAGCCGACAGCGCGACGGGAGCGGAGGTGGTCGTGCTGGTGGACTGCGCGCAGGCACCGACCATCGCGAGCGCGGCAATCGCCGGCCACGAAGGGCGCCTCAGGTGATTTACAAAAGATGTGATCGAATTCATGAGGTGTGTCTGTGTGGGCGAAGAGCGGTGCGAGCGCGCCATCACTGGCCGCGCACACCGGGGGTGAGAGACGCGAGCATCTTCTGCATGCGCGTGATCTCCGACGTCTGATCGGCCTGGACGTCGGAGGCAAGCTTGTACACGGACTGTTCCTGCGCCGCGCCATTCGTGTCGAACAGATCCAGCACCATCGTCACGGCGCCCTGATGGTGCTGGATCATGTACTTGAGAAAGAGCCGGTCGAAGTCCGCGTCTCGCGCGGTGTCGAGCTCCTTCATCTGATCCTCGGTGAGCATTCCCGGCATGAGCATCTCGTGCTCCATGCCGTTCATCTTCATGCGCATCGGGCCGGCCTTGGCCTCGGGGACGGGCAGGTTACGGTCGCGGAGCCACGTCTGCATCGTCGCGATCTCGTCATGCTGCTCATTGATGATGCGCTCACAGAGCACGCGCACCGACGCATTCGCGCCATGGGACGGCGCCCATCCCGCCATCACGAGCGCCTGCGCGTGGTGGCCGATCATGCCGGTGATGAAGTTCACGTCGGCCTCGTTCGGCGCGCGAACGGGAGCGGCGGGACGCGCCGGCGCAGTGGCCGCTGCGGACGACGAGGTGACGGTCGCGGGCGCGGGAGGCGCCGGTGTCTGCGCCGGTGTGCACGCCGCAGTCGCGAGCGACACCACCGCGATCGCCACCACCACGGACGCGCGCAGCGCATCCGACGACGGCGCGCGCTGCGCAGGCGAGTCGCTCCCCTTCAAGCGACGCCGCAGCGCGTCTGCCATGTCCAGCACGTCGTCCTCCGCTCCCGCAGTGTCCAGCTCCACGAGCGTGGCGAGCCGTTCCAGCTCCCTCGCAATGATCTCCGGTGACAATCGCATCTCCGTCGCCTCCCATCGTGCACGGGCCAGCTCCGCCTGGAGCCGCCGCGTTGCCGTCTGTCGTTCGTCGAACCACCGCGCGATCGGCTCCGCGTGCGCCAGCACGACGAGCAGGGCGTAGATCGCGCAGTTCACCACAACCTGGTTCAGGATGTTGTTCAGGGGGATCCGGTTCAGCCCGAATACGGCGAGGATCGACCCCACGTTGACCATCGCCGCGCCGAGCGCGCCGACGACGTGCACCGCGACGGGAAACGCTCTCCGCGGCCCCTGCACGGGGAATCGTCGCGCGAGATACAGGGGGACGGGCGTCAGCGCCATCCACGAGATGGCCGAGACGAGGTCGGGGGGAGACCAGTACACTCGTGCGAGCAGATGGCCCTTCGTGGCGGCAATCGAAAAATAGATCTGGAAGACCCAGAAGAGCCACGCGAGCGTCCAGAAGCCGACGATCGCCACCGGCATGGGCAGCGCCCCGATCCAGCGCGGAAGAACCGAGGTACGCGCGGCCAACGGATTCGCGACAGCAGCGAACTCGTCGGTGACCTCGAGGCGCTGCTCGGGGCTGCGCTCCTCGAGCGGGACGAACGGTGCGTCGAGCTCGGCGATCGCTCGGTCTGCGGTGAGGGTGAGCGTGAGCGCGTGGTCCCGTCCGAACAGGTGCGTCAGCCGCTCGCGGGTGTTCTTCAGTCCAATGCCGAGCCCGCCAGAGGGACGGTCGCGCTGACTCCGGCTGTTCGTGACGCGGATGTAGAGTCGCCCCTTCTGCAGGCGGACGAGCAACGACACCGAGCGCGCGCCGGCCTCCGACTGGAGCGCGAACTGAATCGCGTTCTCCACCAGCGGCTGGAGCGAGAGCGGGGGCACCGAGGCGGTCAACGCTGCCTCGTCCACCTCGCGCGTGACGGAGAGCGCATCGGCGTGGCGCGCCCGCGCGACGCCGATGAACGCGTCCACCACGCTCAGCTCTTCCGCCAGCGACACCGCGACCTGCGACGAACGCTGTGTCGTGGCGAGGAAGAGCGTCCGCAAGTCGCGCAGCACGCGCGCCGCCTCGCGTGGCGACTCGCGCATCAGCTCCACGACCGAGTTCAACGCGTTGAACAGGAAGTGCGGTTGAAGCTGGAGGTTGAGGAAGTCGTGGCGCACCTCGAGCAGCCGCGCCTCGAGCGCGAGAAAGCGTCGGCTCTGACGCGCCAAGGCGATCCGCGCCGCCGACTGGTCGAGGGCGACGGCGGCGAGGACGAGCACGGCGACGTTCAGATCCAGATACCAGAAGGCGGACGCCAGCGCCGGCTCGGGCGCGCGGCCGACGCCGACCGAGACGGCGCCCTGCACGGCGCCGAACAGCGGCGCCGCTACGGCGCCAATCGCGAGCTGCCACGGGAGGGCTCGGCCACCGCGCGCCCTGCCGAGGCGGCGCCCCAACGCCATCGCGAGCGGCGCCGCCACGAACCAGAGGAGGCCGTCGGTCGCCGCAAAGGCGAGCGAAGCGCTCCACGGCGCCCCTTTTCCGACCCGGAGCAGCGCCGCATGCGCCACGACGAACGTCCCCGCCGCCACGAGGGCGCCGAGAAACGATCGCGGGTCGATTTTGGCGGACGGTTCGGATCGCATGCGGAGCCTTTCGTGCCGCGAAAATCGCGCTTCGTAGCGGCGGACTAGGCAATCCCGGTTCGCGCCCGGAAAGTTGAGTCGTGCGCACCGGGCGCGGGGCCCGAGCGCCTTCTCCGTCCACTGGATGCAGACGATGCTACGCGAACAGGAATCGGCGCGAATCACGCTTGTGCAGTGGGACACGCCATTCGAGATACTGCGTGGAACCTACACGCGGCACCGCTTCGCGCCACACCTCCACGAGACCTTCTCCCTCGGCGCGATCGAGGCCGGGGCGAGCCGGATCCGCTACCGCGGGCGCACGGTGTCGCAGCGGGCGGGTGACGTGGTCGTGATCCCAGCGCGAGAGGTGCACACCGGCGAGGCGGACTGCCCCGAAGGGTGGTCCTACCGGATGCTCTATCTGCCCCTCGAGCTGATGTCCGCGCTCGGTGTGCCGGAGCACACCGAGTTCGAGGCTCCTACAATCGCCGATCCGGAGCTCGCGCGCCGCGTGATCGATGTCCACACCCTGCTCGAGGGCCACGTGGAGCGGCTCCGCGGTCAGACCGCATTGGCTGAGCTGCTGCAGACGATCTGCGCACACCACTCGCACACGCACGTCGAGGCCGCGCGCGCCGAACCGGGGCGCGCCCTCCTCGGCCGCGTGCGCGACTATCTCGAGGAGCACTACGCCAAACCGATCTCGCTCCTCGAGCTGTCGGCGGTGAGCGGCGTGAGCCCGTTCCATCTGAGCCGGCGATTCCGCGCGCGCTACGGCCTGCCGCCGTACATGTACCTCGAGATGGTGCGCGTGAACCGCGCACGCGATTTGCTGCGCCAGGGCGAGCCGATCTCGCGCGTCGCATTCGACACGGGCTTCAGCGATCAGAGCCACCTCACGCGGCGATTCAAGCGGGTGGTGGGCGTGCCGCCGGGGCAGTACGCGCGCACGTATGGGTTGGGGCGCGCGG
>DASVNI010000345.1:0-1736 GCA_036383935.1 Gemmatimonadaceae bacterium | reverse complement strand
GGAGATCTGGCGCATCGCCCGCGAGCTCCTGCCCCGCACCGGCGCGGCGACGTGGACGCACAACCAGGCGCTGATGGAGCTGGGCGCGCTGGTCTGCACGGCGCGTGTGGCGCGGTGCCAATCGTGTCCGGTGCGCACGGTGTGCGCGACGGAACGGAGCGCCGAGGGGGAGAATGCGACGCGGGCGACGGCGAGGAGCCGTCGCCCGCGCACCACGATCTAGGCGATCGTCACTTCCTCACGAAGGTGAGGATCTTTCCCTGCTGCGAGAAGCTGAGGTTGTTGCCCGAGACCGTAACGGCCACCGTGGGGCCGCTGAAGGGGCTCGAGCCCGCACTGATGTCATTCGGCTTCAGCGTCACGCCGGTCGCCGCCGTGCCCGAGTAGGAACCGATCTCGTCGTAGTTCTGCGGCGTGGCGGCCGAGCCGAGCGTGTTCGTGATCTTGATGCCGAGCACGTACGTCGCCTTCCCGTCGAAGGCGATCGATCCGGAATCGACGCGATCGAACGAGCCGTTGTCGTTCACCGTACCGGTGTACGGGAGCGCCTTACCATTGTACGTCTGCAACGCCCATGAGCCGGTGACCGAGTCGCTCGGCCGCGCGGTGGACGAATCTCCGCCGCAAGCTGCCAGCGCGACGAGCGCGAGCCCTGCGACGAGCGCTCTCATCGCCGGACAGCGTCCTTCTTGGCGACGCGGTGACCGTAGTCGAGGGCCGACTCGTAGGGACGCTCGCCGTAGCCGGTGTAGATCTGGCGCGGGCGCGCGATCTTCTGCTCCGGATCCATCAGCATCTCCTCCCACTGCGCGAGCCAGCCGGCGGTGCGGGCGACGGCGAAGAGCACGGTGAAGAAGTCCGTCGGGAACGCCATCGAGCGGTAGATCAGCCCCGTGTAGAAGTCCACGTTGGGGTAGAGCTTCCGCGATACGAAGTAGTCGTCCGACAGCGCGATCCGCTCGAGCTCGAGGGCGATCTCGAGATCCTTGTCCATGCCGATCTGCGCGAAGACGTCATCGGCGAGCTTCTTCACGATGCGGGCGCGCGGATCGTAGCTCTTGTACACGCGGTGGCCGAAGCCCATGAGCTTCTGCCCCTTGCCGCTCTTCACCCCTTCGATGAACGCGGGGATGTTCTTCTTGTGGCCGATCTGGTTGATCATGTGCAGCACCTGCTCGTTGGCGCCGCCGTGCAGCGGACCATAGAGCGCGGCGATGCCGGCCGCGATGGCCGAGAAGGGATCGACCTGCGAGCTGCCGACGGCGCGGACGGCGCTCGTCGAGCAGTTCTGCTCGTGGTCGGCGTGGAGGATGAACAGCACCTCGAGCGCCTTCACGAACGCCGGGTTCCCCTCGTACTTCGGCTCCGACATCCGGGCGACCATCGAGAGGAAGTTCTCGACGTATCCGAGCTCGTTGTCCGGGTAGATGAAGGGGAGCCCCTTCACGTGCCGGAAGCAGAACGCGGCGATGGTCGGCACCTTGGCGAGGAGCCGCACGATGCTGATGTGCCGCTCGGCCGGGTCCTGGATGTTCTTCGCGTCTGGATAGAAGCTCGACAGGGCCGCGACCGCGCTGCACAGCATCGACATCGGATGCGCGTCGTAGCGGAAGCCCTGCAGGAACGTCTTGATGTTCTCGTGGACGTACGTGTGGTACGTGATCTGGTGCACCCAGTCGTCGTACTCCGACTGGAGCGGGAGCTCGCCGTTGCGGAGCAGCCAGGCCACCTCGAGG
>DASVNI010000344.1:0-38144 GCA_036383935.1 Gemmatimonadaceae bacterium | reverse complement strand
GCATCTCGCTTTGATCCGACAGCACTTCATAGTCCCTAGTGACGTACTTCTACCGTCGCTCACTCACGCAACGCAACGGAGAGTCGGCATTCGTCGTGTACGCGGTGCTACCTGCCAATGCCAAGCCGGATCCGGTGCCCGATGGCGGATCCCGTCAAGCAGAGTGCGTGGTGCTCCCAACAGGAAGTGCTTGATCAACTGCCCCGCACGATGAAACATGAAGGGTACACCCCTGATCCGCGGTCGCACGTTCAGACGACGTATAGGACCTACACGTCGACTCTGGTGTTTTCCCTCGAAAAGCTTGTCAGCAATGGCTATCCCACTGTGCCGGCTCTGATGAACATTCGGACCTTTGCGGACTCGGCGGCGATCACCCTCAACGCGCCGATCGACGATCCCCAGACAGGGGCTTATCCGATTCCTTGCCTTCTCAAAACCTTCTGACGGGACGGCCGACATGAGTTATCCACTCACACTTCTTCGCGCGTCTCCACGAGTGATTGCGAAGGCTGGCTTCATCGCTATTGCTGCATTTGCACCGATGCAATTGATGGCGCAGCAGCAGACGTGTTCGCAGGCGACGAACACGCTCCTTTCCACTTCAACCAGTCGCGATTCGCTCGTGATCGCGGCAAGCACCATCGTTCACTGCAACGATCAGGCAGCGCGCGTGATTGCATCGATGCTGAGAAACTCGGTGCCGGGGTCTCTGCGAGACACGCTCGCGAGGATAGACGCTCGAACTCTGATGGACAATCGCCTCTCCGACAGCGTCGCGGTGCTTGCGAAGGACCCACACCAGAGCATCGCTCGTCGCACGTACTTTCTCGGACTCCTCGCACGGTACTACAATCCGCGGGTATCCGTATCAACCCTGGAGCTGAACTCCGCGGTGCCGGTTGTACTGGTGCCAGTCTATCACCCCGGAGTCGTTGTCAACGCGCGGCCAATCACTGGGAGCAGTAGAGAGCGAGTCATGGCCGCGATCGTGTACCTCAGCACACACGACGGCGATGCAGATATCCGTAAACTCGCGGGACTGATTGCGAGCCAGATCAATTCCTACCCGCAATAGCAGGGGGTTCCGGGAGCCAGTTACATGCGGGGAGCCTAGCCATAGGGGCTGGGCTCCCCGTCCTCGTTTCGCTGCTCAGCCTCGACCGACCTTTCGAATTGGCAGGCTGTGGCTTGCTATCATCCTGGTGTAAAGGATCACGGCAGGTATTGCTGACTTCCGAAGGCGAGGCAGATTAGAGCGTCCGTGTCGAATGAGCTGTGCCGGATGTGGCACCAAACGCCCCAGCGAGCACCGCGAACTACGCCACTTCGCCGGGCATCGGCGGGTGTCGGGCGCCGGTGCAACTATCTCGGGAAGTACTGACGCAGTCGATGTGCAGAGGGTCTGAGGGTTGCGTCAGCATGCCCTCGTGAAGTGATCGAAGCAGTCGCGCGGCACCTCCAACGAGCCGTTGGTGCAGGAGAGCACATGCGAACCGTCGTCGCTCTGAGCGCCGTGTCTCTCGTCCTCTCCGGGGCGCTGGCCGCGCCGCAGAGTCCGATCGGGCGCCTCGAGGGGACGGTCAAGGGGACGCTCGCGGCGCGGCCCGTCGGCGGCGTGCAAGTGTCGCTCGTGCGGCTCGAATCGGACACCAGCATCACCGTCAGCGCCAAGGTCGATGGGCGCGGCCGATTCCGCGTCGACTCGCTCCCCGCAGGGCACTACCTCGTCCAGGTGAGCCATCCGACGCTCGACTCACTGGACGTGGCGCTTCCAACCGATCGGCTCGTGATCTCCGACGGTCGGACCACGCGCTCCGATCTCATACTCCCGACGGGAGCGATGCTCCGCGACATGGTCTGTCCGGGTGTGGCGCTCGGCCCGGAGAAGGGAGTCGTCGCGGGACGCGTCGTGGACGCCGACACCGACGCCCCGATCGCGGGAGCGAAAGTCGTGGTGGCGTGGACGGCGATCACCATCGATCGCAAGAAGCAGAAGATCGAGATGGAGCGGCGCTCGGGCTCCGCCTCGACGAATCGCCTCGGTGAATATCGACTGTGCGGCGTGCCAGCCGAGCAGTCCCTCGAGATGCAGGTTCAGCACAAGGAGCGCGTAGGCGCGGCGATGCGTCTGAGCGTCACGCGCGCGGAAGGAGTCGTCGTTCAGGACTTCTCGCTGAGCTTGCGATTCGCGCCGACGCTCGCCGGGCTGGATTCGCTCGAACAGCTCCTGGCGGCGCGGGCGGCGGCGGACTCATCGATCATCGCCGACGCGACGGACGCGGCGAATGTCGGAAGCGCGGCCGGCAGACCAGACTCGACGCCCGTCGAGCTGGCGCTCACCGGCACCGCGATCCTGGCCGGCACGGTGCGCACCGCGGCGGGGCGGGTCGTGTCTGGCGCGGAAGTGCGCGTGCGCGACGCGCAATCGTTCACCTCGACGGACGACGCGGGCAAGTTCGTCCTCGGCGGGCTCCCGACGGGGACTCAGGTGCTGGTCGTGCGAAAGCTCGGCTACGCGCAAGCCGAGGTCGCGGTCGATCTGCGTCCGGACGCGCGCCGAGAAGAGAACGTGCGGCTGGGACGGGCCGTCCTCCTCGACTCCGTGCGCGTGCTCGCCAAGCGGCCGCCGCTCGCGGAGTTCGAGTACAACCGCCGCACGAACATGCTCGGACACTTCCTCACGCTGGGCGACATTCAGCGTTCGCAGGCGAAGAAGACGTCAGACCTCCTCTCGCGCCTCGGCGGGTACGTGGAGATGGGGCGAGGCCGATACGTGAAGATGATGGCCGTGCAGCCGGGCCCACCCGGCACGGTGCCATGTCGTGGCGCGAACGTCGTGATCGATGGCACGGAGCTCGGTTGGGACGTCAACGACGTCGTGCCGAATCAGATCGCCGGCATCGAGCTCTATAAGGACGCGGCGTCCGCGCCGCTCAAGTACGCCGGCCGCGCGGATTGCGGCGTCATCGTCATCTGGTTGAGACCCGGCCCTCGCCGGCGCGGGTGGCACGAGCCGAAGCAACCCGCCACCCTGCAGTACAACGGTTACCCGTAAGCGCACTGGCTCGCGAAGCCGTTCCCTGAACGCGTTTCTCTGGAGAGTGCCGTCCCATGAAGTGGATCACTCGCGAACGTCCGAAGGTCGATCGGATCGCCTGTCCGTGGCTGATCGTGCGATACATCGATGCGAACGCGGAATTCCTGTTCGTCCCCGCGAGCGACGTACACCGCATCGCGGCAGAGACGGGGGCGATCCCATTCGACGTGGAGGGAGTGGAGCTCTCGCACGTCGGGCCGCTGTGCAGCTTCGACGCACTTCTATCGAAGTATGCGCTCGACCGGAATCCAGCGCTGACGCGGTTGGCGCGGATCGTTCGCGGCGCCGACACTGCACGCCTCGATCTGGCGCCGCAGTGCGCGGGGCTGCTCGCGATCTCGTTCGGCCTGTCGCGCATGTTCGCCGATGATCACGAGCAGCTCCGGCACGGCTTCCTGGTGTACGACGCGCTGCTGGCCTGGCTCGAGAAGGCGCCGGACGAGACGCATCTGTGGAACCCGCAGGGCGGCGCACCGATGGCGATCGCCTGACGCCGATATCAGAACCGCGATGCGGTCAGCGTCACGTCGGCGCCAGTCCAAGCCTTCTGGAAGCGCGCCTCGACCGCCTGAGCCTCGGCTGCTTTCCCCTGCGCCCGTAGTGCCTTCGCGAGGCCGAACAGTGCCCAGCCGTTCTCCGGAAAATTCTTCAGGTCTTCCCGGTAGACACGCTCCGCTTCGGCGGCCTGCCCTTGTCGGAGCAGCGCCGCACCGAGGGAATGCCGCACCGGATAGTACCATTGCGGCGGCTCGGTGTAGTTGAACGTGTCCTGCAACCGCACCGCCTCTCGGAAGTGGCTCGCCGCGTCGCTCTGACCGCTTCGGTCGGCGATCTCCCCCATGAGCGCATGCGCCGCGATCTCCATGATGGTCTTGTTCTCCCCTCCACCAGCCGAGAGCGCGACCTGATCGTGCGGTGACGTCCCCGCGGCGATCGCTTTCACGGTATCGAGCGCCGCGCGTGCCTCGGGCCACTGCCCCTTGGCTGCGTGCGCGACGCCGCGTGCGTAGTACGCCAATCCCGTAGAGACGCGCAGGTCGGAGGGGGGAAGCGGCGTGGCGAGCACCTCGTCCCACTTCCCGAAGGTGACGAGTGTGAGTGGCGCGTATGCGAGAAGGTTCTCGAGCGGCGGCACCTGTCGTGCCACCTCGGCCGGGTTCTTCTCACCCGTCTTTCGAGCCGCATCGATCGCTAGCGCACTGCGCCCCGCCATCGACGCGGCGAAGGCGAGGAAGTGGAGGTTGTGCGGGTAGTATCCCATCGGATAGAAGCCCGCCGGCTTTTCTCGCTCGATGTACGTCTCGTCGGTGTGCACGGCGTGCTCGTTCGCCTTGATCGCATCGTCGTAGCGGCCGACTCGGATGTAGATGTGCCCGGGCATGTGCACGATGTGCCCGGCGCCCGGCATGAGTGCCGCCAGGTGCTCAGCACAGGCGACGGCCTTTTCGGGCGTCACGGCCTCCACGGCGTGGATGTAGTAGTGGCATGCCCCAGGGTGCGCCGGGTCGGCCTTCATCACGCGCTCGAGCTGCGTCATGATGACCTCGGTGCCCGGGTACGGCGAGCCGTCCTTACGCCAGTAGTTCCAGGGCCGCAGGTCCATCAGCGCCTCGGCGTAGAGTGTGGCGGCGTCGAGGTCCTTCGGATATCGGCGCACGACGTCTCCCATCGCACGGGCGTAGGCGGAGTCGAGCTTCGCGCGGTCGGCAGGGGGTGGCGAGGCGTACCGCTTCGCGAGCGCGTCGATGAATGCACGCTCGCGTGCGCTCGCCTTGGGCTTCAGCGCGATCGCCTCCTGCAGGTGCAGGTACGCGGTGACGCCGCTGGCAGAGTCCATCGGCGCGTTGACGTGCGGCCCGTACGCCAGCGCTGCTCCCCAATGGCAGATGGCGCAGTTGGTATCGAGGCGGGCTGCTTCGTCGAACGCGCGGATTGCCTCGGGGTGGTTGAAGCCATACACGAGGCGCATCCCCTGATCGAAGTACCGCTGCGCCGCAGGTACACGCGTCGCGATCGCCATGTGGTGGCTGCCGAGATCGTCGAACAGCGGTACGGCGCTGCCGTCCTGTCGAACGGCAGGTGCGTCATGCTGCGCGGAGGCGGGCGACGCGAATGCGGTGGCGGTCGCGAGGGCGAGTGCGAGACTGGCGTACGAGCGAATGCGACACCTCCGATGGGGGATTCAAGGGGCGCGTGAAGCCGAAGAGAATACGTGATACGGCGGACCACCGCGACCCGTTGCTCGCGAGCCGAGGCCTCGCAGGCGCCCGAGACGCACCCTGTGGAATCTGTAGGGCGGCGCGCCGATTGCGGTCGCCTGACGTTGCGCGACCCCACGAGCTGCCGCGCGGCGTCGACAAACGCGCTGTCGGCCAATGCGGCTTTGCGTACAGACGCGGAGCAGGAGGCCGCCTACCATCGCCGTCCGAGCGGACGGCGAGGATGAAAACAGGCATGCTCACAGGGCGTGAAGGACCTGTGGTGCTGGTCGTCGAGGAGATCGAGGAGACGCGCAACGGCATCGAGCGATTGCTGCGGCGCGACGGTTATCGCGTGCGCGCGGTGCGCGACCCGAGCGATGCGGTGGAGTGCGCGCGGCGCGAGTCTCCCGATCTGATCCTGGTGCGGCTGGATGGTGCGACGGAGCAGGTCATCCGCGCCGCGACCGAGATCCGCATGAGCGCCAGCCTTTCCACTCGCACCCCTGTCGTGGCGTTCTGTGCGACATGCGTTCCCGAAGGAGTGGAGGAACGCGTGGGAGAGAACGTCCACGTGATCTCGCCGGACAACTTCGACCAACTCCGCCGTCTGATCGCGCGTCTGCTCGCGGAGCGGACGCCGTCGCCTTAATCGGCGCGGACGCGCGCTTCGAGCGGCCGTTGGGACAGAAGGCCACCGGACGAGTAGGTGTTCGGCACGCGCACGGCGAGCAGGCGATCGGTCTCGGCCCGGACGACGCGATAGCATTCACACGCTGCGCGCTCCAGGCCGGCGCGATCGAGGATGTGGATGCGGCCACGCGAGTAGCGGATCAGTCCTGCGTCCTGCAGATGCGCGGCGGCCACGGTGACACTCTCACGGCGCCCGCCGAGAACGCTGGCGATGAGCTCCTGCGTCATGAAGAGCTCGTCACTCTTGACGCAATCGTGGCTCAGGAGCAGAAAGCGGCAGAGTCGCTTCTCCACCGAGTGCAGGCGATTGCATGCCGCCGCCTGCGCGACCTGCGTGATGAGAGACTGCGTGTAGCGCAGCAGCAGATGCTGCAGCGCTCCCCCGCGCGCGAACTCCGCCTGCAGCGTGCGCGCCCGCATGCGCACCGCCCCACCGGCGATCTGGACGACCGCACGATTGGGTGTGGTATCGCCACCCAGGAAGAGTGACACGCCGACGACGCCGTCACTCCCACAGCGTCCCACCTCGGCGGTCGCGCCATCCTCCATGGTATAGAGCATGGAGACGACGGCGCCGGTCGGAAAATAGGCGTACTCGAGCCGGCTACTCGACTCGTAAACCACGTCGCCGAGCGCGAACTCGACGTGCTCCAGACCGGGCAGGAGGCGCTCACGTTCCAGGAGTGGGAGCGTCGACAGGAGCTGGTTTGCGCAGGTGTTGCTGGCGAGGAAGCGCATGCGTTCATGACCTCGGCCACTCGTGCTGCCTCACCATCACGACGTCGCGCAGGTGAGTGCGCGCCGAATATAGGGCCTATGTGAGGAAGCGAACAGACGGGAGGTAGGCCGCCGCCGAGTATCGGTGCGCGTCGCACGCCGCTCGGCGGGCGTGACTCGGCGTCGTCCATACACACGGGACGACGGTCGGGCACGCTGTCGATCGATGCCGTGATCGGCGCGTGAACGACGGCGCCGATGCTCGGCCAGCGTCGTGACGGGTCCACGTCGCTCCAGGAGGAGAGATGCCGGTCGCACCAACGTACCCGGGCGTATACATCGAAGAGATCCCGAGCGGTGTGCACACCGTCACGGGAGTGAGCACGTCGATCACGGCGTTCGTGGGTTACACCACGCGCGGCACGGTGGACGATCCAGTGCACATCTTTACGTTCGCCGACTTCGAGCGCGCGTTCGGTGGCCTCGATCCGGCGAGTCCACTGAGCTACTGCGTCAAGCAATTCTTCCAGAACGGCGGGACGGAGGCCTACGTGGTCCGCGCGGCGAAGAACGCGAAACCGGCATCGGTCTCGCTGCGCAACGCGGCCACGGTCGTGCTCGACATCGCCGCCGCGAGCGCCGGCACATGGGGGAACAGTCTCCAGATCGACGTCGACTACGACACGTCGAACCCAGAGAATCTCTTCAACCTGCGCGTCACGGAATACGTGGAGCGCAACGGCCAGATGGTGCCGGGCCGGGCGGAGATGTTCCGCAACCTGTCGCTGAGCAGCTACGCCCAGAACTACGCCGTGGCCACGGTGAATGGGCAGTCGCAGCTCGTGAGGCTCACGCGCCCCAGTACGCTCGCGTTCAGTGGCAATGGCACGAGCACGAGCGGTGTCCTCACGCTCGCCGACGTCGCCGTCACGCCGGGCTATCGCGTGGCGTATACCATCAACGGCACAGGGCCCTTCGAAGTCACCGTCGCCGCGCCGACAGCGCCGGCTGGCGCTACGCTGAAAGATGCGCTCGACGCGATCGCCGCCGACATCGCGGCGGCGATCACTGCGAAGAACCCACCCGGAGTGACGGGCGCCGTGGTCGGTGGAGATACCCAGCTCGAGTTCACCGCCAACACTGACGCGGCCAATCCTTCGGAGCGCTCGTCGATCCAGTTTGTGGACGCGAGCTCGAACAGCGTCGTGAAGCAGCTCAAGCTCGGGCTCGCGAATGGTGGCACCGACGTAGACGCCGCCGCCCAGTTCCGTCCACTCCCCACGGGGACAACCGGCACCGCGGTGGCACCCTTCGCCCCCGCCGCGACAGGCAGTCTCACGATGGACGTGATGAAGGGCGCGGGAAGCACGCTCGCTTCGGGCGTCACGCTGGATCTCTGGGGTGGATCGACAACGCGGCCGGTCCCTGCGTCGCTCGACGAAGTGGCCGCGGACATCAACGCGGCACTCATCGCCACTACGTCGTCGCAACCATATCTGGCCGGCGCCACCGCGCAGCGCATCGGCAATACGATCCGCGTGCTCCCCGGTCCCACCGACCCGAACATCTCATTCAAGTTCGCGACGAACGCGACGTCGACTTCGTTCGGTCTCGACGCCGGCGGGGCGCAGAATATTGGTCATTATGCGCCAGGCGCGGGTGTCACGGCGATGGCGCAGGTGCAGGGTCAGACGGGCAACAACGGCATTCCGCCGCTCAACCCGGAGCTGATCGGCAATGAGGCGAACAAGACAGGGCTCTACGCGCTGGAGAACGTGGACCTGTTCAACATGCTCGTCATGCCGGACGCCGCCGACACCGGGATGATGGACGTCCTCACCGAAGCCATCGCGTACTGCACGCGCCGGCGCGCCTTCATGATCATCGATGCGCCGGCGGCGATCGGTACCTTCGCGCAGGCGCAGGCCTGGATGGGTTCGGCGGCATCGCCGCTGCGCAGCCGGAATTCGGCGATCTACTTCCCGCGGCTCCGCGCGCCCGACCCGATGAAGAACGGCGTCGTCGGCAACTTCCCGGCGGCGGGCGCGCTCGCGGGGCTGTATGCGCGCACCGACGCGGAGCGCGGCGTGTGGAAGGCACCAGCCGGCACGACGGCGACGATCATCGGTGCGACGGGGTTGACGTACACGCTCACGGATCGTGAGAACGGCACGCTCAACCCGCTCGGCCTCAACGCGCTCCGCACCTTCCCGGTGATCGGCACGGTGAGCTGGGGAGCGCGTACCGGCAAGGGCGCCGACGCGCTCGCCGACGAGTACAAGTACATCCCCGTCCGCCGGCTCGCGTTGTACCTCGAGGAGAGCCTTTACCGCGGCACGCAATGGGTGGTCTTCGAGCCCAATGACGAACCGCTCTGGTCGCAGATCCGGCTCAACCTCGGCGCGTTCATGCACGAGCTGTTCGCGCAGGGCGCGTTTCAGGGAAAGACTCCGCGCGACGCCTACTTCGTGAAGTGCGACAAAGAGACGACGACGCAGAACGACATCGATCTCGGCCGAGTGAACATCGTGGTCGGCTTCGCACCGCTGAAGCCGGCTGAGTTCGTGATCCTCCAGATCCAGCAGATCGTCCCCGCGCTACTGACGTGAAGCTGAGCGGCACTCGGCGTCCGCGAGACGCCGAGTGCCGCCGCTCACTTCGCTCTCACCGGAGGAGCTCCATCGATGGCCAAGTTCACCGTCAATCCAGCCCGCTTCGATCCGTACAAGAACTTCAAGTTCCGGGTGAAGTGGGGCGCGAACGGCTACGTCGCCGGCGTGAGCAAGGTGAGCGCGTTGAAGCGCACGACCGAGGTGGTGGAGCATCGCAATGGCGGCGATCCCAGCTCGTCTCACAAGTCGCCGGGGCGGACGAAGTACGAACCGATCACCATGGAGCGCGGCGTGACCCACGATCTCGAGTTCGAGGCGTGGGCGAACAAGGTGTGGAACTTCGGCAACGCGCAGGCGCCGGAGGAGCAGCGTGAGAAGGAAGTGTCGCTCAAGGACTTCCGCCGCAACCTGACGATCGACGTGTTCAACGAAGCCGGCCAGAAGGTGATCTCGTACAAAGTCTACCGGGCGTGGGTGAGTGAGTTCACCGCGCAGGCGGACCTCGACGCGAATGCCAATGCGATCCTCATCCAGTCGATCAAGATCGAGCACGAAGGGTGGGAGCGAGACATCGCCGTGAAGGAGCCGGTGGAGTCGCAGTTCGAAGACGTGGGTGTGTGAGGTGGTACGCGTGGCCATTCCAGGCGGCGTCTGGAGCGAGGGCGCCGCGGGGACGGACCAGCTGCGGCGCGAAGTCACGTTGCGCGCCGTCACCGGCGAGGATGAGGCATTCCTGCTGGAGAGCGCGGACGACCTGGCGCCGAGCCTGCGCGCGACGGCGTTGCTCGAGCGCTGCATCGACGAACCCGATGTGGCGGCCAGCGCGCATGCACTGACCGTCGGCGACCGCGAAGCGCTGTTGCTACATCTCCGGCGGCTGACGATCGGCGAAACGCTCGATTGCGTGCTCGCGTGCCCCGCAGACTCATGCGGCGAGCGGATGGAGCTCGCATTGCCGGTGGCAGGGCTGATGGTGCCGCCCTACCGTGACGTGCGCCGCGAGCACGAGCTTACCGTGGACGTAGAAGGTGCGCGGTACGCGATCACCTTCCGCCTCCCTTCGGCGGCAGATCTCGATGCGATCGGGCCGATCGCGCGCCGCGACCCCGAGATGGGAGCAGCGGCGCTGGCCGAACGTTGCATCAGCCGAGTGACACGCGACGACGCGCCGCTCGCCGCTGCGGAGCTCACGACCGCCGCGCGCGCTGCACTGGCGGAGGCGATGGCCGAGCGCGATCCGCAAGCCGAGATCGAGCTCGAGCTCACCTGCCCCGCGTGCGGCACGGCGTTCTCGGCGTTGTTCGATACTGCTTCATTCTTCGTGCAGGAGCTGGAAGCGCGCGCCGCACAGCTGCTGCACGAGGTGCACACCCTGGCGTGGCACTATCACTGGAGTGAGCGCGACATCCTGCAGATGCCACGACGTCGCCGCGAGCGTTATCTGGCGATGGTGGCGGATCGCGTGGCGCGCACGAGGGCAGGGTGAGCGATTTCCTGGTGAATCTCGCCAAGCGGAGCGCCGGTCTCGCCCCCGTCGTGCGGACGCGAGCCACTCCCGGCGTGTTCGGTGTCGAGGCGGAGAGCGCGTCACCGGATGCGGCGGAGGCGAGGGCGCCGTCGGCGATGATCGTACCGACTCCGCAGACAGTCGTGGCAACGGTCGCACCCCCTGCAGGTCCCGTGGGCGCACCACAGCGCGCGCCACGCACCACACCGTCGATCGCGAGCGCGCCCGCGCCGCCTGGCGTCGTGCGGCGCGTGACTGCCGCGAGCCCGACGTCGATCGCTGCCGCGCCGCCGGTGACGTCGATCGCCGCGAGGGAGCCGCACGCAACGCAACGCATCGAAGCGACGGCGACCGAACGCCTCGCTCCGATTGTCGCCCCGGCCGCGATACGGTCGCTCGAGCCGGCGAATTCTGATGAACGCGTGCCCCCATCGCACGTCGTGCGCGAGGAGAGATCGGTCATCGAGCACCGGATCGAGTCGGTGACGACGGAAGATGCTCCAGTGCCGATGGCGGCGGTGATCGAGCCCGCGATGCAGCCCGTGGTCGCACTCCCGGTCACGCAGCCGGAGCGCGCGATCGAGCGCACGGTGCACGTGCGAATTGGCGCGATCGAGATTCACGGCGCCGCTGCCCAACCACCAGCACCAGCCGCGGCACTCCCGGCCGCGGAGCCGGCGAGGAGCGCGCCGCTGACGGGTGGGTTCGACGACTACGCGGCGCTTCGCAGCTACGCGCCGTGGACGTGGTGAGGGAGTGGCCTCATGAGTGACTACCGCGCGATCGGCGGTGCGAGCGCCACGCTTCAGACGCTGCTCGCCGACCGAATGGAGCAGCCGTTCGGCGCGGCGGTCCCGGTGACGATCGGGACACCTCCCTTCTCGACGCGAGACAGCGACCAGCGCGCCGAGGATGCGCGCGTCAACCTGTTCCTGTATCGCGTCACGGAGAATGGATACCTCCAGAACCAGGAGATCCCGGGGCGCGGAGGGGCGGGCGGGTACGGACATCCGCCGCTCAGCCTCAATCTGCACTATCTGCTCACCGCTTACGGCACCACCGAAGTGCGCGTCGGGCTCTCGACGCTGTTCGACGACTCGACTGCGCAGTTCGTGCTGGGGAGCGCCATGCGCGTGCTGCACGACGTGCCCGTGATCACCGACAGCGTGACCACACAACGCGCGCCGAGCGGAGGGCTCGTCCTGCACCAGAGTCTGCGTGACGAGTTCGAGCACGTGAAGATCTCGCTCGAGCCGCTCACGCTCGAGGACATCTCGAAGGTGTGGACGGCACTGGCGCTGAGGTACCGGCTCTCGGCCGCGTACGTGGTGAACGTCGTTCAGATCGAGAGCCGGCGCGCGCGGCGATTCCCGCGGCCGGTCGGCCAGCCGGCGTCTCCGACGGTGCCTCCATTCCCGAGCGACGCACCGTCGCCCGGGCCGATGGTCTACGTCCTGACCATCCAGACGCCGACGATCACCGACGTACGCGTGATCCGCGCCGGCACCACCACGGAGCAGCCGTTCGCCTACGCGGGCATCGGCGACGATCTCGTGTTGCGCGGCACCTCGCTGTCGGGACCGATCACCACCGTCATGTTCGGAGAGGTCGAGGTACCCGTCAAATCGGCCGAACCGACGCGGGTAGTCGCCACTATTCCCGACGCGACGGTAATCGGCGTCGGGCCGATCGCTCCGGAGCAGCAACTGCAGCCTGGTGTGCGAACCGTGAAGGTCGCGGTGCGCGATCCACTCGTGCCGCAAAGCCGTTTCACGTCGAGCGACGCGGCGTTCATGCTCGCCCCCTCGGTGAACCTGGGGGGAGTCACGGTGGCCTCCGCGCCGCGCCGGCTCATCATCGACGGACAACGGCTGATCGGGCCCACACCGGGAGGCGAGACCGTGATCGGCCGCGCAGTCGTTCCGCGGGCCGCCTACCTCGCGGCGACGCCGAAGCAGATCGTCGTTCCGCTTCCCGACACGTTGCCGACGCGTGGTGTGAATGCGGTGGTGGGTTCCGCACTACCAGACCCGATCGCGCTGGGCGCCGGTGCCCAGGCGCTGGACGTGACGATCGGCGGGACGACGAAGACAGTCTTGGGGAATCTCCCGGCGACGGTCGTGCGCTCGACGATCGCCGGCGTCCTCGGCGGCTTGATCCGCGATGCGGATCCGACCGATCCACGCTTCAGCGGAGCGCGCGTCGATGTCTGGAACGATGCGCTGTTGATCATACCAGGAGGGCTCACGGATGCGATCGCGATCGCGCCGAGTGGTGGTTCGTCGTTCGCGGCAACGCTCGGCCTGACGGGAGCGCCGCCGCCAGGCGCCACCTCCGCACTCCTGTCGGGAGTGCTTGCGTCACCGCCGGTGCTCTCGGCTGCGATTCCACAGCTCCGCATCACGATCGGCGCGCAGCCTCCGCTTCCCCTCACGCTCTCGAAGCCAACCACGCTGGCAGCGCTGGCGACCGACCTGCAGGCGAAGATCAACGCCGGCGCCGCCGCGGAGTATGCGAGCGCGCGCGTTCTGGTGAGCGGGAGCCAGCTTCTCGTCATTCCAGGTGTCGCAGGCGCCGTGCTGTTCGAACCGGTCGCCGGCGACGACACCACGGTGGCCGAGCTGCAGCTGCACGCCCGCTTCGCGGTTCGCGTGCGCGTGAACGGCGCCGAGAGCATCGATCCCGCTGTCGCGGAGCTGCCGCTGTGACCGCCGCTCCGGACGTTGCCGCCATGCAGCTCTCCGATCTGCGCCGCACCAACGCCGAGTGGCTGCGGGTCGCCCTGCAGCGGCTGCGATTGCGACTGCAGCGACATGCCGACGATCTACGCCTCGGCGGAGAGGCGCGTCGAGTGGACTGGCTGGTCGCGGGCGGCGACATCGAGCTGACGCGCTCGCGACCGACGGACGATGAGCACTCGCTCGCCCGCGAGCTGGAGGAGCGTGAACGGCTCGCCCGCACCAGCGGAGCGCCGCCCGCGCTGTGCGGCATCGCCGAGCTGGCCGGACTGACCGCATTCGAGAGCGACGTCCTGCTGCTCGCTGCGGCGCCCGCGCTGGACGGCGCGTTCGCGCGCGCCTTCGCCGAGCTGCACGACGATCCGCGTCGCGACCACGCGACGCTGCACCTCGCGCTCTCGCTCTACTCGGACGACGTCACCGACCGCCTCCTCGACGCCGATTGTCTCATGCCGTCGCGGCGACTGCGGGTACTGCGTCTGGTGGATGTGGTCGATGACGAGCGCGAACCGCTCCTCACCAGGCGGCTGAGCGTGGACGAGCGGGTTGTCGACTACCTGCGCGGCGTGAACCGGCTCGACGCGCGGCTCGCGCCGTTCCTGATCCCCGTTTGCGAGTCACTTCCGAGCGAAGGGGCCGCCCGCGCAGGGGCCGAGGCCTCTTCCTATATAGAAGGGGCCGGGGAACGGTGGTGCACTGTGAACGTCCTCGGCGCGGCCGATGGCGGAGCGCGAGAGGCGGCGCGCACGGCCTGCACCGCACTCGGGCTGCGGCCGCAGCTGCTCGACCTCCCCCGCTTCGCCTCGTGCGCTCCGGAGCAGCGCACGACGCTCGCCGCGCTGCTCGGACGCGAGGCGCGGCTCGCCGGTCTGGCGCTCGTCGTGGACGCCTCGGGAGCGGAGCGGGGCAGCGCGATGGCGCTCGCGGTCGACGAGCTGATCGCCACACTCGCGGCGACGCTCGTCGTGATCACCGCCGAGCGGTGGCCGACGAGCGAGGAGGTCGCCGTCGTGCGAGTTGCGCGCCCGACTCGGCACGAGCAGCGGACACTCTGGCGTATCGCGCTCGCACCGTACACGAACTCCGTGAACGGCGAGATCGACGCCATCGCCCAGCAGTTCGACTTCGGTACCGACGCGATCGCCGACGTCGTCTCGCGTGCCGCGCAGCGCGGTGAGGCGATCACAGGACACGCGCTGTGGGCGACGTGCCGCGAGCAGACCGGCAGCACGCTCGATGATCTCGCCCGCCGCATCGTGCCGAGCTATGCATGGGACGACATCGTGGTCAGCGACGACGTACGCGCACAGCTGCGCGAGCTGGCGGCCCAGGTGCGGCAGCGCAGCCGAGTGTACGAGAGCTGGGGGTTCGGCGCGCAGCTCGGGCGCGGGCGCGGGATCACCGCGCTGTTCGCCGGCCCGAGCGGCACGGGCAAGACGATGGCCGCCGAGATCCTCGCGGGCGCGCTCGAGCTGGATCTGTATCGCATCGATCTCGCTGGCGTGGTGAGCAAGTACATCGGCGAGACGGAGAAGAACCTGCGCCGCGTCTTCGACACGGCGGAGCAGAGCGGTGCGATCCTCTTCTTCGACGAGGCCGACGCGCTGTTCGGCACCCGCACGGAGGTACGCGACAGCCACGACCGCTACGCGAATCTGGAGATCAACTATCTCCTGCAGCGCATGGAGGACTACTCCGGTCTGGCGATCCTGGCGACGAACCGTCGTTCGGCGCTCGACGCAGCGTTCCTGCGACGGCTGCGCTTCGTCATCGACTTTCCATTCCCCGCCCCCGACGATCGGCGCCGCATCTGGGAGCGTGTGTTCCCTGCGCAGGCCGACGTCGCGGGTCTCGAGCTGGCGCTGCTCTCGAACCTCGACCTGAGCGGCGGCAACATCCGCTCGATCGCCGTGAACGCTGCGTTCCTCGCCGCGTCCGAGGACATGCCGATCGGCATGCCGCACGTCATGCGCGCTGCGGCACGCGAGTACGTGAAGCTCTCCAAGCCGATCGGTGCCGCCGATTTCGGCGCGTACTACGCGATGGCACGCCGATGATCTGGCATCTCGACGTCGATCGGGTGCGCATCGTGGGCGCAGGTGTCCAGGGCTTGGATGCCGCGGAGCTCCGTCTCCTCGTCGAGCGCGCGGTGCACTCGGCGGTTGAAGCGCTTCCCCTGCCGAACGGCCGTACGGCGCACGCTTCGGTGGAGGTGCAGGTGTCTTCGCTGTCGGGTCCGTCGGCGATCTCCAGCGCCGTGGCACGGGGTATCACGCAGGCGGTGAGGGGCGGAGGGCGTGCGCATGGGTGAGCGACAGCGCGCCGCCGTGCCGTCATCGGCGCAGCGCAACACGGCGACCGCCGCGCGCGAGGCACTGAGCACGGGACACGTGCGGGCGAACCGTCACGAGGCCGACGGACCTGTGCTGCGCCAGATGATGGCGACCCGCGCACTGCAGCCGCGGCTGACGGTCGGACCGGCGGACGATCCGTACGAGCGCGAGGCAGAGCGAACAGCGGACGTCGTGATGTCACCCGACATGTCCGCGCCGATTGCCGGGCCGGCGATTCCGCGCCACGGCATCGCCGCGAGTCTCTCCCGCGTCGTCCGTCGCGCGTTGGGGAAGACCGACGCGCCAACTACGAAGGACGACGATTGGAAGCGCAAGAAGGAGGAGGAGAAGCGAAAGGAAGACGAGAAGAAGACGGTCGTGCAGAAGAAGAGCGCGGGGCCGGGCCCCTCGGTCGTGCCGTCCGGCGTAGAGCAGACGATCGAGACGCTCACCGCGGGCGGCGGGTCGCCATTGCCGGAATCGCTACGCGCGCGGTTCGAGCCCCGGTTCGGCTACGACTTCGGCGCGGTACGTGTCCACACCAACGAGAAGGCGACAGGGGCAGCGACCGCGCTCGGCGCGCGCGCCTTCACGGTGGGCGATCATCTCTTCTTCGGCGATGGCGAGTATCAACCGACGAGCGCGCAGGGCCAGCGACTGATCGCGCACGAGCTCACGCACGTCGTGCAACAGGGGGCGGACCCCGGACGTGTGCGTCGCCGTCCGATCGTGAGCTGGCAGGTAGGAGGCACGACCTTCTTCAAGGCGCGCAGTGGCGACGTCATCGAACTACCCGATGACATGACCGCCGAGCAGGTGGCGAAGCTGGAGGACGAAGCGATCGCCGCCGAGCGCCGGTTGGCGGAGCTGCCCAAGCCGAAGCCGGTGCCGGAGGTGCACAAGCCCGCGCCAAAGCCCGAGAAGACGCCGCCACCAAAGCCGAAGGCCCGTGCGAAGCGGCGCGGTGGAAAGGCGCCACCGAAGGCGGCCGAAGCGACCGCCGCGCTGATGAAGGCGGTGGGCGGAGGAAAGGTTGCACAGTATCTCGCGACCAAGGGCGGACCGGTGTTCGCGAAGGGCGCGGCGAAGTTGGCGACCCTCCGCGGCCACGAGCAGACGCACGACGATGCTGGCGAGAAGCTGAAGAAAACCGAAGATGCCGTCGTCATCCCCACGAGCGAGGAGCAGGCGGCAGGGAACGCCGGTCAGGTAGACGTGGTGGGCGGCCGGACTCCGCCCGTCATCGACGAGAACAAAGGCAAGAAGACGCTCGCGGAGTCGCTCGCGGCGAACGTGCCGAAGTCGATCGGTGTGCTCGACAACTTCCAGCGCGACAAGAAGGCCCAGCACACGGGTGCCGAGGTGCTCGCCGTCGTGCAGGTGGACAAGAACGCGGTGGTGGGGACGTTCGGCGACGTGAAGCTGACGCCACCACCCGTGCCTTCAGGTCACGAGCCGGTGCAGCTACCGCCCGCCGAAGGCGCGCCGCCCACGCCTGCGATGGCGCTCGGTCGGGGCGCGATCGCGCCGCTGCTGAAGGAGCACACCGACGTCAGCGAGTACACCAAGCAGGCCGACGCGAAGCTCACGGAGGAGGGCGTCACGCAGGAACAGCTCGACATGGTCGACAGCGGCGACCTGGCCGAGGCGAACAAGGAGAAGAAGGGGATGAAGAAGTTCGCGGCGACCGAGCCGGTCGCCGTGCAGAAGATGGCCAACGAAGAGCGCACGAAGGTGGACAAGGAGCTCGCCCACGAGGAGCACAGCGAGCGCGGCGTGCTCGCGGCTCGGCGCAAGTCCGCGCTCCACGCGACGGGCGGGAAGCAGAAGGACACCAAGACCGCGCTCGAGAAGAAGCGCGAGGATGTCGCCAAGGACATCAACGACCGCTACAAGCAGGTCCAGGACAAGGTGACCAAGCGGCTCGCCGATCTGGAAACCGAGTCGATGAAGCGGTTCGACGACGGCAACGCCGAGGCGGCCAGGGTCTTCGAGGCCGACGTCAAGCGCGAGCTCGACGCGTACAAGGACGACCGCTACTCGGGCTGGTTCGGCTGGGCGCGCAAGGCGAAGGACTGGCTGCTCGGCATGGACGATCTGCCGCGCGTGAAAGCGATCTTCGAGACCAACCGCGACGCGTTCGTGAAGCGGATCGAGAAGCTCGTGGCGGACATCGCCGCCGACAACGCGCGCGTGATCAAGGAATGTCACGAGGAGCTGACGACCAGCAAGGAGAAGATCGAGGAATACGTCGCCAGCCTGGAGCCCGCGCTTCAGGACATCGGGAAGAAGGCGGCGGCGGAGATGAACGACAAGCTGGCGGAGCTCGACAAGACGATCAGCCGGAAGGAAGAGGAGCTCAAGGAGAAGCTGAAGGACAAGCAGACCGCGGCGATCAAGGCGATCGACGAGAAGATCGAGAAGATGAAGGAGGCGATGTCCGGCGCGCTGGCGAAGGTGGGCCGGCTGCTGCTGGCCGCGGCGAAGAAGTTCTTCACCTGGGCGCTGGAGAAGTTCGGATTCTCACTGTCGACGATCGAGAACATCATCAACAAGGGTGTCGCGGTGCTGAAGGCGATCTTCAGGCACCCGATCCAGTTCGTGAAGAACCTGATCGGCTCGGCGAAGAGCGGCTTCCTGAGCTTCGCCAAGCACTTCGTCACGCATCTCAAGGATGCGGTGTTCGAGTGGCTCACCGGCTCGCTCGAGGGGATCACGCTGCCGGACAGCTGGACGTTGAAGGGGATCGTGGGTGTGCTGTTCCAGCTCGTTGGGATCACCTGGGCGAACATCAAGAAGGCGCTGGTGAAGCTGATCCCGGAGCCCGTCGTCGAGGGGCTGAAGACGACCTTCGGCCTGGTGAAGACGCTCTTCTCCGACGGCCCGATGGCCGCGTGGGAGCAGATCAAGGAGATGGGCGAGGAGCTGAAGCAGAGCTTCGTCGCGTCCATCACCGACTGGATCAAGTGGAAGGTCGTGGAGGAGTCGGTGAAGACGATCGTCGCGATGTTCATCCCGGGCGCGGGGATCATCAAGGCGATCATCGCGATCTACGACACCATCGTGTTCTTCATCCAGAAAGCGCGCGACATCATGGAGATGATCGGGAGCTTCCTGGGCTCGATCGCCGAGATCGCGGCGGGGAACATCGGCGCAGCGGCCCAGGCGCTGGAGAACGGGCTCGCGCGTGGGTTGAAGCTGGTGATCTCGTTCCTCGCGAAGTTCCTGCATCTGGACGGGATCACGGCGCGGATCCGTCAGGTGCTGGACACGATCCGCGGGAAGGTGGACGCGGTGATCGACAAGGTGGCCGCCTGGGTAGTGAAGCAGGCGAAGGGCGTAATCGGATCGGTCAAGACTGCGGCTGGCAAGCTCTTCGAGTGGTGGAAGGCGCGGAAAAAGTTTCGCTCAGCGGACGGTGAAGATCACCAGGTCGGCTTCGAAGGGGAGGATGAGAGCGCGGAGCTCGTCGTCTACAGCACGCCGCAACGCATGGCGGCGTACTTCAAGACGTGGAGCACTGGGATCGGTGCGATCGCTGACGCCACCGCAAAGGCGCAGCAGGAAAAGGCGCTGGACGACGCGAAGGCGAAGTACGCTGTCGTCAAAGTGCTACAGAATGAGCTCAGCACCCGCGCGGTAAAGGGCGCCGACGACTCGGTGCGGCAGAAGAAGGCCGATCAGCTCACAACGGAGTTGGCTGCGCTGGCGCAGCTGCTCGCGTTGCATGACCTCGGGCCCGCGACACCGCGTCCGCCCGCGGTATTCCCACCGTTCGCCAACGGCGTGCTCGCGTCGAGCTTCAAGGCCAGCTACCTGACCAGATCCGTTGTCGGAACCGGGACCGAACCGACTGAAGCGAGCCAGCCCAAGTCGTGGGACGTGGTGCGCGCCAACAAGCTGAGCGACCGCGCCGGCTGGGTGCGCATGCACCTTCTCACCGCGCAACTCGGCGGCCTGGCGAAAGACTCGAACCTCGTTCCCGCTCGCGGCACCCAGACGAACTTCGTGTTTCGTGACGCCGTTGAGCATCCAGCACGCGACGCACTCCTGGGCAAGGGTAGCAAGCCGGAAAGCATGATCTGGTACGAAGTGAACGTGAAGTTCCATGCAGCGACGGCCACACATGGACCGGGATTCCCTTCGTTCATCGAAATCAGCTGGGGCGGCTATGAGCCCAAGAACGGCAAATGGAAGGAAAAGACTCGCTCAGGGACTCTACCTCAGTCGCCACAGTTGCCGGATCTGAGCGCGGCAGTCGGGTTGCTCCACATCAACCTCGAAGGGCGGGCGCGTGTTGGAAGCGTATTCGGCATCACGGAGCTGTACTCGCGGCGAATAGTCGAGATGGTAACTGCCAAAGGTCCCTTCAAAGACGCCGACGACCTGATCGCGCGCGTAAAGGCGTACAATCCGAACCTGGCGTCTGTCATTGCATCAAAGGCGCAGGACCCGAAGGTCGTGAGCTATTCGCTCAATCCGTGAACAACAAGTGTTCTCGATGCCTTCCGAATCCAACACTCTGTCCGGCCGCCTCGCTGCAATGCTGCAAGCACTACGAGCGTCACCACGCGTGAAAGTGTTCGAAAAAACGGAGAAGATGCTGGCGCCGGAAAACGCGACGTTGGACACCGTCATTGCCAACCTCGCCGAATTCGCCGATGTGTCGGCTCATGAATCGTTCCGGTCATGCTGGATGTCGTTCGAGCGCTTGTCGGTTCACTGGGAGTCGGTCGATCAAGCCGCGGAGGAGCGCGAAACCGTCGGTGGAGAGGCATCCCTTGTATACCTGTTTGACCTCGCCTCACGTGGCACGGACCTGGTCACGGAGCAGGCCTCGGAGAAGGAGCGTGAGCTTCTGCGCAGTCTCCGTGTCGTCGACGATCAACCGGCCGGAGGCAACGGCACGTTCGCGGCAGTGCGGCTCGTCGACCGCAAGCTCATGCCCGACGTCTGGTTCTTCGATATCCGCACCGGGATACATGCCCTCGATGTGAACTACTGCGACTACCTGGACGCGCTGATCACCACGAAAGGTGGCTATGGGTGGCAGTATCTCTACGCTGACATCGATCTGACGAAACCCGAGCAACGCATGGTTCGTGAGCGGCTGACGAATCTCCTCGCGTTTCTCGCCAGCGCGTTTCCGGACGTCGACTACAGTGCGCTGCAAGAGCGCTTCGACGCGCGGACTGCTCGTCGCGCCCGCGGGAGGCACTGACGGAAATGCCCTCCACCTCCCCCCTCCGTCCCAGCCTCATCAAGGGCGCGCTCGCCGTGTACCCGACGCAGACGCCGGGCTCGCAACCGAGCAACGTCATCTACTTCCAGTTCAATCCGGAATCGATGCGCCGCACACTCGCGCATCGCGCCCCACCCGCGCCCGCCGAAGCGAAAGTAGGAACCGCGAAGGAGGACGTGCTCCGCGTCGCCGGCCCGCCGCTCGAGACGATCAACCTCACCGTCGACATGCACGCCGCCGATCAGCTCGAGAATCTCGATGACGCGCTCAACGCCGTCGTCGCGCAGCACGGCCTCCATCCCGCACTCGCCACGCTCGAGCTGCTCATGTACCCGCCCACGCTCAACGCCCAGAAGATCGAGCAACAGGCGGCGCAGGGCACCGTGCAGGTCAATCCCGCCGACCTGCCCCTCGTCCTGCTCATCTGGGGAAAGTCGCGCGTCGTGCCGGTCAAGCTCACGAGCTTCTCGATCTCCGAGGATGCGTTCGACACGCGGCTCAACCCGATCTCGGCGAAGGTCGAGCTGGGGATGCAGGTGCTCACCTACATGGAGTTCACCGACGCGAGCATCGGGCGCGACGCGTTCCTCGCCTACCAGAAATCCAAGGAATCGCTCGCGGCGGAGAGTCAGACCGGCAGCGCACTCACGGGCGTCCAGAATCTGCTCCCCTTCTAGAGGACGACGCGATGTTCTTCAAAGGCAGCCGCTACGAGAAGGTCCCCGAGGCGACGTACACCGACGCCACTGGCCGCGCGATCCGCTACAAGACGACGCGATTCATCGTCGATCCGCTCGCGGTCATGGGCCACCGCGTGCTCGCCGGCGAGCGACTCGATCACATCGCCTGGCAACAGTTCCGCGACGCCGAGCGGTACTGGCGCATCTGCGACGCGAACCGCGCCCTCTGGCCGGACGACCTGCTGGAAGAGGCGGCGATCCTCCGCATCCCCGCCTCGGAGGGCTAGGTGGCGAAGGCGATCACCTACACGCTCACCGTCAACGGTACCGCGGCGTCGGCCGCGCTGCTCAATGCGGTGAAGCAGATCGAGGTGGAGGACCACGCGCACATGGCGGATATGCTCCGTCTGCGCCTCGCCGTCGCCGTAAAGGAGAACGGCAGCGGATGGACCCTCCTCGACGAGTCGCTGTTCACGCGACTCGCCAACCTCAAGCTGTCGGTGACGGTCGGCTCCGGCTCGGCCATCCCGCTCATCAGCGCGTACGTGATCGAAGTCGACACCGACTTCTCCAGCTCGCCCCTTGGATCGGAGCTCGTGGTCACGGCGATGGACCCGACGGTGCTGATGCACCTCGACGAGAAGGTGAAGCCATGGCCCAACATGATGGACTCGGATGTGGCTTCGTCGATCTTCTCCGACGCGGGCTACAAGTTCACGCCCGTCGTCGAGTCGACGAAATGGTCGCGCCATGAGAACGACTACACGCTCATGCAGCGCGGCACGGACATCCAGTTCCTCCGCCATCTCGCCGATCGCAACGGCTTCGAGTGCTTCGTCGAGCTGAACGACGCGGGCGAGGTCGAAGGCCACTTCCATCCACCCAAGCACGACGCGCAGCCGCAAGGGACGCTCACCGTGAACATGGGATCGGCGACGAACGTCAACCGGTTCCGCGCGAAGTACGACATGCTCGGCCCGGCGAAGGCGAAGGCGCTCACGATCGATCC
The DNA here is from genome assembly GCA_036383935.1 of Gemmatimonadaceae bacterium. GTDB lineage: Bacteria > Gemmatimonadota > Gemmatimonadetes > Gemmatimonadales > Gemmatimonadaceae > AG11. The sequence goes on along the minus strand of DASVNI010000344.1, from coordinate 15,315 downwards.
GGCCGACAAGTCGACGCAGAAGGGACAGGCAGACGATGCCACGCAGGCCGACGGCATGGGCGAGCAGGCGACCGTTCCCAGCGACCGTCCACGCACGGTGCTGCTCAGCCAACTGGGCATGGCACAGAGCGGCGAGGTGCAGCGGTTCGCGCAGTCCGTCGTCGACCGCTCGAGCTGGTCGATCATCGCCGAAGGGGAAGTGAACACCGTCGCGTACGGCGGCGCGCTCAAGGCCAAGAAACCGGTGATGGTGCGCGGCGTCGGCCAGCAGTTCAGCGGTCGCTACTACGTGGAGCGCGTGCTGCACCAGATCGGTGCCGACGGCACGTACACGCAGAAGTTCACCCTCCGGCGCAACGCGACCGGGCTCACGGGCAGCGAGAACTTCAAGAGCGACGACGGCGTCGCGAACGCGTCATGACCGCGCCCTCGACGATGCACGGCGCGGCGCCCGGGAGAGGCGCCAGCGCCAGACAGTTCGGCAAGTACCGCGGCACCGTCGTGGACAACAAGGACCCACTCAAGCAGGGACGACTGCGCGTCAAAGTGCCGGAAGTCCTGAACGACGAGGACAGTGGCTGGGCGCTGCCGTGTGCGCCCTATGCCGGCGACAAGGTCGGCGCGTACACCGTGCCCGCGGTCGACTCGGGGGTGTGGGTGGAGTTCGAGGCGGGCGACGTGTCGCGTCCGATCTGGGTGGGCTGCTACTGGGCGAGCGACCATCTCCCGACGGACGAGAGCGGAACGGCCGCGACGCCCGACGTGAAGATCCTGCGCAGCGAACAGGGATTGCTCCTCGCGCTCCACGACGACTCGCAGACGATCGCGCTCTCCGACTCGAAGGGCTCGAACATCCTCTCCGTCGAGGTGCAGCAGGGGAAGGTCACGCTCAAAGCGGCGACGAAGGTGGTCGTCGAGGCGCCGCTGATCGAGCTCGTCGCCGACTCCACGCACCCCGGCGTGTTCGGCGACAAGCTGATGACCTACCTCAACCAGCTCGTGACGCTGTTCAACGCGCACATGCACCCGGGTCAGATGGCGGGCCCGATCCCTGTCACGCCGGCACCGCCAACGGCGCCGTTCTCGCCACCGACCCCGGATCTCATCTCGACGCGGGTGATGCTCGGATGACGCTCCGATCCGGCAAGCTCACCTCCAGCAACGCGCTCACGGCCGGCAGCATGGCACGCTCGATCGAGCGCGCGCTCGAGGACCTGGTGCCCCTTGGCGCCAACGAGGATCCGCTCGCACGCCGCAAGTTGGTGTTGGCCATCGCCCGCGGTGTGCTCGAACACCTGCGCGACAACATCGGCTCGCTGCACGTCACGGTGCCCAACACGGGCGGCGGCGTGGGCACGCACCAGCAGTCGCCGACGATCGACGTCGATCTCGGAGGGTGGTCGTGACGAAGAACGACTACCTCGACTTCCCCTACCACGTCGACGGCCGTGGACGGACCGCCGAGACGGACGAGGATGACCACATCCGCGACCTGATTCATCAGGTGCTGTTCACGAACCCGGGCGAGCGCGTGAATCGGCCCGACTTCGGATGCGGCGTCGGCCAGCTCGTGTTCATGCCCAACTCCGATGCGCTCGCCGCCGCGACGCAGTTCCTCGTGCTCGGGGCGCTGACGCGCTGGCTCGACGGCGTGATCGCCGTGCATCGGGTCGAGGTCGTCGCGCAGGAGAGCACGCTGACGATCGGCGTGGTGTTCTCGAAGCGGAGCACGGGGGAGGAGCGCGACCTGATCTTCCTCTCGCCGTGGCACGTATGACCGGAGTCGAGCGATGAGCGACACCGTCGTCGCGCAGATCCTGGAGATACTCGGCCCCAACTGCCGAGACGAGGCGCGGCGCGAGCGACTGCTGGCGCAGACGGTGCTCAACGGCATCGACTTCGTCGAGTTCGACGTCCCCGCGCTCACCCTGCACGTCCACTTCCTGAACCCGCTCCCCGCGGGCGCGTACGGGCTCATCGCGGACCCGTCGCCGATCCACGTCCACGGCGGCACACGTATCATCGGCATCACGGTGCTGAGCGCGGCGCTTGGCGCGGCGCCCAACATTCTCGACGTCACGGTGGACCAGCAGGGCGACTTCTCCCCCTACCTGATCTCGATCGGCTGGGCGCGCGATGGCGCCGGCGTGTGGCGGTACGCGTTCGACGACGTGGACCGCCTGTTCTCCGTCGCGGCGGTCAATTTCCGGCCCGGCTGCCCCGTCGACTTCGACTGCAAGCCCGGAGACGACTGCGGACCCGAGACTCTGGCCGAGCCGGCGCTCGACTATCTCGCGCGCGACTACGCGAGCTTCCGGCAGCTGTTGCTCGACCTGGTGGCGCAGCGGAATCCGAGCTGGACGGAGCGGAGTCCGGCCGACGTGGGGATCGCGCTGCTGGAGCTGTTCGCGCATGAAGGCGATCACGTCAGCTACTTCCAGGACGCCGTCGCCAACGAGGTCTTCCTCGACACGGCGCGGCAGCGGGTATCGGCGAAGCGGCACGCGAAGCTCGTCGACTACCACATGCACGACGGCCGCAACGCGTGGGCGTTCGTTCACGTGCGCGCGACGAGCACCGGAACGATCCCGGCGAAGACGCAGCTCCTGACGCGCATCAGCGCCGCGATGCGCTTCGACCGGCAACCGGGCGTGGTGCCAGTCCCGCAGCCCAGCGCGCCCCCGGGCGCGTTGCTGAACCTGATCACGGACGACGACTACCGCACCGATCGCGCGCTGGCGCAGGTGCGCGTGTTCGAGACGATTGCCGACCGCACGGTGGATCCGCTGCTCAACGAGCTGCACATCCACGCGTGGGGGAACGAGCAGTGCTGCCTTGCTCGCGGCGCGACGACGGCGCACGTCTACGCGATCGATCCGGCGACCATGAAGGCTGTCCGCCCAGCGATCAGCGTCGGCGACCAGCTTCTGCTCGAGGAAGTGCGCAGCCCCTCGAACGGATCCCGCGCCGACGCCGACCCGACGCATCGCTGCGTCGTGCGGGTCGTGAGCATCAACCCCGATCCATCGCTGCCCGGGCCTCCGCCGCCGGACCGGATGCGCGACCGGTTGTTCCTCGACGACATCGATCCAGCGACCGGAATGCCGAAACCGGTGGTCGGAGTGGTGCCCATCGCGCAGACGCTTCCGCTGGTCGAGGTCACCTGGCGTGCCGAGGATGCACCGGCGTTCTCGCTCTGCCTGTCCGTCAAGCTGAAGGACGGCACGGTGGTACCCAACATCTCCGTCGCGCGCGGGAACATCGCGCTCGCCGATCATGGGCGGTCCACGGCGGACTCCTTCGGCTTCGAGCCACCACTCACCGCCGCCAGCACCTTCCGTCTCCGGCTGAGCGAAGGGCCGCTCACGATGCACTGCGCATCGTCGAACGACCTCGCCTGCGACGTGCGCGACGCCGAGCCCGATGTGAAGGTCGACGTCACGCACGCGAACACTTCGGTGGAACGCTACACCCCCGTCCGCGATCTGCTCGACAGCTCACCGGTGATGCAGCACTTCGTCGCGGACGTGGACAACGTCGGTCGCGCCGTGCTCCGCTTCGGCGACGGCGAGTACGGCCAGCGCCTCGTCGACGTGAAAGCGATCGACGTGAGCTACCGCGTTGGAAACGGCCGCTCCGGCAACATCGGCGCGGACTCCCTCGCGCACATCGTGCGCCCGCAACCGTTCGTCGCCAGCTGGCCGACGATCGAGCTCGTACGCAACCCGCTTCCGGCGCTGCGCGGCGAGGAGCCCGAGCTCATCGAGCAGGTGCGCAGCTACGCACCCGCCGCGTTCCGCGCGAAGCAGCTCCGCGCCGTCACGGAAGCGGACTACCGGGACATGGCGCTCACCATTCCCGGCGTCGCCGGTGCAGTAGCGAGCTTTCGGTGGACCGGGAGCTGGTACACCGTGTTCGTCGGCATCGATCCGGTCGACCCCGAACAGGTCATCACGGACGCGCGCGGGCGCACACGGCTCACCGAACGATTCAAGCGGCGCGTGCTCGACGGCCTCACGCGATACCGGCTCGCCGGCTACGACCTGGAGATCCGCTCGGCGCGGTACATCCCGCTCGACGTGTCGATCCAGATCTGCGCCAAGCCGGGCTACTTCCGCGGCGACGTCGCTCACGCGGTATCACTCGCGCTGTCCGCGGGCGTTCAGCCAGGCGGACGTCCCGGTCTCTTCAATCCCGCCAACTTCACCTTCGGCCAGCCAGTCTACCTCAGCCGCATCTACGCGGCGGTCGAGAAGGTGGATGGCGTGGAGTCGGCCACGGTGACGGTGTTCCACCCGCACGGCCGAGCGCCGGCGCAGGAGCTCGCGAACGGCAGCATCCCGATCGGCGCGTGGGAGATCGCGCGGCTCGACAACGATCCGAGCAACATGGAGAACGGCACGCTCACCATCTCGGCCGGAGGCGGATCGTGAGCAACGACTGCGACTGCTGCACCGTCGTCTCGTCCGGGCCGGAGGTGGCGAACCGCCCGTGGCTCTCGGCGATCGCCTACCGAATCGGCACCTTCTCGTCGTTCCGGCGCGCGCTCGTCGACGAGCTGTCGCACACGCCGGAGCTTGCGGATCTCACCGCGCGCGTGAGCGACGATTACACGATCACGGCGATCGAGCTATGGGCCGCCGTGGCCGACGTGCTCACCTTCTATCAGGAGCGGATCGCGAACGAGGCCTTCCTGCGCACAGCCACGCAGCGTGACTCGGTGCTCCGGCTCGTGCGGCTGATCGACTATCAGCTCGGCCCCGGTGCGGCGGCCACCACGCAGCTCGCCTTCACTCTCGATATTGGCGCGCGAGCGCTGATTCCTGCCGGGACGCGCGCGCAGAGCGTGCCGGGCGAGGGAGAGAAGCCGCAGAAGTTCGAGACGCTCGTGCCACTGCTCGGCGACGCGCGGCTCAACCGGCTGCGGCTCTTTCCGGCTACGACGGTGGCATCGCCGACCGCGGCGGGCACTGCTCGGGCGATCGTCGCGCCGGATGCGGAGTCGGTCGCGAACGCCACCGCGCTCGCCGCAGGAGATCGTGTGGCGCTCTACGCACCGACCGCGCTCGAGATGCTCACGGTGAAAGACATCGTCGTGCGCGACGACGTACTGACGCTCGAGTGGCGGGTCCCCATCACGGGCTCCGCGTTCAGCGGCGCCTACAGCGCGAACAGTGCCGCGCAGCGCGCGTACAAGCTCGGGCGATCGTTCCATCTCTTCGGCTTCGATGCGCCGGAGTCCGTCGTGGTCTCAGCGCTCATGGACAGCAACGACCCGACCACGGCGTATCTCGCCCAGGCGAAGACGGACTATACCCTGCACGGCGACGGCACCACGGGCACGCAGATCTCGCTCGACGCGCGCTACGCCGGCCTCGAGCCAGGCTCGATCGTCCTCGCCGTCTCCACGCTCAGTGGTGGCACGCGCGCGATCCCCTTCGCCGTGAGCGCGGCTGGGGAGAAGAAGGTGGATCGCAGCGCGACGAGCTCGCCGCCTGCGCCCAAGCCGACGGTGACCGTCACCGCTCACACAGGCACGGTCACGCAACTCACCCTCACCCCGCTCACTACCCGGACGCTCGCCGATCTCCTCTCCCCGGGCGAAGACGACATCCGCAACGTCGTGATTCACGAGCTCGTCGGCGAGCCGCTCCGCTTCTGGCCCTACTCGTACGCAGGCATCGTCGCGTCGAGTGACGTCTACCTCGCCGGACGCCGCGACGGCTGGTCATCGATCGAAGTCGGACGCACGATCGAGAAGGGAGCGTACAAGCCGGGCACCAGCATCGACGTGGCCGACCTGTCCGTCGGGCGAGCCGTGCTGCTCACCGATGCGAGGGGCGGCGCGCCGGTCGACGCGACGGTCGCGGGCGCCACGCTCACCGGTCTCGACATCTCGTTCGCCGCAACGGACAGCGATACGACGACGATCACGAGGCTCGGGCTCGCGCCGGAACAGGTCACGCCGATCACGGCGCTCGTCTCCGCGCCGCTGTCCGCATGGGTCGCGGTGCCCGCGGGACCGCGCGAGCTCCAGGTCACGATTGGCACGCTGCCGCCACAGACGATCTCGCTGCCCGCCAGCCTTCCCGCGTCGGCGACAGCCGGACAGATCGCCGCGGCGATGCAGACCGCGATCCGTGCCGCTCTGCCGGCGATGCCGTCGTTCTCGCAGGCGTGCGTGTTCCAGATCCCATCGAACGCGATCGCCATCGTGCCCGGTCTGGCGAGTGACCGCGTGAACGTCGGTCCATCCACCGCGGACCCCAATACGGTCGTCGCGCTGGGCTTCGACGGCGCTCGCGTGCGCTGGCTCGACGGCGTGATGTCGTCGAAGATCGCCACGCCGGCGCCGCCCTTCAGTGGGTCGTTGCGCATCCGCGTGGGCATCGATCCGCCGGTCGATCGCACGCAGACATTCAATCCCCTGTCCGTGACGAACATCGCCCTGGAGCTCGCGATCTGGGGCTACGGCACCGCGGCACGCACTGACGGACGGTTGATCGTCCTGCCGCAGGCGCCGACGCGCGACGTGCGGTCGTTCGTGCATCTCTCACTCGGGCTCGAGACCGCCGTGGTCCTCGACGCCGCCAGCGCCGTGCTGCTCGGCAACGTGGCGCCGGCGAGCCATGGCGAGACGGTGCACAACGAGATCGTCGGTGATGGCGATGCATCGCTCGCCTTCCAGCGCTTCGCGCTCAAGAAGAAGCCGCTCACCTTCGTGCCATCTGCTGCGGCGGGCGGAGTCGCGAGCTCGCTGATGCTGCTCGTCAACGGCGTTCGGTGGAGCGAGGTGCCGACGCTGTATGGCGCGTCACCGGATGACCAGGTGTACACGTTGCGGCGCGCGGATGACGCGACCACCACCGTGCAATTCGGCGACGGCATCACGGGCGCGCGCGTTCCCACCGGCCGCCAGAACATCGTCGCCACCTATCGCCAGGGACTCGGCCTCACCGGTCGCGTCGGCGCCGGCGCGATCACGACGCTGCTCGATCGCGCAACGGGCGTGAAGGGCGTCGCGAATCTTCTCGCATCGGAAGGAGGCGCCGACGCGGAGACGATGGACAAGGCCCGTCAGGCCGCGCCAGGCACGGTGCGCACCTTCGGACGCGCGGTCTCGCTGCGCGACTTCGAGGACACCGCACTCATGGCCGGTGAAGTCGCCAAGGCGAGGGCGACCTGGGTCTGGGCGGGGGAGCGGCGAGCCATCCATCTCACCATCGCCGCACAGGGTGGCGCGACGTTCACCGCTGCGGGACTCAAGCGGATTGCCGCAACGCTGCTCAGCGAGCGCGATCCGAACCACAAGCTGCTCATCGCCAACTACACACCGGTCGCCGTGCTCGTCGACGCGTCGATCATCGTCGACGACCGCTATGTCACCGCCGACGTGCTCGCCGCGGCGCGCGCGGCGCTGCTGCTCGACCTCGCGTTCGAGCAGCGCCACTTCGCTCAGCCGGTGTATCTGAGCGAGATCTTCGCGGTGCTCCAGAGCGTCGCTGGGGTGGTCGCCGTGGACGTGAATACGCTCGACCTCAAGAGCACCGATGCGACATTTCGTGCCGCCCACGGCATCGACCCCGCCGCCGGAGCGCTGCAGCCCCATCTGCTGATGCTGCCGGCGCGACCCGCTGGAACGGGGACCGTGCAGCCCGCCGAGCTCGCGCGCATCGAGATGCCCGAGCAGGACCTGGTGCTCCGCGCGACGGGAGGGCTGTCACCATGACCACGATCGCGCGCGACCCCGACCGCCTGTTCAACCTTCTTCCGGCGCTCTATCGCATCGCCGACACGGAGCACGACGGCCAGCTCCAGGCGCTGTTGCGGCGCATCACGGCGCAGGCGGATGCGCTGCGCGACGACACGCAGCAGCTCTGGGACGACTTCTTCATCGAGACGTGCCAGCGATGGGTCGTGCCGTACATCGGGGAGCTCGTCGGCAACATCCCGCTGCACGACCTGGATCCCGCCGCGTCGGCCGCGACGGCGCAGTCGCTGTTCACCGACCTGGCCGGCCCCGATCTCGCGCCGCCCGGTGCGATCCCGCTCCGCGCCGACGTCGCGAAGACGATCTACTATCGCCGGCGGAAGGGCACGCCGGCGATGCTCGAGGAGCTGGCGCGCGACGTCACCGGATGGAGTGCGCACGTCGCCGAGTTCTTCACGCAGCTCGACTGGAATCAGCACCTCGAGCATCTCCGGCCGGATTGTCACGGCTGTCCCGACCTCCGACGGGTGGACGTCGGCGACCGCGTCGGCGGGCCGTGGGACTCCACGACGAAGACGGTCGACGTGCGCCGCATCGACGAGCGCGAGGGCTGGTACAACATCCCGAACATCGGCTTCTTCCTCTGGCGGCTGGGCGCGTACGAGCTCACGAGGGTCACACCACGCGCGATCGGTGGCACGACCTGGCGGCGCACCTTCAGCCCGCTCGGTCAGGATCTCCAGCTGTGGTCCGCCGGCCATCGCGAGGCAGATGAGTCGCTCATGGCCAACGAGCTCACGGTCGAAGCGCCGATCCGCGCCGCAGCGTTCTTCGAGGATCTGCGTACGGTGCCGCCGCCGCCCGCCGCGCCGACCATCTCCACCGGCTACTACGGCGACCCGGCCGCGACCGACGCCAGCGTCGTCGTGTTCGCGAACGGTGTCGCGCTCACGGCGAACGAGGTGGAGTGCGCGAACCTCGGCGGGTGGGCGCCATTTGCGCAGCCGGCCGGCACGAAGGTCCTGCTCGACGTGACGCGCGGACGGATCGTGCTGCCGACGGGGCGACCAGCAGGCGAAACGATCACGGTCTCCTGCTTCTACGGCTTCAGCGCGGAGATGGGCGGCGGCCAGTACGATCGCCAGAAGTGGCTCGTGCCAGCTGTCGCGCCAACGCTGGTCGCCGGTGGCGGCGGTGCGCTGGACGCGGCCATCGCAGCGCGCGCCTTCCTCCCTCCTGCCGCGCCACGCACCGTCATTCAGATCACCGACAGCGCGACGTACGACGTCACGAACGACATCACGCTCACGGCGAACGAGTCGCTGGTCATCCAGGCGGCGAACGGGACGCGTCCGCACCTCCGGATGCCGAACGGCTCGATCGCCATCCTCACCGCGGGCGCGAACGCATCGCTCACGCTCGGCGGCCTGCTCGTGGAAGGCGGCCTGCGCATCGAGGGAGATCTCGAGACGTTGCGTGTGCTCCACTGCACGCTCGTGCCCGGGCAATGCGTGGAGCAGGAGCGCGCGCTCCCGCCGACGGGGCCGAGCATCCTTGTCACACCGACGGCGGGCGGGGCGAACATCAACACCGCGCTGCAGGTGGAGATCGCCTTCAGCATCGTCGGTGCACTCACGATGCCGTCGCATATCGCCAAGCTCTGGCTGCTCGACTCCATCGTCGACGGCGTCCTCAAGGACGGTGGCCCGATCGGTCCGGCCGTCAGCGACGCGGCGTTCATCAGCGGACCGCCGGCGCACATCGAGCGGACCACGATTTTCGGCACGGCGCGCTTTCTCGAGCTCGACATGGCGAGCGAGTCGATCTTCACTGACGTCGTCAAGGTCGAGCGGCGGCAGGCGGGCTGCGTCCGCTTCTCCGATGTGCCCCCCGGCTCGGCCACCCCGCAACAGTACCGCTGTCAGCCCGCCCTCGAGGCGAAGCTCGAGAAAGAACGGAAGCAGCGCGACGCGGTGACGAGCGGAACGCCACTGCCCCCCGGGTGGGAGGCCGCGATCGACGCCGAAGTGGCGATGTGGCTCGTGCCGACCTTCCAGACCGATCGCTACGGCCGGCCCGACTTCGCGCAGCTGCGCCGGCGCTGTCCGATCCAGATCCGCACCGGTGCCGAAGATGGCTCCGAGATGGGCGCGTTCTGCGTGCTCAAGCAGCCGCAGCGAGAAAGCAATCTCCGACTCCGTCTCGACGAGTATCTCCCCGTCGGGCTCGACGCAGGACTCATCTACGTCACCTGAGGTCCACCGATGGGCGGCGACTACACGCGATTCACCTTCGATCCGGTCAAGGGGTTCAGCGGCGTCCTGAAGCAGCAGGGACGCGTGAGCCTCGACTCGGACGCCAACGAGCTCGAAGCGATCCTCGACCGTCGCGATCGCGCCGAGATGTACGACACGGTGGGCCAGGCCGTGTATCCGCTCACGACGCCCGACGCGTTCAGGATCGGCGTGAACGCCGGCGGTGAGCTCACGATCGGGCAGGGTCGGCTGTACGTGGACGGCATCCTCGCCGAATGCTTCGGCGACATGACCGATCCGGCGAAGACGAACTTCGACGAGCACATGAACGATCTCGTCGGAAAGGACCCGGCGACGTTCACGACGCAGCCCTTCTTCTACACCGGCACGCCACCGTATCCGGCGCTCTCTCCCAACGCAGGCACGACCAACTTCGTCTACCTCGACGTGTGGCAGCGCGAGGTGACGGTGTTCGAGGACTACGCGCTGCGCGAGATTGCGCTCAACGGCCCCGACACCGACACCCGCGTGCAGACGGCGTGGCAGGTGAAGGCGATGCCCGCGGACGTGAACAGCTGCGTCGCGCCATCCGCGGCATGGGCAACGCTCATCGCGCCCTCCACCGCCCGGCTCACGGCGTCGGCGACTCCTACCGCTCCCGCGCCCGGCCCGTGTGTGATCAACCCGGCCGGTGGTTACACGGGGCTCGAGAACCGACTCTACCGCGTGGAGGTTCACACCGCGGGTACCGTCGACGGCGCGACGAAGGCGACGTTCAAGTGGTCGCGCGACAATGCGTCACTCGCCGCGCGCGTGCTCTCCACCACCAAGGTCACGGCGACGGACTGGATCATCACCGTCGCCTCGACCGGACGCGACGCCTGGATGCGCTTCGAGTTCGGCGACCACATCGAGCTGCTCGACGACGACGTCGAGTTCGCGATGCGCGAGCGCGGCACAGGCGGGATTCTCGCCCGCGTGACGAGCGTGAATCAGGCCACCGGCGAGATCCATGTCGATCAGGATCTCACGGCGTTCCCGATCGTAGCGGGCCGGCACCCGCGCATTCGGCGCTGGGACACCGCGAGCGCGGCCGAGCCCTTCGTGCGCGACACCAACGCCACCTCGGCCATCGCGCTGGAGAATGGCATCAGCGTCACCTTCGGCCCGGCAGCCACCGACACGCTTCACGCCGGCGACTACTGGGTGTTCGCCGCGCGGACGGCCGACGGCAGCATCGACCTCGTCGATCAGCAGCCGCCGCGCAACACGCTGCACCACTATGCGAAGCTCGCGCTCGTCACCTCGGGCTCGCCGCCCGTCGTGATCAGCGATTGCCGCATCCCCTGGCCCCCGGCTGGAGGATGCTGCACCGAGGTCGTGCAGGTCGGCGAGGACATCCAGGCCGCGATCGACCGGCTCACACCAATCGGTGGCTGCGTGTGCCTCAAGCGGGGCGTGCACAAGATCACGCGGCCGCTGCGCATCAAGCAGTCGAACCTGACGCTGCACGGGGAGGCATCGCTCGTCACCGTGCAGCTCGTCGAGGGCGGGCCGCTCGTGCTCGCGATCGACAAGGCCATCCACGTCAACGTCGAGGGAATCCGCTTCGAAGCGCAGAATCTGCGCACGCCGGAGCCGATGATCGCGGTGACCGAGGTGAGCGAAGGCCACATCGACGACTGTGCGCTGGGCTTCATCGGCGAGAAGACCGATCCGTCCTTCCAGGCGATCGGCATCAATCTCGAGCTCTGCAGCGACTACGCCATCGAGTCGGTGGAGATGAAGGGCCTGCGCGTCGGCATCACCGGCACCGAGTGCAAGAACATCCAGGTGCTCGACTGCCGGCTGAGCGGACCCGTTGCGACGCTGCCGGCGGGCGGATCGATCTCGTTCGGCGCGATGGGCATCTTCTTTCGGTCGCCCAAGTCGCGCACGGGCCCCACGGGCATCTACATCGAGCGCAACGTCCTCGTCGACTATCAACGCGGCATCCAGCTCGGTGACATCGATCCGGCGGCGGCTGTGGGGGGCAGCGGCGCTTCCACCCCGGTCGACGCGAGCGGCGCGACCGTCGGATGTCGTATCGTGGCGAACAAGATCGAGCGGCACGGCAGCGTGCGGCCGTCGACGGGCGGCCTCCCACCACTCGCCTTCGCGATCGCATCGCACGTCACGCGCTGCGAGATCACCGAGAATGCCGCGAACATCGAGATGCTGGAGCACTACGGCATCCTCGTGGCCGGGGGCAACACGCTCGTGCATCGCAACGAGGTGCGCTCGACGGCCACCTTCGATCCCAACAAGCCGATCGACCGCATCCCCATCGGTGTCCTGGCGATCGAAGCGCTCGACGACGCGCTCCTCTGCTCCATTCGCGGCAACCTGTTCAGCGGGTTGCAGCAGGCTGTCGTCGCCACCGGCGCTGGCACGGGCGGTATGCATCGCGTCGACGTGCTCGACAACCGCATCCAGGGAGACGCGGCGCTCGTGCAAGCTGCGCGTAACGGCCAGCTGTCGACCGGTGGCGGCAGCCCGTTGGTGCAGCTGCTGCGCATCCTCGAGCGCTTCAGCGCGATCCTGATCCTCGACCTCAGTCACTGCCGAGTTGCCGACAACGAGGTCGCCACCGCGGTGTTCGGCATCTCCGGCGTCGTGACGCTCGGCACGAGCATCACGGCCAACCGCGTGCGCGACTCGCTCGTCGGCGTGATCCTCCTCGGTGGCATCGAGAGCGAGGTGGCGGACAACGTCATCGACGCCACTACCGAACGGCCAGGCAACGTGGGGGTCGGTCTGCTGCTGGATCTGACGAGCGTCGTCGAGCGCAACGCGATCAGCCGGTGCGCCGAAGGCATTCTCAGCGCGCTGTGCCGGAGCATGCGCGTGCAGGACAACGACATCTATCGTACTGGGCTCGGCATCGTGTCTCTGGCCGACGTCGATCTCGCGCTGCGGGGAAACAACGTGGAGGACGCGGATCGCACGGGCATCACCGCCTACTTCTCGCAGCACGAGCTCACCCTCGCCGGCAACCGTACGGTCCGATGCGGCTATCGGAGTCCGGATCAGGCCATCGGCATCGACGTTCGCCTGGCCATCGCGCTCGTCACGGTCGAGGGCTGCCACGTGATCGATACGGGAGAGTCGGCGAACCCCGGCGCACCCGTCTTCACCGCGCCGCGCTTCGGTATCCTGGTTTATCGCGCCCTTGGTGCACGGGTGCGCAGCTGCGAGATCGCCAGCAAGCCGCTTGCGCTACAATCCAGCGGGGCGTCGGCTGTGAACGCGACCTCGCGCGCCCTGTTCATGTGGACGCTCACCCCTGCCGAGGTCCTCACTGCGCTGCCCGACGTTGGCAAGTCCATGATCCCATTCGCCGACGCGACGGACAACGTGATCGAACAGTCGGTCCTCACGCTGATCGATATCGTTGCGTTCCCCGAGATCACCTTCGCGCTCAACCGGTGCATCAACTTCGACCGGGTGAACGTGCCCACGGTGCGGCTGTTCGCCTCGAACATGACGGTCACGGGAAACCGGGTGAAACATCCTACACCGGTGATCACCCCGGCTTTGGTGCCCAGCCTGAAAATGACCTTCGATAGGCCCCTGGCGGCGATCGGCAACATGACCACCGCCGGCGCAACGGTGGTTGCTTTGGGCGGCGCGCCGGTGGTCCCCACGCCATACCCTTCATTCAACGCTACTACCAACTGAGGCTTCGCTGCATGGATCTCTCGATCATCGAGGATGTGTTCGCCCTGCGCGAAAGAATGGAGAAGGCGCAGCTCGGCGTCGACGTCCCCGAGCTCCCCGAGCTCGCCAAGATCGCACAGGAGGACGACGAGAAGCTATTCCAGAGTCTGGAGCACCTGCGCGATGAGAAGGAAGTGGCGCGCACGATGGATCGCGCCACCAAACTCGCCGCGGAAATCGATAAGTGGCACGAAGCTGCCGACGCACCGAAGCAGCGTTTGCGCCCCGAGATGGTCGATCTGCTCACGGCCGCATCCGCGCCGCTCCCCGCGTTCGAAGACGCCGAGCTCACGCCTGTCGCCGTCCCGACCGCCGCGACGACGGCCAGCAAGACGCCAGCGCGCAAAGCGGCGAAGAAGCCATCGAAGAGCTCGACCAGGAAGCCGAAGAAGAAACCCGAATAGACGAGACGCGAAACACGCGGGGCCCGGCATCGTGATGCCGGGCCCCGCGTCACATCACACTGGCGCGCGCTACTTCCGCGTCGGCGCGGCAGGAGGGACGACCGGCGGGATCGGCGACATCGGCGCCGCGACGCCATTCGAGGCGACGTCGCCCAGCACGCCGCCCTTGGTCACGAGCTGTGCCGCGAGCACGGTCTGGATCACACTCGCGATCTGGTTCGTGGCACCGTTCGGCGCGCCGCCATTCTCTCCGCCGGAGATGGTAATCAGGCGCGCCTCGGCCAGTGCGTCGGCGATCTTCGGCGCGATGGTGGGCAGCATCTCGATCTGGCGATAGCGGAAGTAGCTCTCGCCACCTGCCGCGATCGCCTGGTTCACCTTCTCGATCGCCTCGGCCTGTGCCGATGCAACCGTGCGGATGCGGATCGCCTCCGCTTCCGCCGCGGCCTGCGCCTCGATCGTCACACGCTCCGCGTCGGCGCGTGCCTGCGCGATCTGCGTCGCATCGAGCTCCGCGACCCGCTGCACGCCCATCGCTTCCTGACGCTTGGCCTCGGCCTGCGCGATGAGCGCAGCGTTCGCGGCACGCGTCTGCTCGAGCTCACGCTGCTTGTCGGAGATGTTCCGCTCGGCCTCGAGCTGCGCCTCCTTCGCGCGGCGCGCCTGCTGCGCCGAGACGATGTCGGCCGTGGCCTGCGCCTCGGCGGCGGACATGCGGCGGCGTGCATCGGCCACCTCGCTCTGCACCACCTTGATGTTGAGCGAGTTGAAGATGAGCCCGAGGTCGGTGAGCTCGCGCGAGCACGCCTTGCGGATGATCACGGCGAGCGGATCGTCGTCGTCCTCCGGCGAATCGTTCGCGTCCGCCGCGACGAGCGCGCGTGGCGTGGGCGGCGCGACGGCGGTGGAGGGCGACGTGCCGGGCGGCAGCGCGCGCGACGGGCCCTTGGCGGAGAAGAGCTGATCGTGCGTGAGCAGGTTGATGGCGCGGCGGCCGGAGCTGGAGAGCAGATCGGTGATCGTGTTCATCTGATCGACTTCCGGCTTGGCGAAGAAGCGGTTCGCCGCGGTCTTGATGAGCTGGTCGGTGTCGCCGACGGAGACGATCGCGCTGGCGAGCACGCGCACCTTGATTGGCTGTGGCGTGCCGTGCTCGTCGAGGTCGGCCGTCTGGTCGGTGATGTCG
>DASVNI010000343.1:0-4529 GCA_036383935.1 Gemmatimonadaceae bacterium | reverse complement strand
AACTGGCTCGACCACAAGGACGACGTGAAGATCGCGAAGCCGGAGCTGCCGCCGAACCGTTCGTCGCTCGCGCATCCGGAGAACGACTCGCACATCTGGTTCGACCAACGCGGCATCCCGCACACCTTCGGCACGATCAACATGAATGCCGTGACCGCGAGCGGCGACATCGGCTCGGTGACGACGACGTCGGGCCTCTCGTGGAAGATCCCCGGTCGCGTCGGCGACAGCCCGATCATCGGGGCAGGGCAGTACTGCGACAACGAAGTCGGCGCAGCGGGATCGACCGGACGCGGCGAGGCGAACATCAAGGTGTGCGGCGCCTTCCTCGCCGTGGAGTTCATGCGCCAGGGGATGACGCCGGAGGCCGCGCTGATGAAGGTGATGGAGCGCGTCATCGCCATGACCGAGACGCGCCTGCTCAACGACCGCGGCCGCCCCTACTTCGACCTGAGCTACTACGCGATCAACAAGAAGGGTGAGTTCGCCGGCGCGGTGGCGTACGAAGGATCGAAGTTCGCCGTGTGCGACGCACAGGGCCCGCGACTCGTCGAGTCGGCCTATCTGTACAAGCGCAGCGAGCGGCCGACGGGGAAGCCGATGTCGGGGACGCTGAGAGCGCCGTAAACGCTGTTGTAAACGCGGTTCTTGGTTCTTGGTTCTTGGTTATGAGCCGGCCTCGGGAAGCCCCTGCTTCCCGAGGCCGACTGACAACCGATCACCGAAAACCGTTAACCATTCTCCGAGATGCGTTTCAAGTTCCCGAGCCCGACTTCAAAATCCCGCCCGATCATCTTGTCCATGTTCATGAACACGCCCATCACCTTCATCATGTAGGCGGCGGGGCCTTCCATGCTCCACGTCACCTTCGTCTCGCCCCCCTCGGGCGCGAGGTCGAACGCGGAGGTGTTGCTCGCGCGCATGGGACGCGAGAAGTCGAGCTTGAACGCGACGCGCTGGGGCGTGTCCTCGATGATCTCCATGCGGCCCGCGCCCGCCTTGTTGTTGCCGTTCCACTCGTAGACGGCGCCGACGCCCTTCGTCGGACCGCTGAAGGTGCGCTGCATGGCCGGGTCGAGCTTCTCGTAGGGCGACCACGCCGCCCATTCGCGGAAGTCGTCGATGTGCGATACGATCGCCTGCGGCGGCGCGGCGATGCGCAACGAGCGCTGGACACGGAAGACGTCGGGGCGCGCCGCTGCGTAGGCGAGCAACGCGATCAGCGCGATGGGGAGGACGGCGAAGAAGGGCATCGGAGCCTCGAGCATGGTGGTGGGGCCACTACCATGTGAAGGACCCGTCGTTCTGTCCAGCCGCGTCCGCCGGTGTCTGACCCCGGTGTCTGACCCCGGTGTCTGACCCCAACGGCTGGCGACGAGGGCCGAGGCGCAATAGCGTAGTTGCCCACCGCCCACCTCCGCGACGACGCGGTCGGTCGAGTCGCTCTCGCAGCACCGACGGTCCACCTGTACTCGCGTGATCCCAATGGCAGCCAAGAAGACGGCCGGCTCGGTGAAGGTGCGCGCCTATGCGTCGCCCACGCTCGTCCTCCTCGCCCTCGACTGGCCGAAGGGCAAGCAGCACCCGGACTTCCTCGGCTTCGCGATCCGTCGCTCGCCGGGATATCGCGCCGGTGACAAGGACGCCTATCTGTACAACAAGCTGTCGTTCGCCCCGCCCGTCGAGGGCTCGTCGCCGACGCCGAGCGATCTCGCGCCGATCCAGAAGTTCATGTGGTGGGACTCGGGGATCACCACCGAGCAGCGCGGCAAGACGTTCAGCTACACCGTCTTCCCCGTGCTCGGCACGGGACCGGCCGATCTGGACCTGCTCGAGGACGAGGCGACGACGTGCAAGGTCGTCGTGCCGAGGATCGAGGACGCCGACGGGATCGGGACGTACTTCAACCGCGCGGTCGTGAGCTCGCAGTCGTTCCAGCGCGAGTTCCCCGGCGTCGCCGACGCGAAGACGGTGTCGAAGGCCGAGCTCGAGCGGGCGATGGAATGGCTGGCCAACGGGATGCAGGACGCCATCCCGAAGTTCGCCACGAACGCGCCTGGACTGACGGGCGCGATCTATCACCTCACCGACAAGCTCTGGACGATGCCCGCGCTGAAAAAGGCCAAGGGCAACCGAGCGATCGCGTACATGTGGAAGCCGGGAACGGACACCGTCGACAAGGAGTCGATCGCGTCGCTCCGGCTGGATGGCTACGTGACGACGCCACGCACGCGCGCGAACATCATGCACGACAAGTTCCTCGTCCGCTTCAAGGACGGAAAGCCGAGCTCCCTGCTCGCGGGCTCCGCGAACTTCACCCCCGAAGGGCTCACGGCGCAGGCGAACGTGCTGCACACCTTCGCGTCGCCCGCGCTGGCGAAGCTCTACGACGCGCGCCAGGTGGCGCTCAGCAGCGACCCCACCGTCGCGTCACTCGGCACGGACGCCGCGTGGTCGAGCCCCGTTAAGGTCGGCAAGGCGAGCGTGCGCGTGTTCTTCTCCCCTGAGACGTCGAACAAGCGCGTGTCGATCGACACCGTCGTCCAGGCGGTGAAGAAGGCAAGAAGCTCAGTTGTCTTTTGCATGTTCAGCCCGACGGACAAGGCGCTGCTCGAGGCGTTGATGGAAGCGGGCGACAAGAAGAAGATCATGTTCGGCATGCTCAACAGCATCGTCGACCCGACGAACGCGCTGGCGAAGAAGAACGCCAGGGCGATCGCCGACGGGAAGGAGCCGACGGGGCTGACGGAGAACGCGAAGGTGGAGGTGACGCTGTACAACCGCTCGCGCACGCAGCGCGACGTGCTCGCCTACGACTACTTCAACAGGGCGACGGCGCCGGCGAACTTCCTCCCCGAGCTTTCCTCGATCGACACGAGCCGCTTCAGCACCGTCCCGCCCGCGCCGCCCAGCAACGACGGCAAGAAGCCACACACCCCGCCGGCGGTGCACATCCATCACAAGTTCATCGTGATCGATGCGGACACGAAGAGCCCGACCATCTACACCGGCTCGGCGAACATGAGCAACAACTCGGTGCACCGGAACGACGAGAACCTCCTCGAGATCACCGGCTCACCGACGCTCGCGCAGGCGTACTTCGCCGAGTTCCTGCGGTTGTACGAGCACTACCGGGCGCGCGCGATCTGGAACCAGACGCACACGAAGAGCGGCAAGCCGAAGCCGAAGGCCGGCGGTTCGAAGTCGTCGCACGACGCGCTGGTGCTCAAGCGCACGCGTGATGGGTGGGCCAAGGCCGCGTACACGACGGGGACACGGGAGCAACGCGCGCGCGTGACACTGGCGGGGCCTATGTCCTGAGGCGGCCGCGGCGATCCTCCTGGCCGAATGGTGCTACGATGTTCTGGGTTGCTGTCTCTCTTCCCGCGATTCCTTATGTGCTCGCGGTACTACGCCTCGCCGCCACCGGGCGGCGGGAGGGGCTCGCCGCGAGCCTCGGCTGCTTCCTCGCCACGCTGGCCGCGGGGACGTGGCACATCATGGCCTCGCGGTCCTCGACGGCGAGCATCGGCTTCGTCGTCCTCCCCACGGTCGCCGCGATCTCTGGCGTGATCGCGCTCGGATACGGAGCCTCTCGGCGCCGTCCGGGCGCAGTCGCGCGCGTGCTCGGGGTCGTGGCAGTGATCGTCGCGGCGGCGATCCCCGCGCTCGAGCTCTTCGCCGTCGGTGAGACCACCTCACTGAATGAGAGGCGTCGCAGCGAGCAGGCGCGCCTGGACAAGGCGTATGCCGCTGACAGAGCGGAGCTTCGCGCCTTTCTGCTGCGCGTCCCTCCCGAGCGGCGCGGCGACACACTCACGGCGCTACTTCGGGCGCGGCGTGACGACCGCGCGTTCGTGCTGGCGGTACTCGGCAGTGAATATGGGGTCGATTCGCTGCTCCTCGACACCCTTGCCCGCTCACCGGATCTCGGTCTCGCGCTCGCGGCCGTTCGGAACCGCGGCGCCGCATCATTCACTCTGGCCACGGTATACCGGACGGCCACCTACCGGGGCTACTTCCTGCAGGCGATCGCCGCGCACAGCAACACTCCCCCTGAGATCCTGCGCGAGATTCACCACCTCCAACCCGCACCGATCCGAGGACTGAGCTATCAGCTAGCGCGCAATCTATCCACGCCATCCGATGTCATCGCAGACCTCGTGCGATCGAGCAAGGACCCGCAGGTACTTGGTCTGTTGGCGCGGCAACCAAGACTCGACTGTTCACTTATCCAGACCCTTGCCGAGCGAGCGACTGCCGAAGTTCGGCGAGACCCGATCCTGCAAATGCGACTGAGCCGCTGCGCTGGTGGCGGCCCACCCGAACGGCATGAGCGCACGAACGGGGGCCCTGGCCGCTGAGCAGACCGGCGACCGCGTTCGCATTTGCGAAGCTCGATCCCGTGAATGCTCTCGAACGATCTCGCCCGCATTCCGGGAGCTCGTATGCCAGTCCCGGTACCAGGTACTCCGTACTACCTACTGGGAGTGGCCGTTCCCCGCGCCTTCGCGATTTCCACCGCGTAC
>DASVNI010000342.1:0-11075 GCA_036383935.1 Gemmatimonadaceae bacterium | reverse complement strand
CGTCGTCGAGCAGCTGCGCAAGCGCGCGCCGGTCGCCGCGGCCGTCATCGCGCCCGTCGAGAGCACGACGGTGGCGCGCCTCATGGCGTCGCCGAAGTACCAGGAGGAGAAGCGGAATTTCTACGAAGACCTGATGCGGACGGGACAGCTCGACTCCGCACGCGCCGATTCCATCGCGCAGTACGCCGTTCGCGAGGCGTACACGCGGGGCATCTCTCCCGCGATCGTCTTCGGCGTGATGCTCACGGAGAATGCCCGCTTCATCTCCAAGGCGATGTCGAACGTCGGCGCGGTGGGCCTGATGCAGGTCTACCCGAAGGTCTGGCTGAAGAAGCAGTTCAGCGACAGCCTGGGGAAGGATCTCGCGAGCGACTCGACGAACCTCAAGTACGGCCTGTTCATCCTCGACCAGTACTTCCATCCGCGCACGAGGGGCGGAGGCACCACCGAGCGTGACTATCGCTCAGCACTGCTGCGCTACAACGGGTGCGTGACGGGGTCGAACACGCCGAACTGCAGGAACTACCCCGACAAGGTACGGCGGTACGTCGAAGCGTCGGCGAAATCGATCTGCAATGGGCGCGGCTTCTACGATTGCATCGCGAAACCGTTCATCGCCGGCCTGCTCGGCGACGATCCGAACAAGACGCCTTAGCTGTCGTCGACGTCCGAGGACATGTCGACCGTACGCGAGGAGTGGCGCCCGCGAAAGACGCCGCGATACGCCGTCTCGGCCAGCGCTTCGACGTGCCGCGCGATCGTCTCGTAGCGATCCGCCGAGAGTCCGAGTCCCACCTGCTGCACGTGCACACGGAGCGCGCGGCAGATCTCCGGGAGCGTCACCTCGCGCTCGCGCGCTTCGCTGACGTACTCGCTCACGGACGCGTCCAGTTCGGACTGCGCCCACGAATCTTCCGCGATCGCGTTCCACAATGAGCGTCTGAGTCTCTCGCTCGGCGTCGGTCCATGCATGCCCGTCACCTCCTTCGACTCTCGGCGGTGCGCGTCATGGCGCTCATCGCTCCATCACGCCGTCACTGCGCCCGAACTGCTCGGCCACGGTCGTCGAGCGCAGGGTCGCTTCCGAGGCCTCGACAGCCCCTTCGGCCCAGCTGTCGAACATGAGCACCGGCCAGAGGGTCGCAACGTTGTTGGAATAGCCGCGCACGTGCTCCTCCCAGACGTGTCGCACTTCGATCGGATCGAACACGTCGCGCCTCGCCAGTCGAGCCGGTTCGAGCTTCGCCTCCGCCCAGTCGCGCAGTGGCCCACGAAGCCAGTCGTGCAGTGGCACCCCGAACCCCATCTTCGGGCGCTCGACGAACTTCCGCGGCACGTAGCGGTCGAGCAGTCGACGCAGGATCCATTTCGACTGCTTGTTCCGGAGCTTCATGTGCAGGGGCAACGTCGCGGCGAACTCCACCACGCGATGGTCGAGGAATGGAGTGCGCGTTTCCAGGCTCACCGCCATCGAGGCGCGATCCACCTTCGCCAGCACGTCGTCGGGCAGATAGAACATCAGGTCCAGATGCATCATCTGCTGCGCGAAGGTCGCCCCGGGCATCAGGTTCGCCACGTCGTTGAGCGCAGTCGGCAATAGCGGAGCACCGGGGACGAGCCGCGAGCTATTGGACCACGAGGACAGGAGCTCCTGATAGAGGTCCTCACGCCACTCGCAGCGGAGAAGACGCGCGAGCTTGCGCGCCTTCACGACCATGGCGTGCGCGCGGCGCGCGCTCACCGAGTCGCCCGCCCGCCACGCATCGGGCTTCCACCGGCGTGCATCGAGACGATCCACGGCGTCGAGCTGACGCGCCACGATCCTGCGCACGGGACGCGGCACGAGACGCAGGCGCCGCCAGAGGTTGTCCAGCCCGACGTAGCGGTCGTAGCCGCCGAACAGCTCGTCGCCGCCGTCCCCCGTGATCGCCACCGTGACGGCGTCACGCGCGAGCGTGGAGACGAGATACGTCGGGATCTGCGACCAGTCGGCGAAGGGCTCGTCGAACATCGTCGGGAGGAGATCGATGACGCGCATCGACTCCTCGGCCGAGAGATAGTGTTCCGTGTGGATGGTCCGGAGCTGCGCGGCGACGGCGCGCGCATGCCGCGCCTCCTCGAACTTCGGATCGAAGAATCCGATCGAGAAGGTGCGCACAGGCTTCTTGCTCTGTGCCTGCATCATCGCGACGACGGTCGTCGAGTCGATCCCGCCGGAGAGGAAGGCACCGAGCGGAACGTCCGCCACCATCTGGTCGGCGACCGCTCGCCGCAGCATGACGTCGAGCTCGTCGATCAGCTCCGCGTCGGACTTCGTCGTCGGGCGCGCGACGCCGGCGCGGCCGACGGTGAGCGCCGACCAGTAGGGTGTGACCGAGGGGACGAGTCCGTCGCGCGGACGGAAGCACATCACGGTACCAGGCGTCACCTTGCCGATACCGCGATAGATCGAATACGGCGCGGGCACGTAGCCGAAGCGCACGAGCAGGCCGACGGCACCCGTATCGGTCTCGCCGACCCAGTGCGGATGGGCGCGCAGTGCCTTGAGCTCCGAGCCGAACAGCAGCGAGTTGCCGCACACGCCATAGTAGAGCGGCTTCTCGCCGATGCGGTCGCGGGCGAGGATGAGCTCCTGCTCGCGCACGTCCCAGACGGCGAGCGCGAACATGCCGGTCGCCTCGCGCAGCGCGGCGGCGATTCCCCACGCTTCAAATGCCGCCAGCAACACCTCGGTATCCGACGAGCCGCGGAAGGTCGCGCCGAGAGCGCTGAGTCGTTCTCGCAGCTCACGGAAATTGTAGATCTCGCCGTTGAACGAGACGACGAAGCGCCCATTGGCCGACCACATGGGCTGCGCGCCGGCCGCCGAGAGGTCGAGGATGGAGAGCCGGCGATGGCCGAGCGCGATCGGCGTGTCGGCAGGCACCCAATGGCCGTCGGCGTCCGGACCGCGGTGCGCGAGCCGGTGCGTCATGTGGCGGACCGTCTCTCGACGCTCCGCAGCCGACAACGTCGGCGACCAGAACCCTGCGATCCCGCACATGCCATCTCCCTCGCGGAGCGCTCGTACGTCAGCCCTGGGACGAGTCCCACCAGCACGCCAACACCGGGCGGTGAACCATAAACAAATGTCGCCGGCCCGACTAGCGCACGAGACCGGTTTGGGCCAGCTTTTGTGACCCTCGACACAATACAGTGAGGGCGGAGGCCCTCGAGAAAGACGATTCAGCGAGAGAGGGCGCTACATGATCGCAACCCTCGTCCGGTGCTCCTCCGCGAAGGCGCGGAGAACCGACTGGAAGGACACCGATGCACAGCAACGAGAAAGCTGGCACGTCGTGGGACGCACGCTCCAGCATGGTTCAGCCATGGTCGCGGCCTTCCGCCGCGGTGCGTCGAGGGTTGCTCGTGCTATTGGTGAGCGGGATCACAATCACCGCGTGTCACGGCGCCGAGCAGGTGGCGCCACGCGCGGTGCCGTCTCCGCCGCCCGTGTTCACTCCGCCTACGGACAACTCGGAGTACGACGAGGCTGACATCCCTGGTGCCGTCAGCGTCGCGCCGACGCTGATCCTCACTCCGACGTACGACGGCAGTGGAGAGCTGGTGCACCCCGATGCAGTCGCCTTCCCGGAACGCTGGCAGGGGCGCAAGTACTGGGTGTCCGGCACTCCCTACCCGACGGGCAACCCCACGTACGAGAACCCCTCGATCTACCAGGGCTACACATCGCGGCAGATGACGGTGCCGGCGAATGTGAAGAATCCGCTCGCGCTGCCCAGCGCGGGCGGATACCTGTCGGATCCGGACATGGTGTACGATCCCGATCGCGACCAGCTGCGCATGTACTACCGCTACATGACGGGCTCGTCGGACGATCTGTACATGATGACGAGCCAGAACGGCGCGGAGTGGTCCGCTCCGCAGTTCGTCTTGAGCGGTGAGAAATACGGCGTGATCTCTCCGGCGATCGTGCGCGAGAGTGCGAGCGCGTGGCGCATGTGGTCGGTCTCCGCTCTGGAACGGGGTTGCACCTCGTACATGAGCGGCGTGGAGTTGCAGCAGCGCCGTTCGACCGACGGCGTGACGTGGGGCGATCCCGCGTCGGTGACGCTGCGTGTGCCGGGACGTGTGCCCTGGCATCTCGACGTGCAGTACATCCCCGCCAAGAAGGAGTACTGGGCGCTCGTCGCGGCATATCCTGACGGGGCGACCTGTTCTCAGACCGCGATCTACTTCGCAAGGAGCGCGGACGGCACCAGTTGGACTGTCGCGCCCAATCCGCTGCTTGGCGCCTACGAGTTCGCGCCACTCAACGACCTGGTCTACCGCTCGACCTTTCACTATCACGAAGCGAGCGACGCCGTCACCGTGTGGTTCTCCGGAGCACGGATCGGCAGCGGAGGCTTCCACTTCGCGACGGCCTCGGCACGCTACCACTACGACGACCTCATTCGTCGCGTGAGCGGCCCGTCGCCGATGATCATACAGCGTGAGACGGCCGCGCAGGTCTCGGTCGAGCTCCAGGAGGCGCGCAGCGCCTTCGAGCGCGACTTCCCCTGAGCCGGACGGCGGATGGCGCCGGTGGAGGACATCGGCGGCGTCATCGAATGCCGACGCGTGGAGCGAGCCGAGGGGCTTGGTGCTTGCACGGGAGCCAGCTAGGATGTCGCAGCCCGGAACTCTGCCGGACTCTCCCCGCCCCGTTGCCGCGCACATGATTCGACTCTCCGTCCGTCACGCCATCCCGCTGCTCGTGCTCGCGGCGGCTGCCTGTTACGATCGACCGAACGGCGCACTGTCCGCCGACCAACGGGCGACCGGTGGCGTGAAGAAGGATTCAGCGCACCATGCGGTACCGAGTGGCGTCACCGCGATCACGGCGGAAGCCGCCACCGCGAAGAAGGGCTCCGACACCGATCCGAACGCGAAGGAAGAGCCGGCGCTGCCGAATCGCAACCATCGCGACAGCGTCGCGCTCGCGAGCATGACCAAGCCCGATTCCGTGCTCGATCGGAAGTGGCCGGTGAAGATGCCCGCGCCGCTGCCGGGCGCGATCTTCCCCGCCAACCGCGTGGTCGCGTACTACGGCAACCCGTTGTCGAAGAAGATGGGCGTGCTCGGCGAGTATCCGAAGGACGAGATGCTTCGCATGCTGGACCGCGAGGTCGTGCGCTGGGCGAAAGCGGATCCGACGCATCCGGTCGTGCCTGCGCTGCATCTGATCGCCACCGTGGCGCAAGGCACGCCGGGAAGAGCCGGACTGTATCGCCTGCAGATGCGCGACTCGATGGTGAGCGAGGTGTATTCGTGGATCAAGGCGCGAAAGGGATTGTTCTTCATCGACGTTCAGGTCGGGAAGAGCACCGTCCAGGCGGAGCTGCCGCGGCTCCGCCCATTCCTCGAGAACCCGGACGTGCATCTCGCGATCGATCCCGAGTTCGCCATGGCGACTTCGGGTAAGGTTCCCGGCACGGTGATCGGCACGCTCGATGCCGGCGACGTGAACTGGGCGGTGACATGGCTCGACTCGATCGTCCGCGAGAAGAAGCTGCCGCCGAAGATTCTCATCGTGCACCGGTTCACGCGGAAGATGGTGACCAACGCGTCGAAGATCCGCTACACGCCGCACGTGCAGGTGGTGATGGACATGGACGGGTGGGGTCCGCCCTGGCTGAAGTTCGATTCCTACCACGACTACGTGAAGGCGGAGCCCGTACAGTTCACCGGCTTCAAGCTCTTCTACCACAACGACACCAAGAAGGGTGATCCACTGCTCACGCCCGCCGAAGTGCTGCGCCTCACACCACGGCCGCTGTACATTCAGTATCAATAAGCACCGCCCTTCCCCACGCGGCGCCCCTCCTTCCCGCGACACTCGCGATCATGACTCAGCTCACGAACACCCGTTCGTTCACTGATGCCGTGGGAGTCGAATGGACCGTGCGCGAGATCGGCTCGCCGACGATGTCACAGACGCTGGCGAAGCTGCTCGAGCAGGACCGTCGGAGCGGCGGCTGGCTGGTGTTCGAGTCGGGCGAGGGGGAGAAGCGCCGCCTCGCGCCGTATCCGCCCGATTGGCGAACGGTGTCGACCTTCGAGCTGGAACGCTGGTGCATGAAGGCGAAGCGCGTGCCCCCCGCGCCGGCGCGGCGGAAGGAAGACTGACCGCTAGAAGATGTTGACGGCGCGGCCCGCCAGCACGACGACCGTCGCCAACGAGATGACCGACTGCAGCATCATCGTTCCCTTCGCCCAGGGCGAGAGTGGGGGCACGTCGGTGGGCGAGAACGCCGTACTCGTGTTGAAGGCGAGGAAGAGGTAGTCGACGAAGCTGGGACGCCACCCTTCCTCTTCAGCGAGCGACACATCGCTGGATGGCGGCGTGATCGTCATCTGCGGGAAGAGGAACGCGCCGCGCGTGTGGGCCTCGCGCCGCTCGCGCTCGTTGGGACCGCCTCCATCGAGCCGCCAGTACCAGCTCGCGAAGACGATCACATTGCTCGACCACAGCACGCCGGCGGAGGTGAGCAGCTGGGTGCCGCTTTCGGTCTTTCTCATCAGGCCGACGATCAGCATCACGACACCGTACAGAAGTCCCAGCGCGAGCGCACCGAGCACGCCGTACGAGGCCCACGAGTTCTGGCGATGCATGCCGAGGCGGCGAAAGACCGTCGCCGCGATCACGAGCGTGCCGACGATGAAGAAGAGGAACCACGGAGTGCCGGGTCGCAGCGATGGCGGCAACGCGAAGTGGAGCGCGACGGCGGCGCACGCCGCAACGATGACGGGCCAGCGTGGCTCGGGGCGCTCGACGTCCGGGGTATGACTCAGCATGCGAGAGCTTACGGAAGGACGAGGCTCCTCGCGAGAGGGCGGACGCGCTCAGCGATGCACGACGAGATCCGCGTGCTCCGGGTGGCGTGCGAGGTACGCCCTCACGTATGGACAGGTGGGGATGACCTTCAGTCCCTCGCGTCGCGCGAAGGAGAGTGCCGCGGTGGCGAGGGCGGACGCGTAGCCGCGCCCCTCGAGTGCCGGCGGTACCTCGGTGTGAATGAGATCCAGGTCGGCGCCGCGATACCTGTAGGTGAGGATCGCAGCGCCCTGTTCGGTGAGAATCTCGAACCGACTGGCAGCCGCGTTGTCGGTGACTTCAGGGACGTCCGACATCAGGTGCCTCCGTACCACTCGTAGCCCTGATCGCTCCAGTAACCTCCGTTCTGCTTCGGCATGAACACGACGCGCGTGAGGTACTTGGTGTTCTTGTAGCCGAGCTTCACGGGCGAGTGCAGGCGCGCGGGCGCGCCGTGCGCGGGCGTGAGAAGGTAGCCGTCCATCCCGTACGCGACGAGCGTCTGCGGATGCATCGCGCTGGCCATGTCCCAGCTCTCGTGGTAGTCCTCGTCGAAGCCGGCGAAATCGACGTAGTGGGCGTCGTCGGTGGCCTGCGCGGCGCGCGCCAGATCGCTGACGCGAACGCCCGACCAGGTGGCGCGCGCGTTCCAGCCCTCGACGCAGAAGTGATCGACCTTCTGCGTGATGCGCGGGAGCTTCATCAGATCGTCGAGGGTGAGCGAGAGAGGGTGGCGGACCGCACCACTGACCTCGAGGCGCCAGACGCCCCTGGCCGCCGTATCCCACACCGGCACCGTCTTCGAGATGTGGTACTTCGGAAAGCTCGCGCCGGCGACGGGGGCCGACGACGGCACGTGATTCATCGCCGTGTGGCGGAACAGGTCTTCCTCCACGCGCCGGTTGCCGCGCTCCGCGAGCGCGAGGAGCTTCTGCGCGCGCTCGGGATTCGCGTCACACGCCGAGAGCAGCGCGCTGCTCAGCGAGGCGGCGGAGATGGTGAGAAAGCGCCGGCGGTCCATGCTCATGTGGGAGGCACCTCGCGCGACGGGGGAGTTTCGCGCGCTGGTCCGAGGAGATGATAGAACGGACGCGCGTTGCGTGCCTCCGGCGAGCGCGCACGGTCGTACCAGCCCGTCACGATCGCGCGCAACGAGTACGGATCCACGGCGAAGACCATGAACACGTGGACGAGTGCGAGCAGGAGCAGCAGTGCCATCGCCACGAAGTGGACGAACCGCGCCCACTTGTAGTTCACGAACAGCCGTGTGATGAAGCTGAGCGTCACCGGCTTCCAGATGGCGAGCCCGCTCAGCACGATGATGATGCCGAGGACCGCCATCGCGAAGTACGCGCTCTTCTGTAACGCGTTGTGCTTCGCCTGGGGCGGATGATCCGGGCGCACGAAGAGATAGAACTTGAGCATCTCCAACGCGTCACGCGCATCGCCGCGACGCGGGACGATGTCGCGCCACTCTCCGTGAAGGAAGAGGAAGCCCAGGTAGAGCACGCCGTTCGCGACGAGGAGCCACATCATCGCGAAGTGCCAGTGCCGCGCGCCGGCGAGCCAGCCGCCGAAGGTGAGCCACTCCGGGATGGGTCTCCCCTCCCACGGATTGAGCGGGAAGCGCTCGCCAGGGCGCGCGAACGCCGGATGCGCGTTGAAGATCCGCATGCCGCTGCCGGCCATGATCACGATCGCGATCACGCTCACCCAGTGGGTGAGGCGCACGACCCAGTGATTGCGTTTGACGAGTGGTGCCACGGCGAGCTCGATCGCGGACGGTGGTGAAGGGAGAACGTGCGGCGAGAGGAAGCAGTAGGGAATGCCGTCGCCCTACCTCCAATCTACGATCGGCTCCGGCGATTGGATCTCAGACGCTACCTGGGGCAGCCAGATCGCACGGATGGATCGCGAGTCCCTGTTCTACCTGCAGTGTGGCGTGAGCGATCCCGAACCGGTCGCGCAGGAGTCTCGTCGCGGAGGCGAGGAGCGCGTCTTCACCGCCGTGGCAGGGACGGATGAGATGCGCGGTGAGCGCGACGTCCGTCGTACTCATACCCCAGATGTGGAGATCGTGCACCTCGACGACCCCCTCCAGGCTACGGAGCGCTGCGTCGACCTCGAGCGGGTCGATGCCTGCCGGCACGGCGTCGAGCGCGAGGTTGACGGAATCCTTCGCGAGTCCCCAGGTGCTCCAGAGGATCGCCGCGGCGAGCAGGAGGGAGATGACCGGATCGATCCAGAGCAGCCCGGTGGCGCTGATGAGCAGGCCGGCGACGACGACGCCGGCCGATGCACCGGCGTCACCGAGCATGTGGAGGTAGGCGCCGCGGATGTTGAGGTCGTGCTCGCGGCCGCGCATGAAACCGAGCGCGGTGCCGAGGTTGATGACGATCCCGATGGCCGCCACGACCGCCACGATGCCGCCGGCGACCGGAGCGGGGTGCCGCAGGCGGTCTATCGCCTCGACGATGATCGCGCCGACGGCAACGAGGAGTAGCCCGGCGTTGGCCATCGCGGCGAGAATGGAGAAGCGACGCAGGCCGTACGTGCGCCGCGGTGTCGGGCTGCGCCTCGCGAGCACGGTACCGGCCCACGCGAGGACGAGCCCGAGCACGTCCCCCAGGTTGTGGCCGGCGTCGGAGATCAGTGCGAGAGAGTTCGTGCGGAGTCCGAATCCGATCTCCGCCACCACGAACGCGACGTTGAGCCCGACTCCGATGGCGAAAGCGCGATCGAAGCTGGCCGGCGAATGCACGTGGCCATGGCCGGCATGGCTGTGACCCGCATGGTTGTGCCCGTGATCGTGCCCGTGCCCATGATCACCGTGGTGGTGATCATGGTCGTCGTGTCGAACACGATCCGCCGTCTGCCCCATACCGTGAAACTAGCGATGGCCGGCGGACGCGGCCATCCGGCTTTCTACTGCCGCGCGCGTGGCGCTGGGGGCAGCTGAGCCAGCCGCCGCTTCATCTGCTGGAACTGCGGTGAGTCCGTGCGCAGCTTGGCGAGCTCGGAGGGCGGCACGGCAGCGAGCATGCGCTCGATATCAGCGATCCGGTCCTGCGTACCGGGGTGATCAGCGAACCACGCGCTCGCACCGCCTCCGCCCGAGCCCTCCTCGGCGAGGAGCTTCTGGAAGAAGGTGAGCATGCCGCGCGGGTTGATCCCGGCGTGGATCATGTTCTGGAAGCCACCCTCATCGGCCTGAACCTCGTCATCGCGGCTGTTTTTCGCGAAGTACGCCGTGCCACCCACCTGGATGGCCGCCTGAGCCGCCGGGTTCTCACACACGCGCGTGAGCACGCAGGCGAGGGTCACGCCGATGTTGGCGTTCTGCGCCTGCTCCATCTGCTTCACGGAATGGCGCTGCACGACGTGCTCGATCTCGTGCGCGAGCACACCCGCGAGCTCGCTCTCGTTGCTGGCGCGCGCGAGGACACCGCGATTGACGTAGACGAATCCGCCCGGGAGCGCGAACGCATTGATCACGTCGGTGTTGACGACGGCGAATTTCCAATCCAGATCGGCGCGCGACGTGCGGCTCGCGATCGACCGGCCCAGCGAGTTCACGTAGCTGTCGATCTGCGGATCGCGCAGCATCGGCAGCTGCGCGTTCACCTCTGCCGCGGTCTGCTGCCCGATCTGCACTTCCTGCTGCTGGGAGACGGCGGAGGAGCATCCCACGGCGGCCGCGGCGGCGACAACGGCGATCAACAAGCGCGGGACGCGGACGAGTCCACTGATTCCGGTCATGGTCGTGTCCATGAAGTGGGTCTGCGCGAGCGAAGCAATCCGTCGCGTGCGCAAGCGCATGTCTCACGCCACTTCTGCGATCAGGCGCCCGCGCGCGGCTCAGATCATCCCACGGCGTCGCATTGCGAACAGAAGCACGATACCGAGGAGGACCTGGACACCGACCATGATCTCGAACCCGTACGGATGATGCGAGAGCGGGATGCGCTCGAAGTTCATCCCGTACACGCCGGCGACGACGACGAAGGGGATGCTGAGCGCGCCGACGACGGCCAACCCTTTCGAGACCGCGCCGAGCCGGTTGGAGACCTGCGTCAGATAGCTGTCGAGCGTGCTGCTCAGCAGGTCGCGATAGCTGTCGAGCGCATCCGTGATGCGCAGCATGTGGTCGTAGACGTCGCGGAAATACAGCTGCGCGTCCGGGGGGAGAAACCGCGATGGGCGATTCGTGAGCTGGCTG
>DASVNI010000341.1:0-5756 GCA_036383935.1 Gemmatimonadaceae bacterium | reverse complement strand
AGCGCTCGTCGAGGAGGGCGACGATCGACGGGTCGATGCTGGAGAAGTCAGCGTGATGCGGAAGCGCGGCTCGGCGTGTGATCACGACCGCAGACTAGCCGCGCCCGCTCGGCGACCGTCACCAAAACCGCGCGATCCGGTACGGACGAGCGCGAGCGCTCAGTGCGCGGCCAGTTGCTCGAGCTGGCGATCGTGTACGCGCGAGAGGAGGAGGAGCGCGGACAGCGCGCCGACGAGCGCCATGAACATGTCCCACTGCGTGTCCCAGACGTCGCCCTGGGTGCCGAGGAAGGCGTCGGCGGAGGAACCGCCGAGCAATGCGGCGGCCCACTCGATGAACTCGTAGGCCGCGCTCCCCGCGAGACAGACGCAGGTGACGAGGAAGAAGAGCCACTTCCCGCGCTGCAATGGTGACCGACGCAGCAGCACCTCTCGCGCGAGGATCGCCGGGACGAATCCCTGCGCGATGTGACCGAGCCGGTCGTAGTGATTGCGTCCGAGATGCAGCGCGTCCTGCACCCAGAAGCCGAGTGGGACCTTCGCGTACGTGTAGTGCCCGCCGACCATGAGGATGAGCGCGTGCACGAAGAGCAGCCGATACGCGAGCGGGGTGAGTGGAAATCGCTTCGCGGTCGCGACGAGCAGCGGGATCGCGAGGAAGATCGGGAAGACCTCGAGCACCCACGTGCCCGGCTCCGCCGCCCCGATGCGGGAGACGACGAGGCAGATCAGTGTGGCGATGAGGAGGATGACGGGCTCGCGACGCCGCATGGCCGGAGGACGGTGCGCTCCGAGCTCACGTCACGCGCGGGGTCACGTGTTGAGGCGCGCCAAGCGCGCCAAGGGGTCAGACACCTTCGGGCTCTGACCCCGGGCTCTGACCCCGGGTTAGAGGACGCCCCAGAAATCGCGCGAGAGGTCCACGTTGAACTGCACGCTGCCGTTGCGCGTCCCCTTGGCGACCTCGAAGCGCAGGAGATCGAAGAAGGGCTGCAGCGCGATGCCGAAGCTCGGGTAGAGCCCTGTGGGCTGGAAGCCGAATGGAATGGCGACCGCGCTGCTCGGGCTCAGCGCCACGAGCGGACCGGTTTGCGGATGCCGCGCGTAGGTCGCCTGGAAGAAGGGGGCGATCGTCGCCTGCGCGGGGACACGCCCGAAGCGCCCGAGCGAGATCTTGGGCGCGGGGATACCGGCGCGCCATTCGACGCGCTGCGTGACGCCGACGACGGCAGGAAGCTCGTGGAAGCGGTAGCCCGGCGCACTCACAGGGCCGCCGAAGAAGAGCCACTCCTGCGGCGGGATCCTTCCGTCCGCGCCGACGGCGCCGCCCGCGGTGAAGAGAACGAGGCGGCCCTTGTCGAAGGGTCGTTCGATCGAGGCCGACAGGAACGCGCGCCCGACGTTCGTCGGCTCGATCGGAAAGAGGTCGTCGTCGGTCGTGAGGTGGCTGAAGCGAAGCTCGCCGTCGAGCCTGATCTCGGTGCCGAGGAAGGAGAGCGCGGTCGGGCGGTTTCCGGTGAGCGAGATGCGCGTGGCGCGCAGCGGCGCAGCGGGGAGGATCGGCTCGAACGTTCCGTAGGCAGGAGTGGCGGTCACGCGCAACGGCCGCTGGCGCTCGAGCGACGCGTCGAGGTGGAGGCGGAAGCTGCCGAGGCTGAAGGCATCGAGGCCGATACCGCCGCCGTGCACGCCATAGGGATCGGTGTAATCCGACCCGAACTCCTGCGCCGCGATCGAGTTCACGAGGGTCGAGCGCTCCTGGATGTCGCCGGCGTCGCGGAAGTCGCTCTCACCGAACAGGCGAACGCCCCACCTGGGCGACTGCCAGGAGAGAGTGCCAGCCACCTTCCCCAGCTTGTCGTCGACGCCGTAGCGACCTTTCGCCTCGATGCCGAACCCGCCGCCGAAGCGCGACGCCAGGCCGGCGCCGAAGGCGAAGCCCTCGGCGCGGTCGAAGCGGGCGAAGTCGGAGGCGCCGACGGCGGAGAGGGTGAGCGCCTGCGGGCGGCGAAGCGCCTGGGCGCGGACGAGGGCGCGCGCCTCCTCCTGCACGCGCTTGATGTCCGCGTTGGTGACGGCGCGCACATCGGGCGGTAGCGAATCGAGGATGCGGCCGCCGAAGTGGAAGGTGTCCTGCACCGCCTTTGGTGCAAAGACAATCTCTGCACCACCAAAAATTGCGGGAGAGAAGCCGGTGTTGATCTGGTAGTCCCCGATGACCCACCGGCCGCGGATGATCCCGCGCACCGGGTAGTCGAGCCAGGTGCCGCCGCGCCGGATCTCGATCTCCTGCTGGCGCGGGAGCCAGAAGCGACCGTTGACGAGGCTGTTCTCGATGACGACAAAAAGGTCTTCGAGCGCGTTGTCGATGAACGCCGCGCGCGTGAAGTTGAACGCCATCCGGACGACCTGCGCGTCGTCGCGCTCGATGTACATCGCGCCGATGATCCGCGGCAGGCGATCGTTCTTCGGGCGCACCTTGACCTCGTAGGTCGTGAGGGTGCGGCCCGGGAGGTTCAACGCCAGCGAATCCGTGATGGCGAAGTCGTACGCCTCGAGGCCGGCCGGCGAGAGGGGATGCGGGACGTCGCGCACCTCGTCGCCCTCGCCGAGCCGGATGATGGCGGGGAAGTTGTTCTGGACGATGCCGAGGTGATCGCGGTGATACGCGATATCCGTTGGAAGCAGAAGGGTGTCCCTTCTGCCCAGGATGACCTGCTTGCTGAGGTTGGGCGCGCGCCAATAGACTTCGTTCACGAGCTCGTCGGCTTTCACGACCTTGGGCGGCTCGGCGAGTCCCTCGCCGACCTGGGCAAGGAAGGTGACGTAGCCGTGCGCGACGGCCTTGTAGTCCCTGAGGCCGGTGTCGGCGAGCTGCTGGGCGCGCCGCGCCGTGGCCCGTTCGACGAGGGCGCGCGAGCGCGAGTCGTTCCACTGCTGGGCGCCCGCCGCGCGCGGTGCGAGCGCGACAACCCCACTGCACGCGGCGAGCGCCGCGACGAGCAAGCGATGCATTCACGAAAGGTCGCCGGCACGCACCGGCCGGACAAGCACGTACCATTTAGCGCGCGAGCACATCACGCGCGCGGAGCGCGCGCGTTCGCGCGGGCGCAATGAGCTTCGACGATTTCCGCCTCCGCGCGCGAGCGAGGGCGATCGTGCCGGTGTGGCGCGACTGCCTGCTCGACACCGATACGCCGGTGACGGCGTTCGCCAAGCTCCGGGAAGGGCCCTTCGCCTTCCTGCTCGAGTCGGCGCCGGCGGGAAGCGAGACCTGGTCGCGCTACACCTTCCTGGGCAGCGCGCCGCGCGCGGCGTGGCGGCTGCTGGACGGCGAGGTGCAGGACTGGACGCCGCAGCGCGGCTGGCATGGCGCGCGGCGGCCGAAGGATCCGCTCGACGATCTCGACACGCTGATCCGTGCGCGCACGCCGGTGGACGTGCGCGAGCTCGGCACCTTCTGGACCGGTGCCGTCGGCTTCTTCGCGTACGACGTCGTGCGGTTGATCGAGCGGCTGCCGTCGCCGCCGAAAAAGGCAGTCCCTGTTCCGGACGCCCTGTTCGTCTTCACCGATGCGTTGGTCATCATCGACAACCTGAAGTCGCAGGCACGCGTCGTCGTGGGAGCACAGCTGGACGACGACACGAGCGAGGCGACGCTCCGGGCCGAGTACGACCGCGCGTTGGCGGAGGTGGAGCGCACGATCGCGAAGCTGCGGAAGCCGTCGACGCTGCCGTCGCTCGACCTGCGCACCGACGCGAAACCGGCCGAGGGGGTCTCGAACACGTCGCGCGAACGGTACCTCGCGGGGGTGGAGCGGATCCGCGAGTACATCCTGGCGGGCGACGCGTTCCAGGTGCAGCTCGGACGGCGCATCTCCGTGCCGCACGACTTTCCGAGCGAGGCGCTCTACCGTGCGCTGCGGGCGCTCAATCCGTCGCCGTACATGTACCACCTGGTCCTCGACGGCGTGGAGCTCGTGGGCAGCTCACCGGAGCTCCTGCTTCGCGTGAGTGGGGGACGCGCGACGGTGCGCCCGATCGCCGGCACGCGGCCGCGAGGCGCGACCCCCGAGCAGGACGTGGAGCTGGTGGCCGAGCTGACCGGCGACGAGAAGGAGCTCGCCGAGCACGTGATGCTGGTCGACCTCGGCCGGAACGACATCGGGCGCGTCGCGCAGTACGGCAGCGTCGAGGTGAGTGACTACAAGGTCGTCGAGAAGTACTCGCACGTGTTCCATCTGGTGAGCCAGGTGGATGGGCAGCTCCGCGAGGGGCTCGACGCGCTGGACGCCTTCCGCGCCGCCTTCCCCGCCGGGACGCTCACCGGCGCGCCGAAGGTTCGGGCGATGGAGATCATCGACGAGATGGAGCCGGAGCGCCGCGGCGCGTACGGCGGCGCCGTTGGCTACATCGCCGCGGGGGGCGCGCGGATGGATCTCGCGATCACGATCCGGACGTGCGTCATCGCGGAGGGGGTGGCGAACGTCCAGGCCGCGGCGGGGATCGTTATGGATTCGGTGCCCGAGATGGAATGGGCGGAGACCGAGAGCAAGATGCGCGCGATGCTGACGGCCATTGGACGGGTCAGGGATGCGATGAGCCGCTGAAGCCGTGAGTTGGTCGGTTGGATAGTGGGCTCGTTGGACGGTTTTTGCGTGAGTGGAACGGCACGTTTCACAACCGGCGTGGAATGCCCGACGCGGATTTCTCCAAGCCCGGTTGTGGACATTCGCTGTTCCCTCACCGATCGACCGAC
Source organism: Gemmatimonadaceae bacterium (assembly GCA_036383935.1). GTDB lineage: Bacteria > Gemmatimonadota > Gemmatimonadetes > Gemmatimonadales > Gemmatimonadaceae > AG11. Next base: position 997 of record DASVNI010000341.1, on the reverse strand, counting down.
CAACCAGCTCACTATCGCATGCACCAACTCACCAGGGTCCGGGGGCTACTGCCAGCTCGGGGCGCCCGAACCCATATTCCGACCTGATGGCCTACCGCCTCATCAGCCCAGACGGGACCCAGTCATTCGACCTGAAGATGAACGCGCCCCTCATCGTGGGGCGTGCGCCGACCTGCGACCTGTCGGTGTCGGATCCGACGATCTCGCGGCGGCACGCCGAGCTGGTCGTGGATGACGATTCGGTCACGCTGCGGGACCTGGGCTCGAGCAACGGCACCTTCGTGAACGGACGCAAGGTGGCGGCGGCGACGCTCGAGGTGGACGACCTCGTCGCGTTCGGGAAGGTCGCATTCCGCCTCGCGACGTTCACGCCGTCCACGCCCCCGGCCTCCATGGCGACGGTCTCGTCGAGCGCGCTCGGCCCGAAGATCGTCCGCGAGATGCGGATCAGGGACACGCGCGCGGGGCTCATGGCGCTCAACTCGCCCAACACGCAGCCGGGCGGAATCTCGCGCTCGATCCCCTCGCCGCTGAGCGCACCGGCGACCGATCAGAGCCAGCGGAAGCTCGCGACGCTGCTCGAGGTATCGAAAGGGCTGACGCGTGCCGTCGATGTCGACGCGCTCCTCACGAAGGTTGCCGCGTACGCCTACCAGACGCTCGACGTGGATCGCGTGGCGATCCTCCTGTTCGACGAGCTTGGGGAGCTGGTTCCGAAGATCTCACAGGACAAGCGCGGCGGCGCAGCGCCACGCGCCGTGCCGCAGTCGATCGCGCGGCGCGCCGTGGAGGAGAAGGTCGCGCTGCTCACCGACAACGCGGCGCAGGACACGCGCTTCGAGGGCGACTCGATCCAGATGCAGCAGGTACGGTCGGCGATCTGCGCGCCGCTCATCGGAAGCGAGGAGCGCGTGCTCGGCGTGCTGTACGTGGACACGCCGAGCGCGACGCATCGATTCACCGACGAGGATCTCGAGTTCCTCGTGGCGTTCGCCGG
>DASVNI010000340.1:0-3764 GCA_036383935.1 Gemmatimonadaceae bacterium | reverse complement strand
GACCCGGGCGCGGACTTCTGGTCGGCGACCGTGGACTACGACGAGGGCGCGGGGGCGGAGGCGCTCACGCTCACCGGCAAGTCGTTCATTCTGCAGCACAGCTACGCCGACAATGGCTCGTTCGACGTGACCGTCGCCGTGACGGACGACGACGAGACCGGCTCGAGGACCTCGACGCTCACCGTCAGGAACGTCGCCCCCATCGTCGATGCCGGCGCGGACAAGACCTTCACGTCGGGACAGACCTTCAACTTCGCCGGCAGCTTCAGCGATCCGGGCGTCAACGACTCGCCGTGGGCGTGGAGCATCGACTGGGGCACCGGCACCCCGACCACCGGCAGCGCGACGGCGCAGGGCGCGATCACCGGCAGCAATCGGGTGTGCGGCGCGGGGACGTACAACGTCATCCTCTCGGTGACGGACAAGGACAATGGCACGGGCAAGGACACGGCACAGGTCACCGTCGGCTACCTCCCGGTGGGGATCAGCATCCAGCCGGGTAGCAACCCGTCGCCCATCGCGCTCAAGAAGCAGGGGACCTTCCCGGTGGCGATCTTCAGCACGCCGACCTTCGACGCGCGCACGATCGACGTGTCCTCGCTGCGCATCGGCAACGAGGTGGGCGCCGAAGCGCAGGTGGCGACGCTGAAGGGCAAGTACCAGACGACGATCCAGGACGTCAACGGCGACGGCCGGCTCGACATGATGGCGCAGTTCAGCGTGCCGGACCTCGTGGCGAACGGCGATCTCACGCTGGCCACCACGTCGCTCGTGCTGCGCGGCAAGCTGGGCCCGAACGGCGACCCGTGCATCAACTTCCGCGGCGTCGGTGCCGTGAAGGTGAACTGACGATGCGTGTGCTGGTGCTCGCACTCGGCGTTCTCGCATGCGCGTCGCGTGCGCCGAGTCGCGAGGCCGGCATCCAGGACAGCGCGGAGCGCGTGACCCTCGAGGTCGACGCGCACCGCGTTCCCTGCACGGGCGAGGCGCGCACGCGCTGTCTGCGTGTGCGCGTGCTCCCCGACACGAGCTGGCGACTGTTCTACAATCGCATCGAGGGGTTCACATACGAGGAGGGGTATCGTTGGCGACTCGAGGTGGATCGCCGCCGAGTGCCGAACCCGCCGGCGGATGGATCGAGCCTGGCGTACCGGCTGGTGCGGGTGATCTCGAGGGAACGGGAGCCGTAGGGAGAGCCATCTCGGGCGAGCGCTGTCATCCGAGCGCTGTCATCCGGGCGAGCGTTGTCATCCCGAGCGAGCGCAGCGAGTCGAGGGATCTGCACTTCCCAAGCCCAGAAGAGATTCGCCACACGTGCGGCTGGAACGATGATCCCGTCCCGCGGGACAACCACACGTTGTTCGCATGCGGACCTTCTTCGTCTACATCCTCGCCAATCGCTCGCGAGGACTCTACATCGGCGTGACGAACGACATCATCAGGCGCCTCGCGGAACATCGGAATGCCTCGTCAGGCTACTCGGTGACCTACCGGTGCGCCCGGCTCGTTCTCGTCGAATCAGCGCCCGATGCGAAATCAGCGATTGCCCGCGAGAAGCAGCTCAAGACGTGGCGGCGCGAGAAGAAGATCGCGCTCATTGAAGCGACCAACCCCGCCTGGGACGACCTGAGTCCGCCGTCATCCCGAGCGTAGCGAGGGATCTGCACTTCGTAACAGCAGGTGCAGATCCCTCGACTCGCTTCGCTCGCTCGGGATGACAGCGTTACTCGTGCTCTGGTCGTTGTCCGCGTCTCCGCGTGAAACAAAACGCGTCCAAGTGTAGAACAGCGTCTGGCGAACTGGTGCGTCCGAGACGCATCATCTCAACCATGAGAATCGCCCGCCTCGCCGCCCTCTGCGCCGCGCTCCTCGCCGCCTGCGCCCGCCCCGACTACGACACGGTCATCGAGAACGGCCGCGTCGTCGACGGCACCGGCAATCCATGGATGTACGCCGACGTCGCCATCAAGGGCGACAAGATCGCCGCCATCACTCCACGCGGCGCCCTCCACGACAAGACCGCGCGCACCCGTATCGACGCCCACGGTCACGTCGTCGCCCCGGGGTTCATCGACATCCAGAACCACTCCTGGGACAACGTCCTCTGGAAGGACGGCCGCGTCCCGAGCATGGTGACCCAGGGCGTCACGAGCGTCTTCCTCGGTGAGGCAACAACGCCGGCTCCCTCGAACGACAAGGTCGAGGAGCTGGAAGGGCTGGCGAAGATGGACACTATCCGGGCGCGATTGCAGCGCTCCTTCCGCGGCGAGCATGGGTTCGGCGCGTGGCTCGATGCGATCAATCGTCATCCGAACTCGGTGAACGCCGGCTCGTACCTCGGCGCGACGACGGTGCGCGCGTACGCGGCCGGCCAGTCCGCTGCTCCGCCGACGCCGGCGCAGATCGACACCATGCGTGCCGTCGTGCGCAACGCGATGCGCGATGGCGCGTTCGGGATCTCGTCCGCGCTCATCTACCCCCCGGGCTCCTATGCGCGCACGCCCGAGCTGATCGAGATGGCGAAGGCGATGGCGCCGTACCACGGCGCGTACATCACGCACATGCGCTCGGAGAGCGACTCGCTCCTCGAGGCGATGGACGAGGCGTTCCGCATCGCGCGCGAGGGCGGGGTGCAGCTCGACATCTACCATCTCAAGGCGGCCGCGCGTCGCAACTGGAGCAAGGCGCCGGCGATGGTGGCGAAGATCGACTCGGCGCGCGCCGCTGGGGTCGACGTCGGCGCGACGATGTACCCGTACGCCTACTCGGGGAACAACCTCGGCGCGTGTCTGCCTGATTGGGCGTCGGAGAATGGAAAGCTGTTCGACAACCTGCGCGACTCGACGACGCGCGCGCGCATCCTGCGCGAGATGGCGGACACGAACGGCACGCCGTACTGCCAGGTCGAGGGTCCGACGAACTACATGGTCGCCGACCTGCGCAAGCCGGAGAACGCGAAGTACGAGGGGAAGTATCTCAGCGACATCGCCGCCGACATGCACACGCCGTGGCCCGACGCGGTGGTGGCGCTGATGCTCTCCGAGGGACGCGATCCGTCGAAGATCAACTTCGGGATGTCCGAGGACAACGTGCGCATGCAGATCCAGCGGCCGTGGGTCGTCATCGGCACGGACGCCGGCGGCTACGACCCGGACAGCACGAAGCGCGTCGTGCACCCGCGCGCCTACGGCACCTACCCGCGCATCCTCGGCCGCTACGTGCGCGAGGAGAAGCTGCTCACGCTGGAGGACGCCGTGCGCCGGATGAGCGGCGCCGTCGCCGCGCGCCTCGGTCTCCGCGATCGCGGTCTCCTGCGCGAAGGGATGTACGCCGACGTGGTCGTGTTCGACGACTCGACGATCATCGACCTGTCGACGCCGGCGAAGCCGCACCAGCTCAGCCGAGGGGTGGAGCAGCTGTTCGTGAACGGCGTGCAGGTGGTGCGGGATGGCAAGCACACGGGAGCGACGCCGGGGAGAGCACTGAGACGCTCGTGAGTGCGTGAGTGCGTGTAGGCTGGGGTCAGAGTCGGTGTTCGACTCTGACCCCTTGTCACACGGGAGCGTCCCGACGCCGTTCCGCATCCCGCCATCCCCGTATCTCCGCGATGGCGAGCAGAACCGTTCGGGGCTACTCTACGGTCGCGAGTCGACGCCGGCTCGCGCACCGAAACCGAGCACTCCCCGATGCGCGCCCTCCGTCATTGCACACTCGGCCGCCTGTCGCGTGCCGCCCTGCTGCTTCTCGTCGCGAGCTGGGGCTGC
>DASVNI010000339.1:0-8813 GCA_036383935.1 Gemmatimonadaceae bacterium | reverse complement strand
TGGAAGTGAGTCGACGCGACGTCCACCGCCAGCGCGACGTCCACCCCGGGCTCCCGCCCAGCGCGACGGATCGACTCGACGGCGAGCGCCAGCATCTCTTCCGGGGTGCCGAACGGCGGCGCCAACCCACCCTCGTCGGCGGTGAGGGCGCGCATACCGTATCTCGTCGCACTCAGCTCCGCCGCCGCGCGGTACACGTCGAAGGTGGTCGCCAGCGCGTCGTCCATGCTGCGGGCGGCACGCGGTACGACGAGCACGTCCTGGATCTCGACCTGCCCCCCGGCGTGCTTCCCACCGCTGAACAGGTTGATCATCGGGCGCGGGATCGACTCGACCGGGCGACCAAGCAGCTCGGCGAAGTACCGGTACAGCGGGAGCCCGCGCTCCGCAGCCTGGGCACGCGCGAAGGCGAGCGACACACCGAGCAGCGTGTTCGCGCCGAGTCGCGACTTGTTCGCCGTGCCATCGAGCGCGATCAGCGCGCGATCGAGCTCGGGTCCGCTGTCGAGCTCGCGGCCGGCGAGTGCCGCCTGGACCTCGCCGCGCACGAGCTCCACAGCACGGCGGCATCCGAGACCGGCGTACCGCTTCGCATCGCCGTCACGTAGCTCGAGCGCCTCGGCCGTCCCGGTCGACGCGCCCGATGGCACCGACGCGGCCCCCGCCGCGCCTCCCGCCAGCACGCAGGTCACGCGGATCGTCGGACGTCCTCGGCTGTCGAGGATCTCGAGCGCCTCCAACCGGTCAATCCTCGACATCCAGCTCCCGTAGACGCTCCTGCCATGCGGTGACGAGCGCCGGCATCGTGGCTGGCGGCGCTTCCATCAGCGCCAGCACGGCGGCTCGCTGGCGCCGGCGCGCCCGTTCATCGAGGTATTCCAGCGGCGACCGTCCCTCGACTCGAGCCAGGAGGCAGGCCAGGGTGTGCCCCACGGCCCGCGGCTCGACGCCGCCGCCGAACGCTGTCGAGTCGATCTCGGCGCGATACGCGCGCCAGCTCTCCGCGGCGGCTCGAGCGAACGACGCCTCCAGCGCGCGCAGATGATTCGCCTTGCTCAGCAGGTGGGCGCTGGAAAACCCGACGTCGAACGCGGGGTCACCGAAATGCGCGACCTCGTAGTCGAGCAGCACGAGCTGCCCGTCGTGCACGAGGACGTTCTTCGGGCTGAAGTCGCCGTGCACGAGTGTCTCGGTCACGCGGTCGGTCTTCTCGATCAATGCGCCGAGGAAGGGGGCGGCAGCCGGGATGCGATCTGACGTGTAGCGATAATAGGGCTCGACGCGCAGCGACTCGAAGAAGGAGCGATCCGCGAAGTCGCGCTGGATCTCTGCTCTCCGTTCCCACGCCCGGCGATGCACGGTGCCGAGCAGCCTGCCGAACGCCTCGGCGTGCTCCAGCCCGTGCCCCTGCAGCAGCGCGGTCTTCCAGTTCACATGCGGCTGCGGAACCGCGGTCATCGCCAGCAGGTGCGCGTCGGGCTCCTCCCACAGGAGCGACGGCGCGCTCCCGGTCGGGACCAGCTCGGGCATCCAGCGCAGGGCGAGCGCCTCGCGGCGCATCCGCTCCGGGCTGCTGAACCAGTCCACGGCGACTCGCAGCTTTGGTAGCGCTTGCTTGAGAACCCAGGAGTCGACCGGCGCCTCTCGCTCGACCAGCATGGCACGGCTCGACACGCCGCCCGCGAGCTGCCGCAGGCGCGGCTGCTCCTCCGGACCTATCCGCCCGCTCGCGCGCAGATACGCGAGCAGCGACTCGGGCCGTTCGATGTCGAGTGTGTCGCCGGTGGCCACTGGTGGGCGGCTCAGTGGTGGTGATGATGGTGGTGCGACCGCGCGTGGGTCACCCAGCCGACCACCTCGGCGACGCGCTTCCCCATCTCACGGCACCCGTCGGCGTTCGAGGCGCCTTCACCGGAGAAGGGAAGCGGCACGAGGATCATGCCGCGGTCCGCCATTGGGGAGAGCGCCGACCAGAGCACACCGGCCCGCGCCGCGCCGGATCCCGTCGTGAACGCGGAACCAACCTTATTGACGAGGGTCCCGTCAAAGTTTGCGAGGGTCTCACGGGTGCTCCTTCCCTCCACGTCGTCCGCGGGAACACCGAGGACGATCCCGTCATACGAAGCAAGATCGTCGATGCTCGCGAGCGGCTGGCGGCCCGGGGTGGCGCCACTGCCGTCGCCGAAGGTGCGCGCGTCGACCTCGGCGAAGCGGACGCTGCGCGCGCCTTCCAGGACCGCATCGGCAAGGGGCGCGAGCTCGGCGCTGCGCGCGGGAAACAGAACGAGAAGCTTGGGCATGGTAAGGTCGTTTTCCGCGAGGATCCGGAGGATCGGTGTCGGTCCGGATCGGACGCGTGCGATGCGTCGATACAATCTGATATGGGAACCGCAGCGACGTCACGGACGCCAACGATCGCAGGCGGGAAAACGTATATTCTCTTGATGCATCACTTTAGCCGCCTCTCCATCGGGTGGGCGCGACCGTCCGTCGTGCTCGCCCTTCTTCTCGTCGGCCGCGGGCTCGCGGCCCAGTCGCAGCCGGACACCGTTCGCGTGCTCGGTGCCAAGTCCTCACGCGTTGCCGCGACGGACACCGTCCGCCTCACGCTCGACCAGGCTGTGCAGCTTGGGATTCGGCAGAGCGACGAGGTCGGACTCGCCGCCGCACAGACCGAGGTCGCCGACGCACAGCTCTCCAACGCGCGCGCGAACGTGATGCCGCAGCTGCGGCTCAACGGCGCCTATACGCACGTCTACCAGAGTGCACGCGGCCAGGCCGTGGGCCAGCTGTTCAACCAGCCGAACACGTACACGTTCAACACCAACCTGTCGCAGACGCTCTTTCAGGGTGGTCGCCTCGTGTCGGCCGTGCGCGCCGGCTCCAGCCTGCGCCAGGCAGCACGCGAGGACGAGAGCGAGCAGCGCGCCACGACGACGATGCAGGTGCAGCGCGCCTATCTCCAGGTGCTGTTCGCCGCACGCATCGCCGACCTGCAGGCAGGCAACCTCGCGCTCGCGTCGAATCGCGTCACACAGATCGAGCAGCTCGAGAAGGCCGGCCAGGCCGCGCGCTACGACGTACTGCGCGCGCGTGTCGAGCGCGCCAACCTCGAGCCGGTGTCCATCCAGGCTCGGAACGACTACGAGCTGGCACAGCTCGACCTGAAGCGCATCCTCAACCTGCGCGTCAATCAACCCCTCGTGCTGGTCAGCCAGATCGACACGTCGGCGGCGACGGCGCTCCTCAACGCGCCGGACGACAGCACGGCCTCGCCAAACCGCGCGACGATTCGATCGGCCGAGCTGAATGCATCGGCGCGTCGCCTCGGTGTCACGGTCGCGCGCGCCGATTACTGGCCCACCCTGTCGGTCTTCTTCCAGACGGGCTACTCCGCCTTTCCGCCGATCGGCTACGGCATTCCGACCTCTCGTGGCGCGCTCACGGCGGCGGACTGCCCGGCGGGCAGCGCCGCGGGGCGACTCTGCCAGAACGGAGGGTTCTTCTCCGACCGGCAGATGGGCGTGAACCTCTCGCTTCCGCTCTTTGACGGATTCCGCATCAAGTCGAACGTGGACCTCGCGCAGGCCCAGGCCCGTGTCGCCGACCTGCAGCTGCAGCAGGAGCGCGAGACGGTCGCCCTCGACGTCGCGCGTGCGCGCGCCGAACTGCGCCGTGCGCGCGCCGCATACGCCGCGAGCCGGCAGAACTCGACGGAGGCGCACGAGGCCTTCCAGCTTGCCTCGTTGCGCTTCTCGCGCGGCCTGAGCACGCAGCTCGAGGTGTCCGACGCGCAGCTCGCCCAGCTCACGGCGCAGAGCACCGAAGCGCGTGCCACGTACGATCTGTTCCTTGCTTCCGCGGACCTGGCGCGTGCGCTCGGTCGCCCGATTCCGCTTCTGGCGACGACGACGATTTCGTCGCCGTCTTCGAGATAAACGATGCGTTCGATCAACCATACGCTCCGCGCAGTTCCCGCCGCACTCGCTCTGCTCTCGCTCGCCGCGGCCTGCTCGAAGGACGCGGCCGCCGACGCCGCCTCGAACCCGAAGGGCCCCGGTGCCTCCGTGCAGCAGGCCGGTGGCGCAGCCGGCGGCGCACGTGAGGGAGGTGCGGGCGCCGCAAAGGGTGGTGCAGCCGGCGGACGTCCCAGCCCGTCGATCACGCTCGCGCCGACCGATGTCGCCACCGTCGCGGCGATGACCATCGAGGACGGCGTTCCCCTCACCGGCGATCTCCGGCCAACCGAGACGATCGACGTTCGCTCGCGGATCGAAGGGGACCTGACCGAGGTCTACGTGCGGGAGGGTCAGGAGGTGAGCGCCGGCCAGCTCCTGGCGCGCTTCGAGTCGAGCACGCAGGAGTCCAGTCGCGCCAGCGCCGAGGCGGATCGCGCCGCAGCGGTCGCCGAGCTGACGAATGCGCAGTGGACCCAGGAGCAGAACGAATCGCTGTTCAAGTCGGGCGCGATCGCGGAGCGCGACCTGAAGGTGTCGCAGCAGGCGGTTGCCGCAGCGCGGGCCAAGGTCGCCGCCGCGGACGCACGCCTGCGCGCGAGTGGCAACGAGGCGCGCGACACGCGTGTGCTCGCGCCAGCGAACGGCGTGATCGAGAAGCGGCTCGTCGACGGGGGCGTGCACCTCTCGCGGGGCGCGCCGATGTTCACGCTCGTTCGGAGCGGCTCGCTGGAGCTCGCGGCGGCGGTGCCGGCGCGCCAGGCGTCGGCCGTGCGCGTTGGTCAGGTCGTGCACTTCGTCGCCGATGCTCGGCGCTTCGATGGCCGCGTCGCCCGCGTCAGCCCGACGATCGATCCGACGACGCGTGCCGTGACCGTCTACGTGCAGGTGCCGAACCCCGGCAACGCGCTGCGCGGCGGCACCTTCGCGACCGGACGCGTCGTCAGTCGCACGCTGACCAACGTGATCGGCGTTCCGACGGGTGCGCTGCGCCAGAGTCAGGACAACGGCCAGCCCTTCGCCTATCGCATCGACGGCAAGACGCTCCAGGTCGCGCCCCTGCAGATCGGCGCGGTCGACGAGCAGGCGGGCGTCGCTCAGGTCACTGATGGGCTCCAGGCGGGCGATCGCGTCGTCGTCGGCAACGTCGGCACGCTCGGCCGCGGCATGCAGGTCACGATCGCCGGCGCCGAGAAGCGCAACCGGCCCTAAGGCACGCGGGCGCGTCGCGCCCCCATTCTCGCATCAGGTCAATCGATGTTTCTCTCCGACATCTCCATCAAGCGGCCCGTATTCGCCACCATGATGATGGTGGCGCTCGTGGTGCTCGGCGTCGTGAGCTACAAGCGGCTCGCGATCGACGAATATCCCGACATCACCTACCCGGTCGTCGTGGCGCAGACCTCGTATCCCGGCGCCTCGCCCGAAGTGATGATGCGCGAAGTGTCGAAGCCGATCGAGGAAGCGCTCAACACCGTGCAGGGGATCAAGGAGATCACCTCCACGTCGCTCGAGGGCGTGTCGATCGTCCGCTTGCAGTTCAACCTGGGCGTCGACGTCGCCGTCGCCCAGCAGGACGTGCAGGCGAAGGTGGCGCGCATCCGGCGCTCCCTGCCGGAGGACATCCAGGACCCGATCATCCAGCATTTCGACCCGAACGATTCGCCGATCATGTCGATCGCGCTCCGGTCGAACGAGCGCTCGATCCGTGAGATCACCGATCTCGCCAACGAGGTCGTGCAGACGCGCATCGAGTCGATCGAGGGCGTCGGCGGCGTCAACGTCGTCGGCGGCAATGCGCGCCAGATCCGCGTGCAGGTCGATCCGGTCGCGCTGCGGGCCTACGGGCTCTCGCCCGCGCAGCTCACCGCCGCGCTCCAGCGCGAGAATCAGGAAGTGCCCGCCGGCCGCATCGAGCGTGGCGCCACGGAGCGGCTCGTCCGCGTCACCGGCCGCATCGTCGATCCGGCGTCGTTCGCCGACATCCCCGTCGCCGTGCGCAACGGAACCCCGATCCGCATCGGCGACGTCGCCAAAGTGGTCGACGGCGCCGAGGAGCGGCGCACCAGCACGGAGATCACGGATGCATCCGGCTCTGCGGATGCCGTGTCGCTCCAGGTGTTGAAGATCTCCGGTGCCAACACCGTGGCCGTCGCCGATGCAGTGCGCGCCGCGGTGAGCGACCTCGAGCGGCAGTTGCCGTCCGACATCAGGATGACGGTCATCAACGACGACTCGCGCCGTATCCGCGAGTCGCTCGCCGACGTGCAGCTCTCGATCATCCTCGGAGCGCTGCTCACCGTCATGATCATCTACCTGTTCCTGAATTCGTGGCGCTCGACGGTGATCACGGGCCTCACGCTCCCCGTCTCGATCATCAGCGCGTTCTTCATCATGTGGGTGTTCAACTTCACGGTGAACACCATGACCCTGCTCGCCCTCTCGCTGGCGATCGGGCTCCTGATCGACGACGCGATCGTCGTGCGCGAGAACATCGTGCGCCATCTCGAGATGGGGAAAACGCACGACCTCGCCGCCAAGGAGGGCACCGACGAGATCGGCCTGGCCGTCATGGCGACGACCTTCGCCGTGGTGGCCGTGTTCATCCCCGTCGCCTTCATGGGCGGCGTCATCGGCAGGATCTTCTTCCAGTTCGGCGTCACCGTCACCTTCGCGGTGCTCGTCTCCCTCTTCGTCAGCTTCACCCTCGACCCGATGCTCTCGAGCGTCTGGGCCGATCCGGAGATCGAGCACGGGGCGAACGATGGCGGCGAGCACCAGGCCGCGCAGCGCCGCAAGGCCAACCCGATCCGGCGCGTCGCGTTCGCGTTCAACGACTGGTTCGAGCGCATGGCCGATCACTACCCGGACTGGCTCAAGTGGGCCCTCGGCCACCGTGGCATCGTCCTGGCCATCGCCTCGTCGACGATCGTCGTCAGCTTCCTCATCCTCCCCAAGCTCGGCTTCACGTGGATGCCGGACGTCAACGGCGACGAGTTCACCGTGAGCTTCCGGACTCCGCCCGGCTCGACGCTCGAGTACACCGTCGCGCGTGGTCGCGAGATCTCCAGCTTCCTGATGAAGCAGCCGGAGTCCGACTTCACATATCTCTCGGTCGGCGGCGGCTTCCGCGGCACGCCGAATCAGGGCCAGGTCTTCGTCTCGCTCAAGCCAGGGCACAAGCGCACCCTCGCCGAGATCCAGAACGATCTGCGCGGCAAGCTGCGCCAGATCCCGGGCGTGCGTCCCCAGATCCAGGGGCAGCGCTCGATCTTCGGCGGCTTCCGCCAGCCCATTCAGGTCAGCATGCAAGGGCCCGAGTCGTCGCGACTCAAGCTCGTCGCCGACCGCGCCCTCCAGGCGATCCGCACCGTCCCCGGCGTCGCGGAGCCCAACTCGAGCGAGGAGGGTGACATCCCGCAGCTCGACGTCCGCGTCGACCGTCAGGAAGCCTGGCGCGCCGGCCTCGGTGTCGGCTCCGTGGCCGCCACGCTGCAGCCGCTCTTCAGCGGCCAGCGTGCGACGACGTGGGAGGATCCGCAGGGCTTCTCGCACGACGTGGTGGTCGTGTTCCCGGACACGCTGCGCACCAACGCCGCCGATGTGTCGGAGCTGCCGGTCGCCAGCACCTTCGTCTCCCAGAACGGCCTTCCGTCGATGGTGCCGATCGCCCAGGTCGCGGAGGTCCGCGCCGGTGTCGGTCCCCAGCAGATCGAGCGGCGCCAGCTGGAGCAGCAGGTCACCCTGTCCGCCGGCGTCATGCCGGGCTACGTCATGGGCGACGTCGCGCAGAGCGTCCAGAAGGCCATCGACGCCCTCGGTCTGCCACCCGGCTACCACTCGGTGTTCGGCGGCGACGTGCAGAGCCTCGAGGAGACCAAGGGCTACGTGCTGGAGGCCCTCCTGCTCGCCGTCGTCTTCATCTACCTGATCCTCGCCTCGCTCTTCGGCTCCTTCCTCCAGCCGCTGGCGATCATGCTGGCGCTGCCCCTCAGCTTCATCGGGGTAGTCCTCGCGCTCCTGCTCACCGGGGGCAACATGAACGTGATGACGATGATCGGGATCATCATGCTCATGGGACTGGTGACGAAGAACGGCATTCTGCTCGTCGACTTCACCAACCAGCTTCGCGGCGAGGGGAGGGAGCGCGCCGATTCGCTCCTGCACGCCGGCCGCATCCGGCTTCGCCCGATCATCATGACCACGGTGGCGATGATCTTCGGCATGATCCCGCTGGCGCTCGCCCTGGGAGCCGGTGCCGAGGCCCGCGCGCCGATGGCGCGCGCCGTGATCGGAGGGCTCATCACCTCGACGCTCCTCACGCTGTTCGTCGTGCCGGTGATGTACACCTTCCTCGACGATCTCGGCAGCTGGGTCAGCGCTCGCCTCACCAGTGCGAGCGAGCATGACGCGCACGCCGTACGGCCGGTCGCAGCGCCCGGAGCCGCCCCGGAGCCGACCCCCGCCGCCGGCGACTGACCTCGATACACACCGACGACTCGTAGCCGCGCGCGGAATCTGCTTGACGGATTCCGCGCGCGGCTTTACAAGGTGTCCATGTACTTGAAGTCGTCTGTGCGACGCCGAATCGGGTGACGCGCAGAATGCCGGCGACGATCCGGCGCAGGGCATACGTTCTGCAGCGCGCCGCCGCGCGGGTCGCACGTCCTGCACGCCGCACTGCCGGGACGATTCGCTGGTCCGACTTTCCTATCTCTACAGGAGGCGGTGATGCCGCGCGGTGACGAAGTGAACGACGAGTTGAGATTCTCCGATCGCGACGACGACGTCGATGATCTTGGCTATGGTGGGGGCGGCTCGTCGTCGTACGATGACGACGATGAGGAGGACGGCGGC
>DASVNI010000338.1:0-56856 GCA_036383935.1 Gemmatimonadaceae bacterium | reverse complement strand
GATCACGCCGAGTCCCGCTCCCTCCCCTTCATCGCTTCCCTCGAAGAGCAGCTGCATCCCCAGGCAGATACCGAGTGTCGGCAGTCCGCCGAGAATCGCCTCGCGCATCGCCTCGCGTCCTGGTGCCAGCCGACCGGCCGCCGCCCCGAACGCGCCGACGCCAGGCAGCACGAGGGCGTCGGCATCGGTCGCGAGCGTCGGGTCCTCTTCGATCCGCACTTCCACTCCTCCTGCTTCGATGGCCTTCGCCAGCGAGTGCAGATTGCCCGCGCCATAATCGAAGATCGTCACACGCATGCGAGTGCCTCCACGAAGGCTTCCAGCACGCGTTCCATGGTGTCCCAGGGACCGACGCCGATACGCAAGGCCTCACCTCCAGCCACGGCGAGCGCAGGAATGTCCTGCGGCAGATCGGAGAGTGCACGCACGAGCACCCCGCGGCGACTCATTCCCTCGGCAATCGCCTGCGCTTGAGCGACGGGCACGAAGAGGAAGTTGCCCGCCGCCGGCGCGGGAACGAAACCGAGCGCACGAAGCTCGGATGCCAATCGTGTTCGGTTCTCGACGGCCAGGCTGGCGTGCGCGGAGACCCACCCGATCCCATCCGCTCCCTCGGCGAGTGCGGCGACGGCGGCGGCCTCGGCGAGCGCGTTCACCTTGTACGGTCCGCGAGCGCGTACGATCGGCTCGACGACGCCAGTGTTGCCGATGCCGTAGCCGACGCGAAGTCCGGCGAGCCCGAACGCCTTGGAAAACGTCCGGATCACGACGAGTCGCTCGGACGTCGTGACGAGTCCGACGAAAGATTCTGGCGCGAACTCGGCGTACGCCTCATCGATCACGACAAGGCCGGCGGCGTTGTGGACGACGTACTCCACCGTCTCGCGCGACAGCGCGGTCGACGTCGGATTGTTCGGTGTGCAGAGGTACGTGATCTTCGCACGGCGATCGACCAGTTCCTGGGGATCGACGCCGTAGTCCGACGTCATCGGCACGGCGACCGGGACGAGGCCGTTCAACCGCGCGAAGATCGGAATCATCGCGAAGGTCGGCGCCGCGAACACGATCTCGTCCCCGGGCTCACCAAACGCTCGCATGGTCGCGTCGAGGACGTCGTCCGAGCCGCACGCCGACACCACGTCGATGGTGCCGTCGGCGGGAAGATCGAGGTAGCGGAGGACGGCATCGCGGAGCGGCGTCGCATAGACCGACGGATACCGGCTCGCGGATATCGCTGTCGTCGTCAGTGCGCGAAGGGCGGCCGGTGGGGTGCCCCAAAGGTTCACGTTGTCGCTCACGTCCACAGCGCAGGCCGTGACGTCCGGGGCATACAGGGGAAGCGCCCGCACGTCGCTGCGCGCCAGCGTCGTGAATTCGCCGGTAGAGATCATGACACCGGCGCTCCCTCGCGCCACGCGCGCGCCGTCAACGCGTGCCCGGGCAGCCCCTCGGCGTCAGCGAAGGTGCCGACATCGTCCGCCAGCCGCGCCGCGGCATCCCGGCTCACGCGCTGGTACGTCGTCCAGCGCACGAAGTCGAGTGTCGAGAGTCCCGAGTACGAGCGTGCGAGGCCGCCGGTGGGAAGCACGTGGTTGGCTCCCGTCATGTAGTCGCCGAATGCGACCGAGGCTGTCGACCCAACGAACACGGTCCCCGCGTTTCGCAGCGCGGCCAGTGTGTCGCCCAGTGGCTCGACGATCAATAGAAGGTGCTCTGCCGCGTACTCGTTCGCGAACGCGATGGCGTCTGCCAGCGAGCCGGCGGAGAGGACGGCGCCCTGCCCTGCCAGCGCTGCGCGACAGATGTCCGCGCGCGGGTGCGTCGCGAGGCCCGTCTCGAGCGCGGACAGGATGTCGTCGACCGCGCGCGCGCGCGTCGTCACAGCGACCACGGCGGCGAGCGGATCATGCTCGGCCTGGGCGAGCATCTCGCGGGCGACCAGCACGGCGTCGGCAGTCTCGTCGCACAGGACGAGGAGCTCGCTCGGACCGGCAGGCGAATCGATCGCCACGGCACTGGAAACCTGCAGCTTGGCCGCGGCGACGTACGCATTGCCTGGCCCCACGATGCGATCGACGCGGGGCACGGTGGCCGTGCCGTAGGCCATCGCTGCGACCGCGCCCGCGCCGCCCAGCGCGAAGACGCGATCGGCTCCGGCGAGAGCGGCCGCGGCGAGGACGACATCCGAGGGCAGGCGCGTCTCGCGCGACGGCGGCGAGCAGAGCACGATCTCACCAACGCCGGCCACGCGCGCCGGTACGATACCCATCAGCACACTGCTCGGGTACGCGGCCCGTCCCCCGGGCGCGTAGACGCCGACGCGCCCGAGCGGATCGGGCCGCCGGCCGACGACCACCCCGGCCTCACTCTCCGTCTCTTGCGCAACCGGGCGAAAGGCGCGGTGGACCCGCTCGATGTTCTCGGCCGAACGCTCGAGCGCCTGTCGCAACGGCTGGGGGAGGCTGTCGAGCGCCGTCCGCCATCGTGCTCTCGGAACTTCCAGCGCATCCAGCTCGACACCATCCAGCTCCACGGCGAGCGCGCGAAGGGCATCGTCGCCGTCGCGGCGTACGCGCGCGATGATGCTCGACGTACGTTCGCCGATCACCGCGTCGATTCCCTCGGTTCGATCGAACAGCGCACGCCGATCCGCACCCGTCAGGGTGTCGCAGCGTCCCGTCCACCGCACCATTGAGCCGCTCGCTGCTCGCTGCGCGCTCACGACATGAGCCTCTCGATACGGGTGACCAGAATGCCCTCGGCCCCGAGGGCCTTCAGGTCGGCGATCGTTCTATAGATCGTCGCGGCAGATACCACGGCATGCACGGCGACGAATCGTCCGCCGTTCATGATGTCAATGATCGTCGGGCCGTTGAGGCCCGGGATGACGCGCTTCACTTCGTCGAGCCGGTCGCGCGGCACGTTTGCCATCACGTAGCGCTTGTCGCGCGCAGCGAGGACGCTGCGAAGCGCAGCCACCAGCTCGTCCAGCGCCCGTCCGCGAGCGACGTCCGCTCGCGCGTCCGGCGCGGCAATGAGTCGCGCACTCGATTCCAGCACGGTCGCGATCTCTCGCAGGCCATTCACGCGCAACGTGGACCCGGTCGAGACGAGGTCCACGATCACGTCGGCGATTCCGATGTGCGGCGCGATCTCAGCGGCACCGGAGACCGGAACGATCTCCACCTGTCGTCCGACCGACGCAAAGTATTCCGCCGTGACCCGGGGGAATACCGTCGCCACCCGTGTGCCCGAGCGCAGATCGTCGAGCGCCGAGAGCCCGCTTTCCTCGGTGGCCGCGACGGCGAGACGGCAGCGCCCGAAGGTGAGATCCGTCAGCTCCTCGAGCGCACGTCCGGACTCACGCACGAGATCGGCCCCGGTCACCCCGGCGTCTGCGGCGCCATCGGCCACGAATTCGGGGATGTCCTGCGCCCGGACGAACAGCGCCTGGAACTCACCGCCCAGAGAGGCGGTGAGGGCGCGCGGGCCCGCGGCGCGGATCTCGAGACCGGCGTCGGTGAACAGTTCGCGAGCTTCGTCCGCGAGACGTCCTTTGTTGGGGAGTGCGATTCGGAGCATGGGTGGCCAGGCGGCCGAGAAGGGAGAGGAGGCTGGTGTACGGCGAAAAAAAAGCCCGTCCATCAGGACGGGCCGCGAGCCGATCGGCGCTGTTGGGGTGAGCTTTCGCCTACCCGCGCATGCGCGTCTCGCCCCGGCCCGTCTGACCGTGGTGAGGATGCGCATGATGGTGGACGCCAATTATCGACATGCGGGCAACCTAACAGCGACTCGCGGACGGGTCAACGTGACGGCGCGGGGTATGCACGCCGCCTGCACACTCCCGACGCACGGCAATGATCGGCCGAATTGCGCTTACGGAACTTGTGAATAAATTCACAAAACGACGCGGGGGCCCCCGCGTCGCCTTACACCACGATCAGGTCCTACTGGAGGCCTTCAGAAATGCGGTTCCACGGTATTGCCCTCCTCGCGAGCGCGACCATCCTCGGCGCCTGTGGCGGCGAGAAGACGCCCGCCGCCGACACCACCGCGACGGCTACGCCGGCGCCCGCTGCAACGACGACCCCGGCTGATACGGGGGCGGCGGCTGCCGCTGCGCCCGCCGCGGCCCCGGCTGCTGGTGCGGCTGCCGCTGCGCCGGCCACCGGTCAGACGCACGAGGTCAAGATGATCGGTGACGCCACGGGTTATAAGTTCGAGCCCGCGAACCTCACCGTGAAGCAGGGCGACGCGGTGAAGTTCGTCATGGTCTCCGGCGGCCCACACAACGTCACCTTCCAGAACGTGACCGACGCCGCGGCCAAGGCGCAGCTCGATGCCAACATGCCCGGCCAGAAGATGGGCGAGCTCGCCGGCCCGATGATCATGCAGCCGAACGAGGCCTACGTCGTCTCCTTCGCCAAGGTCCCGGCTGGCAAGTACGACTATATCTGCACGCCGCACGCGGCGATGAACATGAAGGGCACGATCACGGTCCAGTAGTCCGATTCACCGACGCTGTAGGCTGGACGATCTACGACGTGTGACGGGGCAGGTGCGCATGCGCACCTGCCCCGCTCGTCGTTGGCGACAGCTGAGCGTTGGTGCACGTCGTGCAAGAGTGGTTTGCGTCCTGCGACGCGGTCACGCGTTGCGTGCCGAGCGAAGCGAGGCGATCATCCGCACATGAGTCCGCGCCGCCGTCCGACGCGAGAACGAGCCAAGCCACCCAGTCCCAGTCGCGCGACGTGGATGGCTGCGCGTGCGCGCAATGCACTCAGGCGCCCCGTGTTCATCGGCGTCGTGAGCATCATGACGTTCATCGCTTCGCTCGTCGCGCTGGTCGTCGTTCCGCAGCAGGCGCGGCGCGCAGCGGCGCAACTTCGCCCAGTTGCCGCACAACGTCCCGATACCGAGCCCACAGCCGCGGCCCTCGCTGAGGCGGAGCGCCAGGTACGTGCCGCCGACTCGACACTGCTCGCCGCACGAACCCAGATCTCGCAACTGGTTGCGGCAACCGCAGCGGGCGCCCCCGACTCACTCGCCGGAGGGGGCGTCCTCACTGACTCGGTGCGCACTCACCGGGACTCGCTCGCGGCGCAGGTCGCACAGCTCGGCCAACTGTTGACGCGCGCCGACAATGCGCCCCTACTCGGGTCGTACCGGGCGCTCGCGGAGGCTCCCGCGATGCGAGGGGATGCGAGGGTCCGGCAACTTCTCGACTCACTCGTCGAGATCGAGCGTGAGCGCGATAGCTACAACGCAGTCGGTGGCGTCGACCCGGTCTTCGTCGCGTTGACCGCGCGCGCGAACGAACTGGGACGAGCGATCGAAGGGATGGCCAACGCTCGACGCACAGCTCTGCGCCAGGAGATTGCCGCGCTCTCGCCAGCCGCACCTACGATTGCCGACGTGATGGCGTCGCGGGGAATTCCAGACACGCTGGAGCAGATTGCTCGGGCCTCGTCCACGCGTGCCGCAGCCGCTGGAGTGGCAGAGCGGCTCGCGCGCGAGCGAGCGGAGCTCGCCAGACTGGACGCTCGCGAGGAGCGCGCGCGGGAGCTCGCCAACCTGGGCGCGTCACCTCCGGCGATGCTTGCCGCAGCCCTGATCTTCGGCGCCGTCATCGGATTCGGGTTCGCCCTTGTCGATGAAGTTCGGCATCCGCGCATCGCGGACGCGTACGAGGCAGAGCGCGCGACCGGGGTGCGAGTCCTTGGCGTCATCAGCCCTCGGCCTCAGTCGCCTGAGCGCGGCCGACGTTCGTCCGACCGCAACGCCCCTCCATACATCGATCCCGGGGCGGACGGCCACCAACTCATCTATCTCCACGTTGCGACGGCTGGGTCGAACGTGCTGATGCTCACGATCACGGGAGACAACCCGACGGTTTCGGCGATCGTGGCGATCAACTTTGCCGCGATAGCGGCTGACGAGGCGCGTAGCACCCTGCTGATCGATACCGATGCCGGCGCTTCGACCGTCGCCGCCGTCCTTCGCTTCCGCACCAGCCACGGCTTGAGCGGGCTCGTGACGCAGAAGCTGAGTTGGCCCGAGGCCGTCCGCTCCGCTCGGATCGGTCGCGACAGCGCCATCGATGTCGTGCCAAGTGGGCCGGACGCCCCGCCCTTCCAGGCGGTCAGTGCGCTGCTGCAGAGCGACGCGAGCCGGCTGGCTCGGCGCTACGACACCATCGTGCTCGTCAGCTCCGCGGAGCAGGTCCTGAGCGGCCTTCCCAGTGTCCTCCCCATCCCGGACGTGGTCTACTGCGTGCGAGCGGGACAGACCCCAGTGGCGCACCTGAAGCGTGCCCTCGAGGACATCGAGAGGACAGGCGGGCGTATTCGTGGTATCGTGCTCTGGAACGCGCCGGATCCCGTCCTCTCCGAGCAGCCTCCTGTCGAGGCGCGTCCGGCAGCAGAAGTCCCAGCCACCGTCTGAACTAACTTCAGACGTCGAAGTTGCGCGCACGGCGTGGTTCTCGTGAACGAGACTGATCGCCCATTCTGCGCACTTCCGGGACATCAAGACAGCATTATCGAGGCACTATAGCATCCGTAGTGCCCGACACCGCTCCATCCACTACGCTTCCATTACGCCGCTCATGTGGGCAGATACTCTACTCGCCGCAGAACGAGCTCATCTCCTCAGACTCGCCTTGTGGGGCGCTGCCAGTCTGCTCATCGGGACAGCACTGGTGGCGATGCTTCGCCTAGGTCGCCCCCGATCGTCACTGGTCAAGCATTTCGGCATCCAGAACGCCCTATGGGGCGCCGTCGAGTTGGGCATCGCCCTGATCCTGCTGCGCTCGCTTGCCGTTCGGGATCTCGCGGGCGCGACGCGACTCGATCGGATTCTGTGGCTGAACATCGGCCTCGATGTGGGCTACGTCCTCGTGGGAATCACGCTCGCAGTCATCGGCTGGCGGGCGGTGCGTCGCTTCGGCCTGGTTGGGGCCGGTATCGCGGTCACCCTGCAAGGCACTGCGCTGGCGATCATCGATCTCGTGCTTGCGGGGCAGATCTCGCGATGAGGCGGTACCGGCGATGCCCGCGCGCTGTGCGGAGCATCGCCACCTCGGTATGTTAGAGCATAGTTCGCCGACAGCCTGCCTTCCCGCGACCCGATGTCGATCCGCGGCTACTCCGACCGAATCAATCACGCGCTCGCCTTCGCGGCGAAGCATCATGATCGACAGGTTCGGAAGGGTACGCGCCTGCCCTACCTGACGCATCCGGCAAACGTCGCCGTCATCCTGACCCGATACGGGCAGGACGAGATGACTGTCGTGAGCGGTATCCTGCACGACGTGATCGAGGACTGCGTGCGCGACGGCTACACGCGCAACACACTCGAACAACGTATTGGGGACAAGTTCGGGCCGGAGGTGCTGGATACCGTGCTTGCAGTCACCCAGCGCCAGGTCGACGAGGAGGGCATCGAGCTCTCGAGCGAGGAGCGGCGCGATGACTATCTCGCCAGGCTTGCTGCCGCGCCCGAGCGCGCGCGTTGGGTCTGCGCCGCGGACAAGATTCACAACGGCAGTACGATACTCGCCGACCTGAAACGCACGCTCGATCCCGATACCGTCTGGTCGCGCTTCAATGCGGGACGTTCGGGGACGGCACGTTGGTACCGTCGTGTCTACGAACGACTCCAGGAGGTGGGCTTCGACGCGCCCATCATGGAGGAGCTCCAGTTCGTGGCCGAGGAGCTGGAACGCGCTGTGGCGGGAAGTCTCTCGTCGCGCTGAGCCGAGCGTCGCTCAGGGCATGACGCCGGCGGCGTCGAGCGCACCAGCCAACGGAGTCGCGGGATAATTGCGCGCGACGTATTCC
This sequence comes from Gemmatimonadaceae bacterium, assembly GCA_036383935.1. Classification (GTDB taxonomy): domain Bacteria; phylum Gemmatimonadota; class Gemmatimonadetes; order Gemmatimonadales; family Gemmatimonadaceae; genus AG11. The sequence goes on along the minus strand of DASVNI010000338.1, from coordinate 49,015 downwards.
TCGAGAATGCCGAGGAACTCCTGCACGATGTGCTCGCCCTTGAGCGTGGTGAACAAGCGACCGTCCACGTAGACGGGCGCCTTGGGTTCTTCGAAGGTGCCTGGCAGTGAGATGCCGAGATTCGCGTGCTTCGATTCGCCGGGCCCATTCACGACACACCCCATCACGGCAACATGCATGGTCTCCACGCCAGGGTGCGACTGGCGCCAGACCGGCATCTGTTCGCGAATGTAGGTCTGGATGTCTTCCGCCATGTGCTGGAAGAAGGTCGACGTCGTGCGTCCGCATCCTGGACATGCCGTCACCTGCGGCGCGAAGCTTCGCAGGCCGAGCGACTGCAGGATCTGCTGCGCGACGAGAACCTCTTCGCTCCGGTCGCCATTCGGCTTCGGCGTGAGGGATACGCGAATCGTGTCGCCGATTCCCTTCGAAAGGAGAATGGAGAGCGCGGCTGCGCTGGCCACCTGCCCTTTCATCCCCATCCCGGCTTCGGTCAATCCGAGATGCAAGGGATAGTCGCATCGCGACGCGAGGCGCTCGTAGACGTCGACCAGATCGGGGACCTGTGACACCTTGGCCGAGATGAGAATTCGGTCGTGTCCCAACCCCACCTCTTCCGCCAGTTCCGCCGAGCGCAGCGCCGACGCGAGCATCGCTTCGATGTAGACGTCCTTCGCTGTGCGCGGTGCGGCGGCGCGCGCGTTCTCGTCCATCATCTCCGTCAGCAGATCCTGATCGAGCGAGCCCCAGTTCACGCCGATGCGTACCGGCTTCCCGTGCTCGACGGCGATCTGCACGATCGTCCGGAAGTTCTCGTCTCGCCGCTTTCCGCCGACGTTTCCCGGATTGATGCGATACTTGTCGAGCGCACGCGCGCAAGCGGGATAGCGCGCGAGCAGCAGGTGGCCGTTGTAGTGAAAGTCCCCGACGATCGGCACGCTGACACCGGCGTCGTTGATACGTGCCACGATCTCCGGAACAGCCGCCGCCGCGGCCTCGTTGTTCACGGTGACGCGCACCAGCTGCGAGCCTGCCCGCGCAAGACTCTCGATCTGTGCGGCAGTACTGATCGCGTCGGCGGTATCCGTGTTCGTCATCGACTGCACGACGATCGGATGATTCGAGCCGACCGGCACGGAGCCGACGAAGGCGGTAACGGTTGGTCTGCGTGGGGCGAAGGTCACGAGCTACCGGGTGAAGGCGACATTGAAATCTAAGAGGAAACCCCCTGTGTAGCGTGCACGCAGGACGTAGTTTCTGCACTGGCCGGCCTCACCGATCCCACGCGTGCACAGGAAGGAGTCTCATGAGCGACCAAGGGCAACAGGACGCATCCGGTGCATCCTCCTCGAGCCGCCGGCGTTGGCGCCGCTGGCCGTGGATTCTCCTCGCCGGGTTGCTCACACCCGTCCTCCTGCTGGGTGCATGGACGGCAATCGCGCTGTCCTACTCGTACTCCGAAGCAGGACATCGGGCCGGCTACATCCAGAAGCTCTCCCACAAGGGATGGATCTGTAAAACGTGGGAAGGTGAGCTGGCGATGGTGAACGTTCCGGGCGCAGCCCAGGAACGGTTTCCCTTCACCGTGCGATCCGACAGTCTCGCGGCGGTCCTGAGCAAGATGATGGGCTCCCGTGTCTCGATCACGTACGAGCAGCACAAGGGGATCCCAACCTCCTGCTTCGGAGAGACGGAATACTTCGTGGTCGGGGTCGAGAAGGCGTCGTCCTAGCAGCATCGCTGACCGCCCGACACATCGCACCCAATCCATCCGCTCGGGGCGGATGGGCCCCTGCCCGACTATTGACCGTTCTTTTTGGGCTTGCTACGTTTGCGCTCGCCGAGCCAGCAGCATCGGGCTCGGCGTTTGTCGTTCATCGCGACGGGACACCGGTGCGCCCGCCGCACTGGCTATTGTCGGGGTACGGCGCGTTCCGCTCCCTAGACAATCAGTTTTCTCAGGAGTTGGGATATGCGTACGACCGGCAAGGTGAAGTGGTTCAACGACGCGAAGGGTTTCGGCTTCATTACCCCCGACAGCGGCGAGAAAGACTGCTTCGTGCACTACAGCGCGATCCAGGGCAACGGCTTCAAGTCCCTCGCCGAGGGCGACTCGGTGGAATTCGACATCGTCCAGGGCGCCAAGGGCCCCGCGGCCGAGAACGTGTCGAAGACCTGAGCTGATCGAGCTCGAAGTGCATGAGAGCGGGGCGACCCTCTGGGTCGCCCCGCTTTCTCTTTTCCCTTCAGTTTCGGGCCAGCCCTCGTTGGCGCGGCCGTCCTCGGCGCGGGCGCGGGGCGCTTTCGAGAGCGTCCACGAGGCGCCGGTGAAGGTCGTGCTCGAAACGTTCCCGGGCGAAGGTGAGGGTGAGATGCGGGCCGGTTGCGATCAGGCTCTCGGGGGCGGCCAGAATTACGGCGGCGAACGAGACGGCATCCCGTACCGAGCAGCCGATTCCGACGTGAAGCTCTCGCGCCAGCGCGATATGAACCAGGGCTGGCCACGAGATACCTCGGGCGACTCCGCGGGCCCTGGACTGAATCCCCTCCAGCTCGTGGTGCGCAATGAGATTGTCGGTCCACTTCTCCGGCGCATCAATCGCAACAGAAGCCACCGCAACGCTATATAGGCGCACGCTAAATTCCTATTTACTGAGGAATTATAAGAGAAGCGAATGAATTTTTAATTGCCCTTCGAAAATAGGAATTTAGAGAATCGGCTGCCAGTGTCGTGCCTCTCGCGCCAACGCACGAGTCGAACAAACCGACCTCGACCCTCGAAGCCAGCGATCGGGCCGAGCCTCAGCCGCGTCGCTTGGCGCGCCGCGTCGGTGGCGCTCGGAGAGGATCCTCCGGCCACTCGTGCTTGGGGTAGCGACCCCGGAGCTCCCGGCGAACCTCGAAGTAGGAATTCCGCCAGAAGCCCGCAAGATCGCGCGTGACCTGAACGGGGCGGTTTGCCGGCGACAGCAGGTGCAGCGTGAGCGGCACCGCACCGGCCGCGATGGCGGGAGTGACCGTAAGACCGAATAGCTCCTGTAGCCGCACGGCTAGCACTGGAGCCTGAGGATCCGAATAGTCCAGGCGAATGCTGGAGCCACTGGGGACCTCGAGCGTCGCAGGGGCGAGTGCATCAAACTGCGCCCGCTGCTGCCAGCTCAATCGCGCCAGCAGGAGCTCTGACAGATCGAGCGCTTCTACCTGGCCTCGCCGGCGTAGTCCAACGAGGTGCGGGAGGAGCCAGTCGCGCGCCGACGCCGCGAGGGCCGCGTCGCCCACATCGGGCCAGCCGGCGACGTGCGCATGAAGGAACGCGAGACGCGCGCGCGTCCGCTGCGCTTGTTCCGACCACCGAATATCGAGTCGCTGGTTCGACGTCAGACCGCGCAGCAAAGCTTCGGCGACGATGGCTTCATCGACCACGCCGCGGACGGACTCACGGAGCACGAGCGCGTCCAGTCGCTCCCGGTGTGCCGCCGTGACGACTCCCTCGGCGTCACTCCATTCGACGACGCTCTCCCGCACGATCTGCTCGGAGAACAATTCCTCGACTTCGGCGATCGAAAGCGGCGCCGCGAGCAGAATACCGGCATGCGGGCGTCGTCCATCCACCTCAGCGACCGCCAGATATTCGCTGCCCGACAGCGACGAGCCGTCGGGAAGCTCGACGCCCAGCCCGTTGCGCAGCAGAAAGCGTTCGCGAGAACCCGGACGCCGCTGAGCGATTCGGTCCGGAAAGGCGAGCGCGATCAGCGACCCGCAGTCGTCGTCGCGAGAGCGTTGGTCATCCACACCGAGCGCGCGCCGCCAGCGCTGTGCCTGCGCGCGTATGCGGCGGAGACCGTCGAAGTCGTCATCCGATCGTGAGTCGCGCGACGCGATGCGCGACACACGTGCGCGCACATCCACATCGTGCATGCTCGCATCGCGACCAGCGTCGCGTTCGTCGAGCAGAGCGGCAACCGCGCCCGCGGTGGCGCCCGAGCCGAGCTCACGACCACGCAGCAGCATGTGCGCCAGCCGCGGGTGGGTCCCGAGTCGCGCCATGGCCCGACCGTGCTCCGTGACACGACAGTCGGCGGACACGCCGCCGAGTTGCTGGAGCAGTTCGCGCGCGTGAGCCAACGCAGGAGCAGGGGGCGAGTCGAGCCAGCGCAACGTGCCCGCGTCGACGATGCCAGCGAGCGCGAGATCCAACGCGAGTGGCGTCAGATCGGCATCGAGGATCTCAGGGCGATCTCGCTCCAGCAGACCGAAGTCCTCCTCGGCCGCCCACAACCGATAGCAGATGCCGGGCGCCGTGCGCCCCGCTCGTCCGCGTCGCTGCTCCGCCGCCGCGCGCGAAACCCGCACCGTGCGGAGCCGTGACATCCCGGTGCGCGCCGAGAAGGACGGAATGCGTGACAACCCGGCGTCGATCACGACCCGGATACCTTCGATCGTCAGGCTAGTCTCCGCGATCGATGTCGCGAGCACCACCTTGCGTGACCCTGCGATCGGCACGGCAATGGCTTCGTCCTGCGCGGCAGCCGTCATCGCACCGAAGAGGGGCATCACGCGAACATCGCGCGGCATCGCCAGCCGAGCGAGCGATGCGCTGGCGCGTCGAATCTCGCCGACGCCCGGCAGAAACACGAGCACACTCCCCTCGTGCCGCTCGAGGGCGTACAGCACGGCCGATGCGACTGCGCCCTCCAGTGACTGGTCGGCGCGACGCGCGCGATAATGGGTCACGACGGGGAAGGCGCGACCTTCGCTCACCAGGACAGGCGCATCACCCAACATGGTGGCGACCGCCGAACCGTCGAGCGTGGCCGACATGACGAGCAGTCGAAGATCCGGGCGAATCAACGACTGCGACTCGAGCGTCAGAGCGAGACCGACGTCAGCCTGCAGGCTGCGCTCGTGAAACTCATCGAACAAAATGATGCCCACGTGCTCGAGCGCGGGATCGCGATGCAACATTCGTGTGAGCACGCCCTCCGTGACGACCTCGATCGTCGTGCGCGGTCCGACACGCGTCTCGCCGCGCGTTCGGAAGCCGACGGTCTCGCCAACCGATTCGCCGAGCGACGCTGCCATGTATCGCGCAGCAGCGCGTGCCGCGAGGCGTCTCGGCTCCAGCATCACGATACGCCGCCCCTCCAGCCACGCAGCATCACGAAGCGCCAACGGCACTCGTGTGGTCTTGCCAGCTCCCGGGGGAGCTTGAAGGACCACATTCGGCTGCACGGTGAGTGCTGCGCGCAACGGCGCCAGCACCTCGTCGATCGGCAAAGCGAACTGAGACGGGACGGCGCGACTCATTGCGAGCAATCTAGCCGCACGAGACATCGTGGCGATGAACGTCCACGCCCGAGCGGGTATAATGTGTCGTCAGCTTCGACTCGACTCACGCCCAGCGGACGCCCCAACGACCATGGCCAAATTCGGCATCTTCCGCGACACCGAGATCGCGACAGACTGTGACGAGTGCGGCGGCCGCGTCGACATCCTGAAAGGCGGCGCCTGCGTGCGCTGCCGCCGGATCCTCTGCTTCACGCACCTGCACGGCTCGTTCGTTCGCCGATTGGCGACTGACCTCGGCGCCGAGACGCTTTGCGTCCGATGCCGTACCCGTGGAGCACACAAGTCATCGGACGACTCCTGATCGACGCACGACGGGGGAACTGCTATCTTATCGCACCCCCCCACCGTAGCATCCGTCGTCCCGTCGGTCCTTCCTCGCTGGTCACCGGCATGATCCGTCGGTCCGTTCACATTGGTGTGCTGGTGTCCGCGACGCTCGGCGCGACGACCCTGTGTGGCGCGCAGGAAGCGCGCGCGCCGATTCGTCCAATCGCTGCAGCGCTCGCGACCGAAGGAACGAACACGCTGGTGACAGTCGCCGGACGCGCCACAGTCGGAGCGGGGCAGTTGCAATCGAAGGGGTTCGAGATCGCGCTGCAGGACGCCAGCGGTGGAATCCGAATCTTCTCGCGCACGCTGAAGCTGCCCGTGCGGGAGGGCGACAGCGTGATGGCCACCGGCATGATCAGGCGATATCGCGGGGATCGCGAGCTACTGGCGACGCGCCTGAGCATCATTCCAGGTCCGCGGCGGCCGACGGCTCCACGCGATCTGGCAATCGACGCCAGGACGATGGCGCAGCATCCCGGAGAGCTCGTACGCGTGAGCGGGCGAGTCACCGCATCGGGGCACAGCGAGGGCGGACGCTGGATTCGCCTGGCCGACCGGCAGAATGCTGCCGCGGGCACAGTGACGGTGTGGGTGCCAGCAAACCATGGTGCGCAAGTCGATCTCACATCGATCCAGGCGCACGACAGCCTCACGATCGCCGGCATCGTCACATCGTATCGGGACAATGCCGACGAGCCTGTCGTATGGCAGCTCGTGCCGCGCACGATGGACGACGTCGTCATCATGTCGTCGGAGCCGGAGTGGCCCGCCTGGTTGCTCTGGTCGCTCATTGGCGGCGGCGCTGCTGCACTCGCCGTCCTCGTACTCGTCCGCCTCAACTCACGTCGACATCTCCGCACACTGCGCGAGACCGATGCGCGTTATCGGCAGTTGCTGGCGCTGTCGCCGGAGGCCGTCCTGGTTCACGCCAATGGCAAGATCCTCTTCACCAATCCCGCGGCGGCGGAGATGCTGGGTCTCGCGAGCGAGGAAGACCTCGTAGGCCGACCCATCGACGACTTCGCGGACGAGGATACGCGCGTCGCACTGGCAGGACAGGCAACCGACGACGCGGGCGGACGCGCGCCCCGTGTCCGCGGCCGCTTGCAGACTGCGGGCGGAGGGACGCTGGACGTCGAGATCGTCTCGAGTCCGTGCGTCTATCACGATCGACCCGCGGTCGTCGTGCTCGCACGTGACATCAGCGCGCAGCTTCGCTACGAGCGCGACCTGCACGCGCTCGCGCTGATCGACGAGCTGACCGGTCTGCACAATCGGCGTGGATTCACGCTCTTCGCCGAACAGGAGCTCGCGCGCGCGCGCCGCCATGGACGTGTCCCCGTGCTCGTGTTCGCGGATCTCGACGATCTCAAGGAAATCAACGACCTGCACGGTCATGCTTCGGGCGACGCTGCGCTCAAGCTCGTGGCCTCGGCATTCAAGAGCATCCTGCGTGAGGCCGACATCGTCGCGCGCTGGAGTGGCGACGAGTTCGTGGCGCTGCTGACCGATGGAGATCACGCCGCCGCGCGACAGATCGACGCCCGACTCGCCGGCGCGATCGCAGTTCAGGCACAACCCGACCTGCCGTACAGCGTCAGCGCGACCGTTGGTACCAGCACGCTCGATCCGATGCTGGCGTTGCGCGATGCGCTGGAGCGCGCGGACGCCGAGCTGTACTCCCGTAAGAAGAACGGGCGCCGCGGCCGTCCCACGCCGGTCATGAGAATCGACGCCGTCAGCGAACCGGACTAACTTCCGGGGGTACGAGTCGCACCGCTTCACCATTTTCATGTCGCACACAGGACGCTCGACCATGGACGACACGCAGATGACGCGGCGCGCGTGGATCGCGCGCGCCGCGACGACCACGTTGGGCGGGGCAGTGCTGCTGGCGCTACGTCCCACTGTGAGCGCCGCCGAGCCGAAACCGCTCGCCATCACGGTGTACAAGGATCCCTCCTGCGGCTGCTGCACCAAGTGGGTGGCGCATCTGCAGGCCAACGGATTCGCGCCCGAAGTACACGATCGCTCCGACATGGACGCGCTGAAGGACGGACTCGGCGTACCGACTGCGCTGCGCTCGTGTCATACCGCCGTCGCGGGCAAGTACCTAATCGAAGGTCACGTGCCCGCCGCCGACGTGAAGAAGCTGCTGGCCGCGCGACCTGCCGGAACGCTGGGACTCGCCGTGCCCGGTATGCCGACGGGGTCGCCCGGCATGGAGATGGGCAATCGTCGCGATCGATACGACGTCGTCGCATTCGGCACCGGGAACTCGACCCGCGTCTTCGCGCAGCACTGAACAGGTCCGAAGCGAACCACACGCCCGCGCGATCGACCGTCCAGATCATCCGGGAGGCGCGGGACGGTCCGTTTCTCGCTCCGAATCCTCCGAGAGACCTTCGAGGAGCACCGATGGGGGCGGCCGAGCTACGGGAGCAGCTCTGCGGCGCGATTCAGCGCCGATCCTTGGTGATGTTCGAGTACGGCGACCTGATCCGCGTCGTCGAACCACATCGCTTCGGCGTGAACAGCGCTGGTCACGAGATGCTGAGCGGATGGCTTCGCGCGGGCTACAGCCGCTCGGATCCTGCGGGCGGCTGGCGGAACTATCTGCTGCACGAGGTCAGCGCGCTCCAGGTGCTCGACGCGCCCTTCGCTGGTGCACGTCCTGGCTATGCCGCACAGGATCCGCGCATGCCCCTGGTGTTCTGCGAGCTGGGGCCGGCGGTCGCAGAGATGCCCGTCGAAGGACCGTTCGTCGTCCAGGACACGCCTGCGGTCAAACCAGCACCAGCGCCGTCATCGGCGAACGAAAACAATCCCGACGTGCCGACGCACTCCGCCGAGGCGGCCCGCACGCGCGATGTCGATGCGGAGCCGCCCCGGCCGGCGCGCTAGGGAACGTCCAGTCTCAGGGGACGGTGTTCGTGGACCGAGGTGTCGGTGGCGGGGCGAGCGCCGCCTGAGCGGCCTCGAGCTGCGCACGCACCGCCGCAGGACCGGTACCACCCTCGACCTCTCGGTGGATGACCGACCGTTCGGCGCTCAGGGCTTCGTACACGTCCTCCGAGAAATGCGGATGCGCCGCGGCGAAGGACGAGAACGGAAGCGCCTGCATCTCCTGCCCAGTCGACTCACTCTCCCGGACCAGACGGCCGACTGCCCCATGCGCCTCGCGGAAGGTGGCGCCCTTTCGCACGAGATAGTCGGCGAGATCGGTAGCCATCATGCTGCTCGAGAGCGCCGCGCGCATGCGGTCCGGGCGGAAGGTGCACTCGGCGAGCGCGCCCGACACCGCGGGCAGAACGAGAAGCAGCGTGTCGGTCGCGTCGAAGAGCACGCGCTTGTCGTCCTGCAGGTCCTTGTTGTAGCTCGAGGGCAGCCCCTTGAGGGTGGCGAGCAGCGTCGTGAGGTTGCCGAGCATGCGTGCGGCCGAACCGCGGGCCAGCTCCAACGCGTCCGGGTTCCGCTTCTGAGGCATCATGCTCGAGCCCGAGGTGTAGCCCTCGCCGAACTGCACGAAGCCGAACTCGCTGGAGCCGTAGATGATGAGGTCCTCGGCCAGGCGCGACAGATGGGTGCCGATCATCGTCGCGGCGAACAGGACCTCCGCGATGAAATCGCGATCGCTCACCGCGTCGATGGAGTTCGGCGAGAGTGCATCGAAGCCGAGCGTGCCCTGAATGAGGATGCGCGAGATCGGATACGCGCAGCCCGCCACCGCGCCGGAGCCCAGAGGCAGGACCGCCGCGGAGCGATGGGCGGCGCGGAGTCGCGCGCGATCGCGCTCGAGCGGCCAGAAGTGCGAGAGCAGCCAGTGCGTCGCGGAGACGGGAATGGCGCGCTGCAGGTGGGTGTACGACGGCATGAGCGCCGTCTCCAGCTTTGAAGCCTGTTCCACCATCGTGCGCTGCAGCCCGCGAAGGGCGCTGTCGAGATGCTGGCACACGTCGATCGTCCACAGCCTCGCCGCCGTCGACACCTGATCGTTGCGACTGCGGCCGGTGTGCAGCTTCGAGGCGACGTCACCAATCTCCTCGTGAAGCAACCGATCGATCAACGTGTGCACGTCCTCGTCCGACGGCTGCGGCTGCTCGCCACCCTCCAGTCGTACTGCTACGGCGTCGAGGCCTCTCTCGATCGCCTTGCTCTCCTCGAGCGTGAGCACGGTTGCGCCCCAGAGGGCGACGGCCCACGCCTTGGAGAGGCGGATATCGTAGGGCCAGAGGCGGAAATCGACGCCAATGGAGTTGTTGAGTGCGTCGAACTCCGGCGTCGGGCCCGCGCCGAACCGGCCGCCCCATAGCTTGTGCGTACGGGGCTGAGTCTGGGGCGCCGGCGGCGCCCCCACGTCGATATTCATGCTGCGCTCCGTCTCCGCGTCGCGGCTCAGACGCCGGCGAGCACGGGGGACGGAACGGACGGCGCACTGGGAAGCGACGGCTCGTCGCTGCCGACCGAGTGCGCTGCCGCGAGCTCCTGATCCTTGATGGCACGCACTCGTGCCGGCAGCGCGAACAGGCGAATGAAGCCCGCCGCGTCGCTCTGCTGGTAGACGTCGTCCTCGCCGAAGGTGACGAAGCGCTCGTCGTACAGTGCCTGCTCGCTCTGCCGTCCGACCACGCTCACCGAGCCCTTGTAGAGCCGCAGCGTGACGGTCCCCGTCAGGCGCTCCTGGGTGGCGTTCACGAACGCGTCGTACGCCTCACGCTCGGTGGTCCACCACCGGCCCTCGTAGACGAGATCGGCGTAGCGCGGCGCGATGAGATCCTTCGCCGACAGCGTGCGACGGTCGAGCACGAGCTGCTCGAGCTCCGAGTGTGCCGTGTAGAGCAGCGTGCCGCCCGGGGTCTCGTAGACGCCGCGCGACTTCATGCCGACCATGCGATCCTCGACGAGATCGATTCGTCCGACGCCGTGCCGGCCACCGATCGCATTGAGCGCCGCGACGATCTCGACGGGACCGAGCGTCCTGCCGTTGACGTTCACCGGCGTGCCACGCTCGAAGCCGATGACGACGTCCTCGGGCTGATCGGGGGCATCCGACGGCTCGCTCGTGAGCATGAACATGTCCGGCTTGGGCGCCGAGTTCGGATCCTCGAGGTTGCCGCCCTCGTGCGAGAGGTGCCACAGGTTGGCATCGCGCGAATAGATCTTCTCCTTGGTCGCGGCGATCGGAATGCCACGCGAGTTGGCGTAGTCGATCGCGTCCTCGCGGCTGCGGATCGTCCACTCGCGCCAGGGCGCGATGACCGGGAGATCCGGGGCGAGGGTGGCGAAGGTCATCTCGAAGCGCACCTGATCGTTCCCCTTTCCGGTGCAGCCGTGCGCGAGCGCATCCGCGTTGACACGGCGCGCGACCTCGACCTGACGCTTGGCGATCAGCGGGCGCGCCATGGCCGTGCCGAGGAGATACTTGCGGTTGTAGACGGCCCCTGCGCGGAGCGTCGGGAAGATGAAGTCGCGGACGAACTCCTCGCGCAGATCCTCGATGTAGCATTCCTCAGCGCCGGAGGCGAGCGCCTTCTCCCGCACGCCACGCAGCTCGCCGGCCCCCTGACCGATGTCGGCGGCGACGCAGATCACGCGTGCGTCGTAGTTCTCGCGAAGCCAGGGAACGATGATCGAGGTGTCGAGCCCCCCGGAATACGCAAGGACGATGGTGCGCGGCATGGCAGCTCCTGAGTAAGAAATTATGCAGACTTCATGCATATTTACACAGCGAGAGAACCCCCGTCAAGACAGAGAGTTCCCTCGGCGCGACGGGGCTGATTGGGCCCAGATCTCAGCGGTCGCCGGCGAGCGTGCGGAGGTGCTCGGTCAGGGCGAGGCGGGCCGCGACGGAGCGGGTCACGATCAGGATGGTGTCGTCGCCGGCAATGGTGCCGAGGACCTCGGCGAACTCTTCCTGGTCAATCGCCTCGGCGATGGGCTGGGCGCCGCTCGCTACCGTATGAAGGACGATGAGCTCTCCGACGCCGTCCACGCGCGCGAAGAGCTGGGGCAAGAGGTTGGCGAGCAATGGCTTGCCATCATCCGTCGCGAGCGACTCCGGCAGCACGTACCGCGCTCCGCCCGCCTCGGACACCCGAGCGAGGTGGAGGTCGCGCAAGTCGCGCGACAGTGTCGCTTGGGTGACATCCATTCCCCGCGCTAGGAGCAGCTGACGCAGCTCCTCCTGGCTGCCCACGACGTGACTCACCACGAGCTCGAGGATCGCGGCCTGCCGCTCGTGCTTTCTGGTCATCGCTCCTCCTTGAGGCTCGCGCAGTCTATCATTCACAGTAGCGTCTGGAAAGACCATTGACCGCAGAATCATGCATGATTATGCATTATAACGTGAATAAGATCCCGGTGGGCGTCCTCGGGGCCAGCGGATACGCCGGCCGCGAGCTTTGCGCTCTCGTCGCATCGCATCCTCGGCTCTCGCTCGCCTTCGCGACGGCGAACGAACAGCGCGGGAAGACCATCCGTGTCGGTGGAGGCACGGTCACCTTTCAGGGACCGGACGACGTCGCCCTCGACGGCGCCGCGGTCGTGTTCTGCGCGCTGCCGCATGGCGCCTCGCTGCCGTGGGTCACGCGCGCCCGCGATGCCGGCGCGCGCGTCGTAGATCTTTCCAGCGATCTCCGGCCAGGGCATGGCGGTGGCGACGCCGTCTACGGAATGCCGGAGCTCCGCGCCGGTCAGGACGGTGCATTACTGCGCGAGCAGATCCGCACCGCGGACGTCGTGGCCAACCCTGGGTGTTATCCCACGTCGATCCTGCTGGCCCTCGCGCCACTCGTCCGCGCCGGAGTCGTCGCGCCAGGCGCCACGGTGATCGCGAACTCGGCCAGCGGGGTGAGCGGGGCGGGCAACACGCCGAAGCGCGAGTATCTGTTCGCCGAGATCTCGGGCGACTACCGCGCGTATGGCGTCGGCAACACGCACCGGCATCTCAAGGAGATGACGGCGACGCTCGGCACCATCGGCGCGAACGCAGATCTGGTGTTCACGCCGCACCTCCTGCCTGTCGCGCGCGGCATTCTCTCGACGATCACGATCCCGCTCACGGCTTCCCTCGACGATCCGCTCGCGATCTACCGCGAGACCTACGCCGACGAGCCGTTCATCGAAGTAGCTGACCAGCAACCGACGCTGCACGAGGTGGTGCGGCGCAACGTCGTGCGGCTGACCGCCACGATGATCGCCGGGACGCGCACACCCACGCTGCTCGTCACCTCCGCCATCGATAACCTCGTCAAAGGCGCCGCCGGGCAGGCACTGCAGAACGCCAACCTGATGCTCGGGCTGGACGAGACGCTCGGATTGCCCGCATGACGCGCGTGATCAAGATCGGCGGGCGTCCCCAGCTCGACGCTGCGCTGCCGACGGCGCTCGCGGCCGCCCATCGTGCGGCCCCCGGGTCGCTCGTCGTGGTGCATGGCGGCGGCGATGAAGTCAGCACACTGCAGCGTCTCTACGGAGTGGAAGCGCGCTTCGCGGGCGGGCGTCGCGTCACGAGCGCATTGGATCTCGAGATCATCCGGATGGCGCTCTCCGGCTCGGCGAACAAGCGGCTCGTCTCGTCGCTCACCGACGCCGGCATCGCGGCGATCGGCCTGTCCGGAGAGGATGGCAGTCTGCTCACGGCGGATCCGCTCGATCCGGAGCGCTACGGCCACGTCGGCACGCCCTCGGGAGTCAACGCCGAGCTGTTGCGTCAGCTCCTGATCGCGGGATTGCTGCCAGTCATCTCGCCGGTGAGTCGCTCGACCGATCGCGCGTTCGGTGCTACGCTGAACGTCAACGGCGACGACGCGGCGGCGGCGATCGCCGCGGCGCTCGAGGCGGAGGAGCTGTTGCTTGTGTCCGACGTCGCTGGCGTCCTCCTCGAGGAGCAGCCGGTCGTGTCCCTCGGCCCCGAGGATGCCCAGCGACTGATCGAAGACGGGACCGCCCGGGGAGGAATGGCTGCCAAGCTTCAAGCCGCGCTGTCCGCGCTGGACGGCGGGGTGCAACGCGTTCGCATCTCTGACATCGCCGCGATCGCTGATGCGACGCGCGGCACGGTACTGACCCGAGAGGGGAGCATGTGCGCATGACCGCATCGACCATGAAGCCGACGACCGAGAGTTCCGCGCAGGGCACCGTGTCCGCGGCTCAGACTCCGGCACCGCTGGAAAGCGCGATCCTCGGGACGTACAAGCGCGCGCCGGTGGAGCTCGTGCGTGGCAGCGGCGTGTACCTCTACGATGCGGAAGGAAAGGCGTACCTGGATTTCGGCAGCGGCATCGCCGTGAACTCGCTCGGCTACGACGACGCGGGGCTCAAGGGGGCGCTGCACGCCGCCGCCGAGGGATTGATCCACACGTCCAATCTCTACCACACCGCGCCCGGCGAGCGCCTTGCCGCGGCACTCGTCGCGCGCTCGTTCGCGGACAAGGTGTTCTTCTGCAACTCCGGCGCAGAGGCCAACGAAGGCGCCTTCAAGATTGCGCGTCGCTGGGCGCGCACGCAGGGCGAGGCGAAGCACGAGATCGTCGCGCTGCGCGGCGCCTTTCACGGCCGACTGTTCGGGACGCTGGCGGCCACCGACCGTCCCAACTACCGACTGCCGTTCCGTCCTCTCGCGCCAGGCATCTCGATCTTCGAGCGCGACCTGAAGGAGCTGGATGCGGCGCTCAACGCGGATACGGTCGCGGCCGTGATCGTCGAGCCGATTCAGGGTGAGGGCGGTGTCCGAGTCCTCGACCACGGTTTCCTGCGCGAGCTGCGCGCCGTCACGGCGTCGCGCAACATCGCCCTCATCTTCGACGAGATTCAGTGCGGGCTCGGTCGCACCGGATCGCTGTTCGCCTACGAACAGATCGGTGTCGTGCCGGACATGGTCACGCTCGCCAAACCGCTGGCCGGCGGGCTGCCGATGGGCGCCGTGCTGATGACGGAATCGATCGCGAGCGCCATGCAGTACGGTGACCACGGGACCACGTTCGGTGGCGGCCCCTTCGTGGCGTCCGTCGCGCTGCACGTGCTCGACCGCCTGTCGGATCCAGCGCTGCTCGCGCACGTGCGCGAGACCGGGGCCTGGTTCGGACACGAGCTCGGCGAGATCGCACATCGCACGAGCCGCATCCGGCAGGTGCGTGGCGCGGGCTTCATCTGGGGGCTCGACGTCATGGGGACCGCGTCGCACGTCGTGAGCGAAGCGCAGGCGAACGGCCTGCTGGTCCTCACGGCCGGCGAATACACCGTGCGGTTGCTGCCGCCGCTCGTCGCCACCAAGGAGGAGCTCGCCCGCGGGCTGCAGATCCTCGAAGAGGTTCTTTGATGGCCCCTGACGTGTTCGTGCGTCGGGCACGTCCGCAGGACGCGGTGGCGATCTCGCGGCTGAACAACACGTTCGCCGCAGAAGGGCAGATGCTGCTGCGCACGCCGGAGATGATCTCGCTGGCCATCGACGATTACATCGTCGCGCAGGGGCCGGCCGGCGAGATCCTCGCCTGCGGCGCGCTCAAGGAGTATTCGCCGAGTGTGGCCGAGATCGCCGCGATTGCGGTCTCCCGCGAAGCGCATGGACAGGGACTCGGACGCGCGATCGTGCGGCGCGTCGAGGACCTCGCGCGCATGCGCGGCATCTACGACGTATTCGCGCTCACGCTGCAGCCTGACTTCTTCTCCGCCATCGGCTACGAGCGCGTCGACCGCGCGCGGTATCCGGAGAAGATCCGCCGCGATTGTCTCGCGTGCACGCGCCGCTTCGCCTGCAACGAGATCTGTTTTGCGCGCAACCTGCTGATCGAGGACGAGGCTCCGGCCCCGCCCGTCGAGCAGATCGATCGCGCCGGGGGCGTGGTCGTCGGGTCGATCAGGCCCGCGCACGCCGCTTAGATTTCGCACCACCGCTGCCGGAGCAGGGAAGGGTTCTCTGCCTCGCGCACTACCGACAGGAAACAATCGATGCCTCAGCGCCGGCTCCTGCGAGTCGCTCCCGTTCTCGCCTGCGTGATCGCCGGTGCGCTCTTTCGTGATGCGGCGGCAGCGCCGGTGCCTCCACGCGCTGCTGCTCGACCACAGCTCGTAGTCTTCATCACGGTCGATCAGATGCGCCCCGACTACTTCGATCGTTGGGCGCGACAACTCACGGGAGGACTCGCTCGGCTGTCGCGCCAGGGTGCCTTCTTCACGAACGCCTTCCAGGATCACGCCATCACGGAGACCGCGCCGGGACATTCGGTGACGATGTCCGGGCGTTTTCCGAGATCGACGGGAATCGTGCGGAACGCCGCCGGGGTGGAAGATCCGCAGGCGCCACTACTCACGTCGCGCGATCCGGGCGCCTCGCCATTCCGATTTCGCGGCTCCGTCCTGTTCGACTGGCTTCGCGTCAAGGATCCGCGTTCGCGCGCGCTGTCCATCTCGCGCAAGGACCGGGGAGCGATCCTTCCGCTCGGGCGCGCGAAGCAGAACGTGTTCTGGTATGCGACGTCGAGCGGACAGTTCACCACCAGTCGCTACTACGGGGATACGCTCCCCGATTGGATCCGCCGCGTGAACGCTCGGAGAGTGCCACAGCGGTTCGCAGGAGAAGCGTGGACACTCCTGCTCCCCGCACGTGAGTACGCGGAGCCGGACAGCGTGCCGCAGGAGTCGGCCGGCCGCGACTTCACCTTCCCGCATGTGATGCCAAGTGACACGGCGCGCGTGGCGGGTGCGTTCCCGGGAACGCCGATGATGGACCAGCTCACACTCGACGCGGCGCTCGAAGGACTCCAGGCGCTCGACCTCGGGCGTGGCCCACAGCCGGACATCCTCGCCATCTCGCTGTCGGCGACGGACTACGTCGGCCATCGCTTCGGTCCCGATTCGCGCGAGCAGCACGACAACATCCTCCGGCTGGACCGCGCGCTCGGGGCGTTCATCGATTCGCTGTACAAGCTGCGCGATTCGTCGACGATCGTCTTCGCCCTCACCGCGGACCATGGTGTGACGTCGTTCCCCGAGCTGGTTGCGCAGCGCGCGCATCGGGCGCCGCCGCCGCGCTACGACGTCGCGAAGCCATTCGCCGAGCTCCAGGCGACGCTCGCACGCTCGGGCGTCGACACGTCGGCGGTCGAGTTCGACGGGGCGCTCGTGCTCGTCGACCGCGAGGCGTTCGCGCTCGCTCATGTCGATCCCGATCCGGTGCTCGCGCGGTTTGCCGACGCGCTTCGCCGTCAGCCCGGTATCGCGCGCGTGGACCGCGTCCGCGATCTCGCACGACGTGATACGGTGAACGACGCTGTGAGCCGGCGCTGGCTGCACATGCTCCCGCCAGATCTACCGATCGAGCTGGTCGTGACGCCGGTGCAGGGCGCCTACCCGGCAGGCGCATCGATCGCCGAGCACGGAACGCCCTACGACGACGACGCGCATGTCCCGGTGATCTTCTACGGACCGGGCATTCGCCCGGGGCGCTATGCCGAGCGGGCGCTCGTCGCCGATGCCGCGCCGACGCTCGCGCGGATCCTCGGCGTGACGCCGATCGAGCGACTGGATGGACGCGTGCTCGAGCGGGCGCTCGTCGGCAGAACGAACCACTGACGTCGCGATGGCGGAGTCGCGCCGGATTCACGGGCTGGCCGGGCTCCAGCGCGCGTTCGATGAAGTTCGATTCGGCGCGGCCCGCACGCTGAATCTGCGGGAGTCGCTTCCGACGGGCGCCGAAGCCGCTCGGCGCCTGGAGGCGTGGCTCCGCCAGCATCAGGTTCAGAAATCGGAAGAGCTCCTGATCATCACGGGCCGCGGGAACAACAGTGAGACCGGCGTCGCAGTGGTCCGGGAAGCGGCGATCCGCGTCTTCCACGAGCTTCGGCGGAAAGGCGTGGTCGAAGCATTTGCCGAGCACACGCCAGGTTCGTTCGTCGTCACGGTCGCGCCGATCAGCGCCATGGTCGATGCTGCGAAGAGCCGACCCGAACGGGAGGCGGCGCCTGCCCCCGCGGCGGCGCCGACGCTGGCCGCGCTCGACCCCAAGACACGTGACGAGCTGCGCGTCCTCGCGGAGCGCTCGCTCGACGCACTCGGGGTTCGCGACCGGGGACCGTTCGTGGAGGGCGAGATGCTGCGTCTGTTCGGCGCCCTCACTCCGAGTGTCGGCAGTGCGTCGGAGCGCGAGTCGCAGCTGCGTATAGCGATCCGACGAGCCATGTCGGAGCTCGACTGACCATCTTCACGGCACGCATGCGATCTCTCTCCAGCCGTCTCACTCAGATTTTCCTCCTCGCGTTGGCGTTTGCCGGCCCCGTGCGCGCTCAGGAGCGCACGCCACCGCCGATGCCGGGCTTCACCGTCGCCGGCGCCGCGCGGCAGCGAGCGCTGGAAGCCGACGCCATCGCAAGGCCCAACCCGAGCACCGCCCGTACCCACTCACGGGAGCTCTCGAAAGAGACGCACGTTGCGGGCTCACCCGCGCAGGAACGCACGCGCGACTACGTGATCGCGCAGATGCGCGCGATCGGGCTCGAGACGGAAGTGCGCACGTACGACGCCTTCATGCCGTATCCGACGAGCGTTCGTGTGTGGCGGACGGCACCGACGGAGAAGGAGCTGTCGCTCGAGGAGCCGCCCGTGGCGGGGGACTCGACCTCCGCCGCGCGCCAATTCCTCACGGTGAACGGGTACAGCGGTACCGGCGACGTGACGGGCGACGTCGTGTTCGTGAACTACGGATTGATCGAGGACTACGCTCGCCTCGATTCGCTCGGCGTCTCGGTTCGCGGACGCATCGCCGTGGCGCGGTACGGCCGCTCGTTTCGCGGCATCAAGGCCCGTGAGGCGGAACGGAACGGCGCGATAGGGCTGCTGATCTACAGCGATCCACAGAGTGACGGCTTCGTGCGAGGGGACATCTACCCCGAAGGCCCGATGCGGAACTGGAACGGCGTCCAACGCGGGAGCGTGATGAACGGCGCCGGCGATCCGGCGACGCCCGGCTACCCGAGTACGCGCTCCTCGCGGCGTCTCGAGCCCGCTCAGATGGACATTCCCCACATCCCCGTCGTGCCGATCTCCTATGCGAATGCAGGCGAGCTGCTCGCCGGCTTGCGGGGGCGCGAGATCCCGAGCGCGTGGCAGGGAGGGCTGCCGTTTCGCTACCACCTCGGGCCCGGGCCGGTCCGTGCACGGATCCAGGTCACGGATGATCGTGCGAGCAATGGAACGAAGCCGATCTACGACACCTTCGGCGTGATTCGTGGCAGCGAGCGGCCGGACGAGCTTGTGATCATCGGCGGTCACCGTGACGCGTGGGGGCCGGGCGCCGCCGACAACGTGAGCGGTACCGTGAGCGTGCTCGAGGCGGCGCGCGCCGTCATGGAGGCCGTGCGTGCCGGTCATCGGCCAAAGCGGACCATCGTCTTCGCGACATGGGACGCCGAGGAGTGGGGACTCATTGGATCCACGGAGTACGTCGAGGATGATTCGCTGCGACTCGCGCGCGGCGCGGTTGCGTATCTGAACCAGGACGTGGCGGTGGAGGGCGCGCGATTCGGCGCTGGAGGATCGCCGTCGTTGCGCGCGGTCGTTCGCGATGTCGCGCGCCTGGTCCCCGATCCGAATGGCAGAGGGAGCGTGTTCGCGGAGTGGCAGCGCGCCGTCGGTGTCGTTGACACCACCTCACCCCCAATGACGGACCCGGGCGGGGGCTCCGACTTCGCCGGCTTCTACAATCACCTGGGCATCCCGATCGCGGATTGGGGCTTCGGCGGCGAGTCCGGCAGCTACCACTCGCAGTACGACGACTTCGCGTGGATGGCGCGATTCGGGGATCCCGACTTCGCGTATCATGCGACAGCGGCTCGAATCGCCGCCGCCATGGTGTTACGCCTCGCGAACGCCGACGTGCTGCCGTACGACTACGTGGAGTTCGCGCGCACGATGCAGCGTTACATCACGCCGATCGAACGGACTCTGTCGCTGAAAGGGTGGGGTGGGCCGACGCTCGAGCTGCGCAGTGCCATCGGACGCATGGAACGGGAGGCAACGAGCTTCGCCGCGACCCGCGACTCGACGCTCGCGACCAGCCTTCCGGGCGCGCGCTTCGACGAGACGAACGCCGCCCTGCGCGACGTGGAGCGCGCACTGACGCGGCCGGCTGGTTTGCGCAGTCGGCCATGGTATCGCAACCTTATCTACGTCGCTGACGAGAACAACGGATACGCGAACATGACGTTCCCATCGGTCAACGAGGCGATCCGCGCTGGGGACGAGCGTCTCGTGGCAGAAGAGCTGTCGGATCTCGCACGCCGGTTCGATGACGCCACGCGCGCGTTGACGCGGGCCCACCGTGCCCTCGCACGCTCGCGCCGAACGTCTTCCATTTCGTCAGATGTTTCTGCTACAAAGCGGTTGCGGTTGAGCTCGCGCCAGCCCTCCGGCCTGCCAATTGCGTCGCCGCGAAAGCCAGAACGTGAGGGGAGGCTAAGTTGGTGACCCGAGACGAAGGCACAGGCATGGCTATCGCGCGCCTGTCCGAAAGCGAGCGCATCGCACTGCAGGGCTACGCCGCACGTGCGTCGTGGCCCGCAGGCTTTCAGATCTATGAGCGAGGCACGAGCGCGGACGGGGTGTTCATCGTCACGCGCGGGCGTGTCGTCCTCCGCAGCCGGGTCCGCGCCGGCCGCGGCTTCGTCCCGTGGGTGGCCACCCCGGGTGAGACGTTCGGTGCCGAGGGCCTCTCGCAGCACGGGCAATACGCAACCGACGCGCGGGCCGACGAGGAGACGGAAACGCTCTTTCTCAGCTCCGCCAATCTGCGCGCCTTCGTCCGCGAACAGCCAAACCGCGCACTCACGGTCATCGGTCAGATCATGGCGGAGCGTACTGCGCTCCTGGAGAAGTTGCGCGAGCTCACGACGCTCTCGGTCGAGCAACGGCTGGTTGCGGCACTCCGCCGGTTGGCCACGCACGAGAGCTTCCTCACCGAGGACGGTCGCATCGAGTTGTGCAGCTCGCGCTATCGCCTCCTCTGCGAGCTCGTGGGCGCAACACGCGAGTCCGTCTCGCTCGTCCTTGGTCGACTGACCGGTGAGGGACTCGTCGAGCGGTCGGGGAGCACGCTGTTCGTGACGCCGTCCCAGCGTCTCTTCGACAGGCTGGACCGAACCGGCGACGATCTCCTCCTCGTCCCGTCGTTGGGCGAGGTTTCGCAGACCGCGCCGCTGCAATAGGACCGGTTCGCCGATCGAACCGAGCGCCGACTCGCGGGCTTATACTCTCGCCGACGCCCGCGAGACCGAATGCCAATTTCCAGCCCCCTCGCCCCGCCGCTCACATCCGACGAGTGGCATCGCTATCACCGCCATCTGATTCTCCCCGAAGTGGGGGAAGCGGGGCAGCGACGTCTCAAGACTGCTCGCGTACTGCTCGTCGGTGCGGGTGGCCTTGGCGCGCCCGCCGCGCTCTATCTGGCCGCGGCGGGCATCGGGCATCTTGGCATCGTCGACGCCGACTCGGTGGAATTGAGCAACCTGCAGCGGCAGATAATCCACACCACCCGCGACGTCGCCCGAGCCAAGGTCGCGTCGGCCGAGGAGCGCGTTCGCGCCCTCAATCCGCACGTCGACGTCGCGACGTATCACACGCGACTCACGAGCAGCAACGCCATGGAGCTCCTCGCCGGCTACGATGTGATCGTCGATGGAAGCGACAACTTCGCGACGCGCTACCTCGTCAACGACGCCTGCGTGCTGCTCGGGAAGCCGAACGTCTACGGAAGCGTGCTCAGATTCGAAGGGCAGGCGTCAGTCTTCTCCTCAGGCGACGGCCCCTGCTACCGCTGTCTGTTCCGCGAGCCGCCGCCACCTGCGCTGGTGCAGAACTGCGCCGATAGCGGAGTGCTGGGGGTGGTACCCGGCCTGATCGGCGTCATCCAGGCCGCGGAGACGATCAAACTGATCACAGGCATCGGGGAGACGCTCGCCGGACAGTTGCTGCTCGTCGATGTACTTCGCATGCGGTTCCGCACCATCGGCCTGGAGAAGGATGCCGATTGCGTCGCTTGCGGCCGACGCGAGATCACAGCGCTCATCGACTACGAGGCGTTCTGTGGCGTGGGCCAGCTCGACACTGAATCTTCAGCGCGCGGCACCGACGACGAGATCACGCCGGCCGCGCTGGCGGCTCGCCTCGAGCGCGGCGACGCACCGCTGCTGCTGGATGTGCGCGAGCCACACGAATGGGCAATTGCCCGATTGCCCGAGGCACGGCTGGTGCCATTGAACAACCTGCCCGACGTGCTCGACACCCTGGATCGTTCAGAGGAGATCGTGGTCTACTGCCACCATGGACTGCGCAGTGCCGCAGCGGTCGAGTGGCTCCGTGAGCAGGGGTTCGATCGCGCGTGTAACCTTGTCGGTGGCATCGATCGCTGGACACTCGACGTCGATCCTTCGATGCGACGCTACTGAGTGTACAGGGCGCTCACTCGATGATCTGGTCTCTGATTATTCTGGCCGCGGCGGTCGCCGGGGCGGCGCGACTTGCCGCGGGACGACGCGCGGAGCGTGCGTATACCGCGCTACGACCGCCGGCCTCCGACGGCGTCGTTTCCGGGGCCGAGGGATTCACGCTTTCGGCTCCAGGGGAGCGGGCGCTACTCCTTCTGCATGGTAGCGGCGACACGCCGCAGACCCTGCGGTACCTCGGCGGCCGCCTGCACAGCGAGGGCTTCACCGTACGCGCGCCCCTTCTCCCCGGCCACGGACGCGGTCTTCGTGATTTTGCCGCTGCAACGGCAGACGACTATGCGCGTGCCGCCCGCGCGGAGCTCGATGCGCTCCTGGCGCAATACTCGTGGGTCGGCATCGTCGGACTGTCCATGGGCGGCGCGCTCGGCGCGCGGCTCACGGCGGAACGTCCCGAGGTGCGCGTGCTCGTTCTCCTTGCGCCGTATCTCACGCCGCCGCCCTCCGTCACGCTGGTGGGGCGGCTGGCACCGGCGTGGTCGCTCGCCGTGCCATATCTCTCGGGGCGCGGAGGGGACGAATCGGTGCACGACCCGGTCGCTCGCGAGGGCAGCTACGCGTACGGCATATTCCCGCCGGCCGCGCTGCGCGCACTCTGTGCGACGGCGGCAGCGGGGCGCCGAGCCCTGTCGTCGATCACCGTCCCGACGCTGGTCGTGAACTCTCGCGAAGACAATCGGATCCCCGCCGCGCGCGCGGAGAAGGCGACGGCGACGCTCCGTGGCCCCACCGAGCGACAATGGGTCGCCGGGTGCGGACATGTGATCACGGTGGACTATTGCCGCGACGCGGTGGCGTCGCTGGTGTCCGACTTCCTCGCGCGCCACATCGACTGACGCCGATCGACGTGGCGCGCGAGGGGGAGGGTCAGCCCGAGACGCGCTCCACGATGTTCTCGGCGGCCTCTTTCACCACTTCGACGCCGTGCGTCACCGCCGATTGCGCCTGTTCGACGACGCCCGTCGCGACGCGCTTCACCCGAGCCAGCGGCGATGATTTGCGCTTTGCGGTCTTGCGCTTGGCCACGGCCTTTTTCACCACGGCCTTTCTCACCACCGCCTTTCTCGCGGCCTTCTTGACGGCGGCCTTTTTCACCGTGCGCTTCTTGGCTACCCTGCGCAAGCCGGCAGCGCGTGCGGCCTTCTTCGCGGCCTTCTTCGCGCCGCCCTTCTTCGCCGACGCGCGCTTGGCGCCACGCTTGGCGCCACCGCGGCGCGCCGAACTCTTGCCAGCGCTTCGCTTGCTGCCGCCTCTCTTCTTCGCTGCCATCGCTGCGTCTCCTCTGCCGGTTGGTTGGCTCTCGGTGCTACGCGAGTCGTGAACTTCTGCGCAAGATTCGGGCACGCTGTCGTGTCCGGCGATCTCGCTGCACAAGTGCTGCTCCTGCAATGCTGCGGTCAAGACAGGTCCGTCGATGCACTCGTGTCGCGTTGTCGCGAGCACGTGACGCGATCGAATCGATGCGTCGAATGCATTCACGCTCGAAAGTCGAGCGTCGTGTTTGGCGCTGCTGCGCTGTTCGTCCAGTGTCCGACGAACATCAACATGGGGCATCGCGAGGCAACCGGCCAGCGGCAAAATCGATGTCGCTCGCGGCGAAGGCGTCGAAAGCCACGAAGCGGCCGCGCGCCATCACGACATGCAACCGCTGAATGGCAGGCGCCCTCAGGGCCAGGGGACCTTGTTGGAGTACGGTTTGCCGAACACCGCGGCCAGGGCCTCGTTCGGCGCGGCGCTTCGGACGACGACGTCGAGCGAGTCGGTGAGGCGCAGGATACGAGAGAAGTCCCGGTACCGCCCGTAGGAGTGGAAGAATCCCGACGGCCCGGGACGGGTGAGGCGTCCGAGGAGGATGTCCACAACAGCCACCTGATGGAAGGCGTAGAAAGCGTTGAGCGTCCGGAAGCGGGGGAGGTCGCTCTCGATGACGCCGCGTGGCAGGGAACCGTGTTTGCCCCACTGCACGTCGATCGCCGGCGTTCCCCGATCGCGCCAGTCGGCGTGCAGCACCTTGCCGTGCCAGTAGGTCCAGATGTCGGTCGGTGCACCACTCGGGTCGTAACCCACCCAGACGATCTCCTCATCGGTCGGAACAGTGTGAGGGATCCACGAGCCGTGCACGTCGTCGTGCCAGAGCAGGTGGTAGGCGATGATCGGCCGAGTCGGGTGGACGACCGCGACGGCGCGGTCGAGCGGGAACCATTCGTCGCGCTGGAGGTAGAGAAGGGGCGCGAGTCTATGCGCGAGTCTGGTAAGGCTGTCCGAATCGGGAAGCGCACCAACCACGACCACTGGTCGTGGTGGAACGTGTGCTCGCGGTCCACAGGCGCACAGCATGCCGAGCCCGACAGAGAGGACAGCGCGCAATCCAGTTCGCAAGACGATGCCCCACTGTGCTTTAGGCACTTAGAGGGTTACTATTAGTCAGGGCGGCCCGGCGCCTCGATCTCCGGGTAGTTCGACAACATTCTGGAGGGCCAATGCGCAAGCCGCGCCCGGCTACGTATAACCCAGTGCAAGCGCTCCACCTGATCGCCAACGATCGGAACGGCTCTCCCCTGAGCTGTCCGAGCTGCTCTGGGCAAATCGAACGAACTCCTGACGATTTTCCGCCTCCGCCGCGATCGCAGGTCACCCTGCAGTGTCGCGAATGCGGCCGTGTGGCACGCTACATCGCAGGCGCCGCCTAAACGGACAGAACCTTCGAGGCAGGTCATCACAGTAGTGTCTAACCGCGAGACGGGGCCGACTTCGGCCCCGTTTTCGCGTTCTGACACCTGTCGTGCGCGGCGGCAAGTCCACGTGTGCACAAAACTTGCCCGCTTACTCGGATAACGTCCCGCCCCGAGAGCCGACCATTGGCGCGACGGGGCATCACAGGGATCACGTGGGACGAGCGGCGGCCGGCGACCGGCCCATCCCCTCGCGCGCGCGATCAGGCTCCATAGCTCGGTACGAGGTACGGTACATGGCTCGCATCAACGGCACGGTGAAGTGGTTCAATGACGCGAAGGGTTTCGGTTTCATCTCGCGTGAAGGAGGTCCTGACGTTTTCGTGCACTTCAGCGCCATTCAGGGGAATGGGTTCAAGTCGCTGGCGGAAGGGGACAAAGTCGAGTTCGAGATCGTCCAGGGTCAGAAGGGGCCGCAAGCGGCCGATGTGACCAAGACAGGCTGATTCGATGCCCGCTCGACGGGCTTGAATCGTCTCGAACTCCGCCGACGCCCGGGACAATGTCCCGGGCGTTCGTGCGTGAGCGCCGAGCTGAGCAGAGGGCTGCGCAAGGCGCCCGACCGGGCCGGGACCGGGCACTTCTCTTGCCGCTCATGGCCTCGTGTCGAAGATGCGCGCGGCGCTCACCGAGCCGATGTACGCCACGCTGGGTCATGCTCTGCCCAGAGGAGCGGGGTGGACGTACGAGCCCAAGTACGACGGCATGCGCGTCATCGCAGAGGCATCGTCGCGCCAGGTGCGACTGATGACCCGGAATGGCAAGGACAAGCACGCGCAATTTCCGGAGGTGGTGGGCGCTCTGCGTTCCCTCGCCTCGCGGGCAGGATCGTCAGTCGTTCTGGACGGAGAGGTCGTTGCGCGCCGACGCCGGCGCAGAGCAACGAGTAACGCGGTGACGACGACCGGATTTCAGCCGTTGCAGGCTCGCATGCATCTGAAGAACGCCGAAGAGATCACGCGACTGGCCGTCGAGGCGCCGGCCACGCTGGTGGCGTTCGATCTCCTGCGCGAGGGACGCGCCTCGCTGATGAATCGGCCGTGGCACGAGCGGCGCGAGCGCCTCGAGGCGCTCTTTGCCGCTGCGAGCGATGGCGATACGGCCCTCATCCTCGGCGAGACGAGTGTGCGCGGCGCCACGATGCTGGCCCGGGCGCGGCGCGCTGGATGGGAAGGGATCATCGCCAAGCGCTCGGACGCACGTTACCAGGTCGGTGCGCGCTCCGATGCTTGGTTGAAATTGAAGCTGCAGTTCCGGGCCGAGTTCGTGGTGGGGGGATTCACCGAGCCGCGGAAGACGCGGCCCTTTCTCGGCGCGCTGCTGCTGGGAGCATACGACGCGGCGGATCGACTCCGGTACGTGGGGCACATGGGCGGGGGATTCGATCGCGAGGGATTACGCGCGATGCGCGCACGCCTCGAGAAGATCGAACGGCGCACCTCGCCGTTCTCGGAGACGCCGCGAACCAACGAGCCTGCGCACTGGGTCGCGCCGCGGGTCGTCGTCGAGGTGAAGTTCGCCGAGTGGACGGCCGACGGCCGGCTGCGCCAGCCGATCTTCCTCGGCGTGCGTGATGACAAGTCGGCGCGCGACGTGACGATCGAGAGTGTCAGCATGCAGCGCTGGGGCACCGGCGAGATCGCGAATGACGCCGCGTAGTCGCTCCGTCGACTTTGCGGACGTCGAGGCGCAACTGCGCGCGATCGAGCGTGAGGGGGGCGAAGGCGAGCTGTCGTTCAGTCGCGGCGAGACGCTTCGCGTGACGAGCCTGGGGAAGATGTTCTTCCCGAAGGTGGGCGTCACGAAGGGCGGCCTGATGCGCTACTACACGCGGGTCGCCCCGATGCTGCTGCCGGAGATCGAGGGGCGCGCGCTCGTGCTGCAACGGCATCCGGACGGCGTGGAGGGGCCGATGTTCTTCCAGCAGAGCGCTGGGGAGCACGTGCCGGATGTCGTGCGCGTCGAGGCGTTGGACACCGCCGATCTCGGCGAGAAGCCGCGCATCATCGGCGGCGACCTTCCGACGCTGCTCTACACCGTGCAGCTCGGCGCGATCGAGGTGCATCCCTGGCTCTCGCGCGTGACTGATGTCGAGGCTCCAGACCGGTGCCTGATCGATCTCGATCCAGGGGACGACGTGCCCTTCTCGCACGTCGCCGCGCTGGCGCGCGAGGTGACGCGCATCGCGGAGGGATGCGGGCTCACTGTCGCGCTCAAGACGTCGGGGGCGAGTGGAATTCACATCGTGCTCCCGCTTCCACCTCGGACGAGCTACGAGACCTCTGCCGCTCTGGCGCTTCGACTCGCCGAAGCGGTCGTGGCGGCCGCTCCCGAACGTGCGACGCTGGAGCGCGGGATCAAGGCGCGCCCGAAGGGGAGCATCTACGTCGACGCGCTGCAGAATGCGCGCGGAAAGAGCATGGCGGCTCCGTACAGCGTGCGGGCGAAGCCTGCCGCGACGGTGTCGGCGCCGCTGCGTGAGCGCGAGCTGACCAGTCGACTGCGGATCGAGACGTTCACGGTGAAGAGCATGCCGGCGCGCCTGGCGCGCACCGGAGATCTGTGGGGTGATGCGATCGCCACGCGACCGAGCGCACGAGTGCTCGCACGCGCGTTGGCGACGTTGCAGGACGTGTCCGCGGCGCCCTCGCCGCGACGCGAACGTACGAGACGCAGTCGAGTTGGAGGAGCACATGCTGGACCAGCATCAAGACGCCGCGCACGGCACGCATGAGGGTCAGTCGGGCAACTCGCTGTACCGGCGCCCCATGCCAGGCGGCGGTTACGTCGAAGTCGAGCTGGACGCGGTGCGCGCATCGGCCGACGACGAGCCAGGCAAGCGACCGCACCGGGGCCGGGTCGTGATGGAGCGGCGGGTGGATCCGGGACGGCGATATGGGCATCGCGCTCCGGTGATCGCGGAGCTCGCGGGCGACGACCGGGACGAGCTGATGTCGGAGCTGTTCCGACTGGCGCAGGACAATGCCGCGTTGGCGCGGAGCCTTCTCCGGCTCCAGGCGACGCGACCTCGCGCCGACTGAGGGCGGATCAGCCGCTGACGGCGCGAAGGGGGAGCGGCATCTCGATCTGGCGCTCGTCGCTGGTGCGCTCAGCGCCCGTCAGTCCGGCCTCACTCCGATTGGCCGGCCGCGCGCCGAGGAGATGCAGCGTCTGATGGTAGAAATGGAGCGTCTGCACGGGCGCGCGGAGGCTCTCCGGCCCTGCGCGCGCAATGGCATAGCCTTCCTCTCGCACGCGCCGCGGTAACGCGCGGGCGAGAGGATGCCGTAGGAGACGTCGGATCTCGGTGCCGTTCCGGGCCAGCAGCGCGGCGCACAGGCTATCGAGATAGTCGAGCATCGGTGCTCCACATTTGACCTAAATAACATATTGCGACTAATGTGCCAGGAAGCAAGCCCGGCGCGCCGCCAGCTCTGGTAACGCGACGGTATCGCTCGCCCGTCAGCCCTCGGTAAACAGGTCGAACCGAACCCCGCGCCGGGCACCCCGCCGCTTGCGCGGGGCGTAGCGGAAAAGCTGCGCGGGGCGCCCACGGCCCTCGCTCCGCCACTCGTCGGTGGGCTCGACCAGATAACTGGATTGCAGCGCGCGACGGAAGCTCGCCTTGTGAAGACGACGACCGAGCAGGAGCTCGTAGATCCCCTGCAGATCGCTCAGCGTGAACGTCGGGGGCAGCAGTCGGAAGGCGAGCGGCGACTGATCCACCCGCTGGCGCACGACGGTCGTGGCGCGATCGACGATCGCGCGATGTCGTGGTGCCAGAGGTGGGAGCGCCGACAGTGAGAACCATTCCGCACTCGCGAGCGGGGACAACTCGGCCGGGGGGGTCAGGGCTACGACGCCTACCGAGACGTCGGCGTCACCGGGGTGCCGTCGCGCATCGGCAAACGCGCCCACCTGCTCGAGCAACGCGGGGGCGGATCCGAGCGCCGCTTCGGTGATCCGGGACGCCGCATCCTCGAATGCCTCGCCCGGCAGTGGCGCATCCCACGGCAGGGACCACCGCTCCCGTGAACCGGGCGCGCTGCGCGCGAGCAACACGGCGAGGGTCTCGGCGCGCGGCGAGAGTACCACCACGTCGATTGCCAGCGTGATCTTTCGGGTCGCCGGCTTTACCAGGGGTGGAAGGCGCTCGCGCATAAGCCGCGAATTAGTAACAAATTGTCACTAATGTCAATAGCGCGCTCTCGCCAGCCGATCGGAATTGGTAGCAACTCGTCCAGAATTCATCGCCGGCGCGTGTGGCTGATATACCGTGGACGTGTGACGCCGTCAACGGACGGTGTGACCGGTCTGACACATGCGTGCGTGACGGACGCGCACGCATGTGTTTCGCGCAAGAACCGGGCTGGCGAGCGTGACCACTCGTGTCGATCGCGCGCGCGATCATGCGCTACGGAGTGGCGGAGCCGGCGGGTAGAGCGGTCGGTGGCGACGCGTCGCGTCGCAAACCAGCGCCGTACGGCGCGACTGATGGGATGGTGATCGGAAGCTGACCGCCGACCGGCGCCAGCCCGAGCAAGGCGCGAGCGGCGGCGCGCTGCACGATGGGCGAGCTCCCCCACGCGACGAGGTACGCGGGAATCGACGGGAAATCCTGCGCGAGATACGGATTGCTGAACGACGCGAGCACGACTCGCGTGCCGGCCTTCTGGAGCCCATTGAGCAGATCCGACATTCCTTCCGGCGCGGAGAGTCGCGAGGTCGAGGAGCTCGCCCCGAAATACGACGAGACGATCACGAGATCCGCGCCCTGCGCGCCACGCAGCGCATTCTCGACCAGCGCGGGCACGAGCCGCGGCTGGGGACTCGCGAGGTACGCTGCGTTCCGCCCGGGCGCGGCCACCGCGGCGGTCGCGTCGAAGACCTGATCCGTCGTGAGGGAGAGCGAGCGCAGCGACGGAAAAATCCGCGTGAGCTCGGCGTTGAAGGCGACACCTGCGCCCAGGTCGGTGCGCGGCGCGATCGTCACGCTGACGATGCGCGACCCACGCGGCATGCGGCCGAAAGGCACGAAGCCGAGCGAGTCCTTCACGAGCGTGATCGCGCGCTCCGCCGCCAGGCGGGCGACCGCAAGGTTGGCGCTGTCCGCGACGACCGATCGCAAGGCCTGGAGATCGGTGAACCGCTGGCGCGCGAGTCCCATCTCCTGCTTGGCAACCAAAAGTTTGCGGACCGACTCGTTGATCCGTGACTCCGGGAAGCGACCGCGGTGCACGCCGTCGACCACCGCGTCGATGGCGCCGGGAATGTCCGTCGGCATGAGGAGCACATCGTTTCCCGCGAGGACGGCGAGCTGCGTCACCTCCGCCATGGTCATCTTGCCGAGGACGCCGTTCATGTCCAGCGCGTCGGTGAAGAGAAGTCCCCGGAAGCCGAGCTTCCCGCGCAGCAGGTCGGTCATGATGCGCGGATTGAGCGTGGCGGGAAGCGAGGACGTGTCCAGGCCGGGCAATGACCCATGGAAGGTCATCATCCCCCGCACACCCGCGCGCACGGCAGCGCGGAACGGGACGAGCTCCACGCTGTCGAGGCGCGCCGCCGACGCGTTGACGCGCGCGAGCTCGAGATGCGAGTTCTGCTCCGTGTCGCCATGTCCCGGGAAGTGCTTACCGGTGGCGAGCATCCCGTTGTCCTGAATGCCGTGCACGAACGCCGTGCCGAGCTGGGCGACGAGCTGCGGGTTCTCACCGAACGACCGGAGGCTGATGACCGGGTTCTTCGGATTGTTGTTGACGTCGAGCACCGGGGCGAAGGCGACGTGAATGCCAAGCGCTCTGGCCTCTCGCGCGGTGACGCGACCCATCTCGTACGCGAACGTCGTATCGCGTGTGGCCCCGATTCCCATCTGATAGGGGAACCACGTCGCTCCCCCGAGGTCGATCGCATTCGGGAGGAAGTAACCGCCGCGAGCCCGGAACGCCGCGCCCGTCTCCAGGTCGGCGCCGACGAGCAGCGGAAGGGCGCTGATCCGCTGCAGCGCGTTCAACTTGCTGGCGATCTCCGTCGGCGAGCCGACCGAGATGATGATCCCTCCGACGTGCTGGTCGCGTACCAGCCCAACCACGCGCTGATACGTCGGGTCGTCGGTCGCGGTGTAGTCGCCCAGCACCCACGGCCAGACCATCTGAGCGGCCTTGTCGCGGAGTGAGAGGGTGGCGAGCACCGAGTCGGCCCATACTGCCGCCGGTCGAGCTTCAGTCGGAGCCGCCGCACCGACCTTCGTGCCACCCCCCGACGTGGCGCAGCCACCGAGCGCCGAGACGGCGCCAAGCCCGATCAGCAGCCGAGCGACGCGCGCTACCATGCGATGGTGCCCTTCTTGGACGTATCCACATCCTCCTCGCCGCCGCTCTTGAAGAGGAACGCTTCCATGTTCTTCGTCAGAAAGCTCCGCGCCTGCGGATCCATGACGTTGAGTCCGTAGTGATTGATCAGCATGGTCTGCTGTTTCAACCAGAGTCCCCAGCACTCCTGGCAGAGGCTCTCGACGATGCGGGCTCCGATCGGACCCGGAAA
Source organism: Gemmatimonadaceae bacterium (assembly GCA_036383935.1). Classification (GTDB taxonomy): domain Bacteria; phylum Gemmatimonadota; class Gemmatimonadetes; order Gemmatimonadales; family Gemmatimonadaceae; genus AG11. The sequence goes on along the minus strand of DASVNI010000338.1, from coordinate 17,571 downwards.
GGGCGGACGTTCAAAACCGGCGCGTGTCTGACCACAACGCACGCAGGTGACGGTGCTAGGCATGAGACCTCACGGATCGTGGGGGGATGCCAAATCTATACCTCGAATGCGGTCGGCGGTTCACGGTTGGGAGCAAGCGACGTCCAGCGGGAAACGCCGGTCGATAAGTGCAAACAAAGAAGAGGGGCATACCGGCCCAAGCCGGCATGCCCCTTCGTCAGTGATAACCGTTCATCGCCGCCGTAGGCGGCGTCGCGGCGATCAGGCGGCGGCGTCCACCGCGTGCTCGTCGTGGCGCAGTGCGGCGGATCCATAGTTCCGCGCGTACTCCACCTTGGCCAGACCGAAGAGCTGGAGCGTGCGGATGTAGATCCAGCCGATGTCGAACTCGAACCACTTCGCCTTGAACTTCGCGCTCTTGGGATCGGCGTGGTGGTTGTTGTGGAGCTCCTCGCCGCCGAGCCAGATCGCGATGGGCGAGATGTTCCGGCTCTCGTCCTTGACCTCGAAGTTGCGATAGCCGAGGGCGTGGCCGATGCCATTGATGACGCCAGCGGCCCAGAGCGGGATCCAGATCATCTGGATGCCCCAGACGGCCGGGCCGACGAAGAAACCGAACAGGTAGATGTCGATGGCGAGCATCACGAGGATGCCGGTCCAGTTCAGGGGCGTGAGCAGATGGCGCTCGATCCAGTCGTTCGGCGTGCCCTTGCCGTACTTCTCGAGCATGCCGGGCTGACGGACTGCCTTGCGGTAGTAGAAGGCACCCTTGAGCAGGATCTCACGCAGGCCCTCGACGAGCGGCGAATGCGGATCGCCCTCGCGATCAGCGAATGCGTGATGCTTGCGATGGCAGGCAACCCACTCCTTCGTGACGATCGCCGTCGTGAGCCAGAGCCAGATGCGCATCGGCACAGAGGCGATGCCGTGGAGCCGCACGCCGCGATGCGTCTGGGCGCGATGGAGGAAGAGGGTCACGCACACGTTCGTGAGGTGTCCCGCGATCACGACGAACAACACCGGGATCCACCACCGGCTTGCCCATGCGCCAAACTCAGGCATGTCAAACTCCACTTGTGTAGAAACAACTCCAGGCGACGACGAGTGCCTGAACGGGGACAAATGGCTCCGGACGTCTCGGTCGGACATCCGGAGCCAGCACCAGCCACTGAAAAGCAAGCCCGAAATCTAACGCTCGACGAACCGGAGAGCCATCGGGCAACTCCCGACCCCTTCTTGTAAGTCCGTGCGGTCGCGCTCGCTAGAGGATGCAGTGGCGCGAGAAGTCAGGGTGCCGCGCGGCCGCCGATCTCCCCACTCAATCCACCCGTCGTCGCCGGGGGCGAGACCGGCACGCCGGGAACGGGTGCGCCCCACCCGTCGTTCGTCGAATTCCAGTCGGGAACGTTGCCGTCCGGCCAGAGGCGGGCGCCGATGACCGGTCCTTTCACCTCGAGCACCGCCTCGTACCGGTCGCCGCCCGACCAGATCTCAACCGGCAGGGTGACGTCCCGCGTCGTGTTGTCCTTGAACAGCAGGCGGAGTCGAACGGGGAACGGCACCGATGTGTAGCGTCGCAGCGCGATCATCGCGTAGTTCTGCCCTTCCTGCTGACGCATGCTGACGTTGTCGATGCCGATGTCGAGGACGTCGGTGGAATACCAGAAGGCGCGCCAGTACCAGCCGAGATCCATCCCGGAGACGTTCTCGATCGTGCGAAAGAAGTCGGCGGGGGAGGGATGCTTGAACGCCCATCGCTGCACGTACTCCCGGAAGGCGCGGTCGAAGGTGGTGCGTCCGACCACGTTGTCGCGCAACGCGAGCAGGACGGCCCCCGGCTTCCGGTAGCCGAGCGCACCGAGCGCACGCGCATTGATCTGGTCGGGAGGTGTCATCAACGGCGCGTCGATGTGGTTGTCGACCGTCTGGCGCCAGTTGGTGACGTACCCTGGAAAGGGGGTCGTGCCGGGATTGCGACGCTCGAGCGCGAAGGTGTTGATGTAAGTGTTGAAGCCTTCGTCCTGCCAGGCGTACCGGCGTTCGTTCGACCCGACGACCATGGGGAACCACTCGTGGCCGTGCTCGTGATTGATCGTGCCGAAGATGGACTTCGGGTCATCGAGCGGGTTGCCGTAGTGGACCATCACGAACATCGGGTACTCCATGCCGCCGACGGGGCCCGCGACGGACGTGGCCTGCGGATACGGATACTTGAAGAACAGATCCGAGTAGTTCCTGATCGTCCACGCAGTTTGTTCCGCTCCCTGCTCCCAGGCTTTGCCGGCTTTCGCGATCTGGTAGTAGGCCTGTGCGAGCACGGCATTCGCGCTCGTGGCATCCCAGCGGAAATCGGGGGCGCCTGCCCACGCGACGTCGCGCACGTTCTGCGCACGGAAGCGCCAGGTCTTCGTGCCGGAGACGGGGGTGGCGCGCGCTTCGGCGTCGGTAATGATCGCGACGACGCTGTCCGAGCGCGCAGCGCGCGCGAGTCGCTCGCGTTGTGTGGCCGTGAGCACTTCGGCCGGATTCTGCAGCACGCCGCTGGCAGCGATCGTGTAGCCGGCGGGCGCGGTGACGGCGAAATCGAAGTCGCCGTATTCGAGGTAGAACTCACCTTGCCCGAGGTACGGATCGGTGTTCCACCCGCGGATGTCGTCGAAGACCGCCATGCGGGGATACCACTGTGCGATCTCGTACAGCGTTCCATCGCGCCCCATCCGGTCCGATCCGTGCTCGGGCACGCGGAAGGCGAAGTTCATCGTGATGGTGAGCCGACCGCCTCGCGGCGCGACGGGTTGATCGAGATCGATTCGCCCCATGGTGTCGTCGACATGCAGGGCGGCGGCGCGGCCGTTGGCCTGCAGCCCATCGATCTCGTAGCCGCCGCGGAAGCCGCGCACGCCCCAGCGCGAATCGGCGGGGAAGAGCATGGAGCCCTTGCTGCCGGGTCGATACAGGTTCTGATCGAGTTGCAGCCAGACGAATCGCATGCTGTCGGGCGAGTTGTTGGTATATCGGATCGTGACGGCGCCACTGACTCGCTGCTGCGCCGTGTCCAGCGTCGCCGCGATCGTGTAGTCGGCGCGCTGTTGCCAGTATTCTGGACCGGGGGCTCCCGAGCCGGAGCGAAAGATGTTCGGGCCCGGCCATTCCATTCGATCCACGCGGCTCAACGGATCCGTCTCGAAGGTGCGTACGCCCGCTCCGGGCCTGGCTGGTGCCGCAGGGGGAGGCGCTCCGGTGACCGCGGCGGTGCGCGTGGTATCGATGCGTACGGGGGTCAGCACAGGGGGATGCTGAACCGCGCAGCCGGCGGCGACCAGGAATACGAGCAGTTCGAGGCGCTTCACGAGAAGGAGCGGGTTCGGGTAGGGCGGCAGGGCATCGCGCTGAGAGGACACGTGGCACGGAGCGTCCCCCTCGGCGCCAATACCGCTCGCGGTCCCCCGCAACGCAAATGCCGCACACGGATGTGCGCCCTTGCCCAATGCTTCCTGGGACTCTAGCGTCACTCTGACATGCACGATCGTACGACGGACCTCCATCCCCGCCAGGGCGGTGCCGATCTACAGCCGGCGCGGCTCGTCGGTGGCTCTACGCGCGCGCCAACGCGTGCGACGACGGTCGGAACTCGGCGAGTGCTCGAGCGTGATCCGGCGACGCGCGAAGACTTCCGCCGCCCCTTCCCGCGGCGGCTGACGGTCAGCGCGCTCGGTGCGGGCACGTATCTGGGCGACTGCACGGACGACGAGGACGAGGCGTACGGGCGCACGCTTCGCGCGGCGATCGCACTGGGCATCAATCTCGTCGATACCGCAAGCAACTACCGGTGCCAGCGCTCCGAGCGCATCGTCGGACGGACGCTGGATGAGCTCTTCGGATCGGGCGAGGCGCATCGCGACGAGCTGATCGTCTGCACGAAGGGCGGCTATCTCGCATTCGATGCCGCACCGCCGCCATCGAGGGCGGCGTACGAGGCATGGCGCGAAGCGACGTTGTTCGCGACGGGCATCGTGACGCAGGATGAGCTCGTCCGTGGTGGCCACTCGATCGCGCCATCGTTCCTGGCGCACCAACTCGCGCAGAGTCGAGCCAACCTGCGGCTGCCGGCCGTCGACGTGTACTACCTCCACAACCCGGAGGAGCAGCTGCTCGGCGTGGATCGCGCGCAGTTCCGCGACCGGCTGCGCGCGGCGTTCGCCTTCCTCGAGGAGGCAGCAGAACGTGGGGAGATCGGGAGCTATGGCTGCGCGACCTGGCTTGGCTTCCGCGTCGGACCAGAGCACCGTCAACATCTCACGCTCGCCGAGCTGGTAGCGGTGGCACGGGAGATCGCGGGCACGAGCCATCACTTCCGTGTCGTCCAACTGCCGCTGAGCCTTGCGATGCCCGAGGCGGCGCGTGTACCGACGCAGCCGCTCGGCCGCCGGATGGTCACACTACTCGAGGCCGCGGATGCGCTGGGGATCAGCGTCGTCGCGAGCGCGCCACTCATGCAAGGGCGACTCGCCACGGGCCTCCCGGACGAAGTGCGCGAGCTCTTTCCAGAGTGTGCCACGGATGCGCAGCGCGCACTGCGGTTCGCGACATCGCTTCCCGGCGTTGCTTCCGCGCTCACGGGCATGCGGCATGGCGCGCACCTGGAGGAGAACCTCGGCGCGTGGCAGCGGCGCTCCTGAGCGCGCGCGTGCGCCGCCGGTGCTACTCGGTGAAGCGCAGTGGCCGGACTTCCGTCGAGTCGAAATCGATCACCGCGATGCGGTGCGCATTCGTATCGGCGACGTAGACGCTCCGCGCTCCGATCGCGATTCCCCCGGGCTCGTGCAGTCCGCGCACCCAGGTCGAGACTCCACGCTCCGCGCGGTCGAGCCAGCGGAGGGCGTCGTTGTATGAATCGGAGATGAGCACGCGACCGTCTTCTGCAACCGCCAATCCCTGCGGATGCTGAAGCCGCACCTGCTCGCCAACGCCGTCCACGAGCCCGAAGTCGAACAGGCCAGTGCCGACGATCGTGCGCACCCCGCCAGGTGTGGTCAGATCGACTTCGCGCACCGCACTCGATTCGGCGTCTGCGACGAGCAGCGCGTCCTGGGCGAGGGCCAGTCCCATCGGTTGGGCGAGCGCCGCCTCGTCGTGCGACCCGTCGTGCAACTCCTCGGCGCCGGTTCCGGCGAATGGCGTGGCGAGCTCGCTGCGCAGATCGAGCGTCCAGAGCTGGTGGATTCCGGCCATGGCGATGTGGAGCATGTCGCCGTGGAGCGCGATGTCCCAGGGCGAGCTCATTGCGCCGGTCGCGCGGTCGCGGGCGGTGCGCAACTGCGCGCCGGTGCCGGCGAGCGTGCGTACGGGGCCGGTTGCGAGCGATACCGCACGGATGGCGTGGTTGCCGGTGTCGGCGACGTAGAGTGTGTCACCGCCGAACGCGAGACCCTGGGGGTACCGGAAGGCGGGTGTGTCGCCGTCGGCGAAGCCCGGTAGACCGGTACCGATGACGCGCTCGACGCGCATCCGACTCCCGTCCTCCTCGAGGCGTCCGACGAGCAGCCGATGGTGGCCGGAGTCCGCGATGGCGATGCGATCATCACGGACAGCCACCTTGCCAGGAAACGCCAGGCGGTCCGGGGGGACCGTGGGCGGATCGGGGGCGAGGTGCATCGGCTCCTCACGCAGCGCGCCTGAGGCACGCGCCTCGGCGAGCACACGCTCGACGAATGGCGTCACGCCGTCGGCGGTGAACTCGCCCGCGCTCATCCCCACGACCGTGCCACGCGGATCGATGGCGACGAGTGTCGGCCACGCGCGCACGGCGTAGGCGCGCCAGACGCGGAACTGCCGATCGTTCAGAGTCGGATGGATGGCGTCGAGCCTGATGGACGCGTCACGGATGCGATCGGTGATCCGCTCGGCCGTGTACTTCCCGCTGTGCACGCCGACCACCGCGATCGCGTCGCCGAACCGCTGCTCGAGCTCCCGCAACTGCGGAAGCACATGGATGCAGTTGATTCAGCCGTACGTCCAGAAATCGAGCAGCAGGAGCTTGCCGCGGAAGTCGCCAAGGGTAAGCCGACGGCCGGCGGTGTGCACCCAGTCGAGCGTGTCGGGAAAGTCGGGCGCGCGAACGGCGGGCGAGGCGATTGCGTCGGACATTTGCGGGGATGCGGTGCGAGAAGACGGGGATGCGGGGGCTCTCCGCACAGGACGCACCATCGCGCACCCCGACGCTGTGCTCGCCGCCGAGCTTGCTTTCGACGTCACGGCTTTTGCTCCAACGTGGGACGTGGCCGCGACCCTCAACCCCCGGTACACCTTTCCGCAGTTCGTCGTCGGCCGCAGCAACGAGGAGGCATATGCTGCCGCCTCGGCTGCGGCCGTGGCACCAGGTACGCTCTACAATCCGATTCTGCTCGTCGGCGGCACGGGGCTGGGAAAGACCCATCTGGCGCACGCGGTGACGGCAGAAGCGGCGCTGCGCGATCCATTGCGTGTCGCCGAGCTGCTCACGGCCGACGATTTTCTCCATCGTCTCTCGACGGCACTGGGGCGAGGCACGCCAGAGCTGATGCTGCACGAGCTCGCACGCGCGGCGTTGATCGTCGTCGACGACGTGCACGTGCTCGACCGGCACGCAACGGCGCAGGAGGCGCTCCTGTCGCTCGCGGCGCGCGCTGTGAGCGCGGGGCGCCAGCTCATGCTGACGAGCGACGACGCGGCGGGGGCGAGCGCGCTCGCACAGCGAATCGTGCGCCGCTTCCGGACGGGCCACAGCGCGACGCTCGGCATTCCCGACTGGGCGCACCGCGTCGCGATCCTGCACGCGAAGGCTGCGATGCTGGGCATAGAGCTGCCCCCGAGCGTGGCGCACCACCTCGCGTCGCAGTGCGACGGGAGCGTGCGCGAGCTGGAAGGAAGTCTCACCCGTCTGCTCGCCATCGCCGCACTCGAACGATCGGCGCTCAGCCTCGTGCTCGCACGCCGCGCCGTCGCGATGCGCGCGGAGCGCGGCGACGGCGCGGCGCATCCATTGCGAGCAGCGCAGGCGGTGCAGGACGCCGTGGCCGCGGAATGGGGTGTCTCACCGGACGAGCTGGTGGGCGCAGGACGCTCGCGCCGCGTGGTGGAGCCGCGACGCATCGGGATGCTGCTCTGTCACGAGCTGCTCGATCTCTCGCTCAGAGAGATCGGCGCGGCGTTCGGCGACCGCGACTCATCGACGGTGCTCTCGGCGCTCGCGCGCGCCCGGGAGGACATGGCGGAGAGTGGCGCGGTGGCCGAGCGCGTGGCGCGCCTACGGCAGATGCTCCCCGCGACGAACGCCGCGTCCGCCGCGCACGCGCGGTGAGCGCTACGGCGCCCAGTCCGCGATGAAGAGATTCGTCTCGGTCGGAGTCGTGCCGTGGCGGTTCGAGGCCCACACGACACTCCGCCCGTCGGGACTGAACATCGGAAAGCCGTCGAACGCGTCGTGCGTCGTCACCTGTTCGAGGCCCGTGCCATCGAGGCCAATCAGGTAGAGGTCGAAGTTTCCGCTGCGCGGCTGCCTGTAGTTGGACGAAAAGATCAGATGCTTGCCGTCGTGCGTCCACGACGGACCGAAGTTGGCGCCGCCGAGGTGCGTGATCTGCCGCTGGTTGCTGCCGTCGGCGTTCATGACCCACAGCTCCATGCGATTGGGGCGGACGAGTCGCTGGCGCAGAAGATCCTGATACGTGGTGAGCGCGCTGTCCGTGGGATGCCACGCGCGATAGGCGATCTGGGTGCCATCGGGAGACCACCACGGACCACCGTCGTAGCCGGGAGTCGTCGTGAGCCGACGCACGTCCGTGCCGTCGACGTTCATCGTGTAGATGTCGAGATCCCCGTCCTTGAGCGACGTGAACACGATGCGGCGGCCGTCAGGCGAGACCACGGCCTCCGCCGTGTAGACGCCGTAGTTGGTGAGTCGGCGCAGATCGCTGCCGTCCGGCTTCGCCGTGTAGATGTCGAAGGGGTCGAGTCCCCACACGTAGCCCTTGGACGGGTCGGGCTTGGCCGGGCAGGCCTGCTCGAGGGCGTGCGACGAGCCGAAGAGAACGCGCTGGTCGTTCGCGTAGAAGAAGCCGCAGGTCGTCTTCCCCGTGCCGGTCGAGACGCGGTGCAGTCCCGAGCCGTCGACGTTCATCACGAACTCCTGATCGCAAGCGCGCCCGTCACGCGTGCTCTGAAACACGAGCCGTCGCCCATCCGCGCTGAAGTACGCTTCGGCGTTCTCACCTCCCGCGGTGAGCTGGCGGATGTTGCGGAGGTGTCGCTCGCCCTGCTCGGCGGGGATGGACGCGAGCGGCGCGGGTGGCGCCGGTCTGGCGCAGGCGAGCGCACCGAAGAACAGGAGCGTGAGGTGGCGCAATGACGTTTGCATGTCCGACAATGTAAAACGGGCGCCCGTTGGGGCGCCCGTTCTCGATCGTTGTGAACTGTGCCGTCAGGGCGCGGTGGTCTTGTCCGACAACCGGGTCGCGGCGGCGATGGTGAAGAGATCGCGCTGCGACTGGCCCTTCTCCATCACCTCGACTGCCTTGCGCAGCGGTGCGTCGTAGGGGAGATCGCGACGCTTGGCCGTCGAGTCGCCGGCGACCAGGCGCGCGATGCGCTGCTCGAGTGCACGATCGATATACCGGCCTCCGGCCGCATACTGCGCGCGATCGAGCGTCACGCCCTTGGTCACGAGTCGACGATAGAGCTCGTCGCGCCACTGCGGCTGCACCTTGAAGTCCTTCTTCGCGCCGCGCGACAGCTCGAGCGCGTAGTCGGCGAGGGTCACGTAGACGTCCTGCTGCTTGACCGCGATGGCCTTGAGCAGTGTCTGCTCGGCGGTCGTGAGCGTGTCGTCGCGCACGAGGATGTCCGGCGTGATACCGCCGCCGCCGTACACGACGCGGCCTGCGTCCGAGCGGAAAGCAGGACGTGCCTTCTTCTTCGCTTCCGTCTCGAGCGAGTCGGGCGTCGTCTCGACGAACTTGCCGTTCACGAACTTGCGCTCGCGCTGGATGCTGCGCCCGCTCGGCGTGTACCACTTCGCCGTCGTGATCTTGAGCGCGTAGCCGCCGTCGAGCGGGAAGAGGGTCTGGACGAGTCCCTTACCGAAGCTCGTGCTGCCGACGACGAGTGCGCGATCGTGATCCTGCAGCGCGCCGGCGACGATCTCGCTCGCCGATGCCGTTCCCTCGTCGGTGAGGACAGTGAGCGGCACGTTCGGGAACACGGCATCGCCAGAGGTCGTGAAGCGCTGCGTGTCGCTCGTGCGCGACCGGACGCTGACGATCTCCTGACCCGACTTGAGGAACAGGTTCGACATCGCCGTGCTCTGGTCGAGGATGCCGCCAGGGTTGCCGCGCATGTCGAGGATGACGCCCTTCACGCCCTCACGGGTGAGCCGAGCGACGGCATCCTGCACTTCCTCCGTGGCCGTCTCGTTGAAGCGCTGCACGGGGAGGTAGCCGATCTTGTTGTCGAGCACCATCGCGTACGGAACGGCGGGGATGTGGATCACCTGCCGTGTGAACGTGCTCGTGATGAGCTCGGGGACACCCGGGCGCTGGAACTTCACCGTGACCTTGGTGCCGGGCACGCCGATCAGATAGTCGGAGACCTGCTGGGTCTTCCAACCCCGCGTCGAGAGCGTGTCGACGAAGGCGATTCGATCGCCCTCGCGCACGCCGGCGGCTTCCGCTGGTGTGTGCGGGAAAACGCGGCTGATCGCGATCGCGCCCTGCTGCTCCTCGATCTGCATGCCAATGCCGGCGTACTTGCCGTTGGTCTGCTGCGAGAAGCTCGCGAGCTCCTTCGGAGTGAACAGCTCGCTGTAGGGATCGTTGAGCTCTTTCACGAGGCCGCGCGCGGCCTTCTCGTAGAGCGCACCCTGGCTGACCGTGTCGACGAATCGCGTGGACACGAGCTGGAGCACCTGATCGAGAACACGCGCGCCGTCGGTCGTCGCGCGGTTCTGATACAGGAAGCCCCCGGCAACGACCGGCAGCATGGCAGCAGCTAGTAGAGCGAAGCGGCGACGAAGCATGAACGACTCTGCGTGAAGAGGAAGTCTTTTCAGTAGATACGCCCCGCCGAACGGAAGTGTTCCCGTGTCAGCGCGGAGTGATCTCCAGGCGGCGGCCCAGCTTCAGGCTGGCCTCGAACCCAGCACGTAATCGACGAACCAGTCTCGCTGATGTTGCCGGACGGCGGCGTTTCGAAGCACACCCTGCGCCACGAGCATCTCATGGGCCGGCTGGAGCACGCGCTGGAGGTGTGAAGGGTACCGCTGGGCGAGGGGGAGCTGCTGAGCGAGCTGATCCAGACCGACGCGCCAGGTAAGGCGACCGTCGGCGCGAGCGACCTCGAGCAGGCGGTACAGGCGGCGCGCCACTGGCGAACCCAGCGCCCAGTAGCAGGGGGCCGAAATGCTGATGGCGTGGTTCGCGGCGAGGTTGTCGCGGACGACGGCGGCGAGGACGACGCGCGCAACGCCCGGCTCGCCGGTGGTGATGCTGTTGAAGAGCTGAAGCTGCTCGCGATCCAGCGTCCGTCGCCGCTCGACCGCAACCGAGGTGAGCAGAGTGAACCGCAGATCCGCACGCATGCCGCTCGCCAGCTCGTAGATGCCGATCGATTCGAGCGTCGTTCGCTCGAGCCGTCCGAGCGCGCCGCGCAGCTGCTCGTACGTTCGCCCGTCGACGCGTCGTCCCATGGCGCGCAGGAAGGCGTGGAGGGTGAAGGTGATCACGCCGTCCGTCGGTTCGCCCGCCTCCTGGAAGCGGCGCAGCAGCTCGACGTACACGTCCTGGTCGAAGGTGCCGGGGAGCCGGTCGCCCGGGCTCGGGATGACACGCCAGCGGCCGCCGGCGGCGTCTGCGTAGGTGATCACGCCGTCGTCGGCAGAGTCACTGAGGCGGAAGAGCGGGAGCGCCTCGAGCGACCGGTCGAGCCGAACTGCCCGGGATACTGCCCGGCGGCGCGTCACGACTGTCATGCGGGCAAGCTGGAGCGCCGGGTCGCACGGGGCAAGACGACCCGGGGACTGGTCACCGCACTCGGATGATCTGGCCCGTGACCGAGCGCGCCGCGTCCGAGCAGAGCCAGAGCACCACGTCGGCGACCGCTTCGCGCGTGACGTATGCGGCATCCGGGCCCATCTCGGCGAGGTTCGCTGCCGTGCGGATCGACGTTGGCGCGAGCGCGTTGGCGCGCACGCCATTGTCGCGCTCTTCCTGCGCAATCGCCTGCGCGAGCGTGAGGACGGCCGTCTTTGCCGCCGCGTACGCGGAAATGCCGGCGACGCGCGCGCCAGGCAGCGCCGCCTCCGAGCCGAAGAAGACGATCGCGCCCTTCGTGCTGCGCAGCAGCGGGATGAAGGCGCGTGCCGTGAGGTGGGCGGTGGTGACGTTGATCGTGAACTGGCGCTCCCACGCCGCCTGGTCGCTGTCGGCCACGGGGCCGCTCGCGGCGAATCCTCCCGCGAGATGAACGAGCGCATGGACGCGGCCGCCGGTGGCATCGCGCACGCGCGCGGCGAGCGCTTCCACCGCCGCCGCGTCAGTCAGATCGGCACCGAGCGCGGCGGAGCGTAGCCCAGCGGCGACGAGCGCGTCGCTGCGCGCGTGCGCCTCACTCTCCTGGCGATCGACGAGGAACACGCGCGCGCCGCGTTCGGCGAACGCCCGCGCGACGGCCTCACCGACCTGACCTTCGCGTCCGACGCCGGTGAGCACCACGCTGCGACCAGAGAATTCCATGCGAACCTCCGTCGGTCTCGTGCCGAGCCCGCGCGTTTCGACCTGCGCACTACCGGCCTCGGCATCTTGGCATGAAGTATGTGGAGAGGAGCGGGCAAATGCGAAAAATGCTGCGAGTCAAGCGCGTCGGCGTGGTGCTTGGTGTCCTGCTCGTCGTCGTGCTCTCCCTGATCGGAATCCTCTCCATCACGCGTGGCACGCCGGTGAGGGCCGTCGTGGCGATCGGTGATCATGGAGGTCCACCGGCCGTCGGCGATTCCCTCTTCACGGAATCGATCGAGCTGTACACGGGACTCCATCTCACGAGCGGCAATGCGGCGCAGCTGGCTCTGAACGGCGATGGTTTGTATCCGCAGATGTGGCGCGACCTGCGCGCGGCGAAGCGCACGATCACGGTGCAGATGTACTACTCGCGGCCGGGCGCGGTGGCCGACACGCTCGCGGCCATCCTCCAGGAGCGTGCGCGGGCCGGCGTGCGAGTGCTGCTGGTGCTCGATGCCTTCGGCTCGCAGAACCTGAAGAAGGAATGGGCGGACAGCCTGCGCGCGGCGCACGTCGAGCTCGCGCTGCTCCGCCAGCTGCACTGGTACTCGCTGCACAACGCGAGCGACCGCTCGCACGTGCGCGTCGTGGTGGTGGACGGCGAGATCGGGTATACGGGCGGATTCGGCCTGGCCGATTACTGGCTGGGCGACGGACGCCAGAAGGACCAGTGGCGCGAGACGAGCGTCCGGTTCGAAGGGCCGTCGGTGATGGGGCTGCAGGCGGCATTCGCGGCGGCGTGGGCGGAATGCACGGGAGAGCTGATCGCGGGTGACATCTTCTTCCCCAAGAACGCATTCACGCAGGTCGACGGGGGTGTGGAGGCCGGAGTCTTCTTCTCCTCACCCACCACGGGAAGCACGCCAGCGGAACGGTTCATCGCGCTGTCGATCGCCAGTGCGCGCAAGACGCTCTACGTCTCGAACTCGTATTTCGTCCCTGACGACGACTTCCGGCGTCTGCTCAAGAAGGCACGGGCACGCGGCGTGGACGTGCGCATCCTGACGGTGAGCAAGAACACCGACGTCAAGACGACGTGGTGGGCCGGTCGCTCGCGCTACGAGGAGCTGCTACGCGCGGGCATCAAGATCTACGAGTATCAGCCCACCATGATGCACGCGAAGACGTTCATCATCGACGGCATGTGGGGGTCCATCGGCTCGATGAACTTCGACAACCGATCACTCGCGTTCAACAACGAGTCGAACTTCGTGTTCCTCGACCAGCCGCTCGGCGCACAGATGGACTCGGTGTTCCTGGACGACCTGACGCGCTCCAAGGAGATCACGCTCGCGGCGTTCCAGCGCCGGCCGTGGTACGACCGGTTCATCGAGTGGGGCGCGGCGGTGTTTTCGAGACTGCTGTAGGACGGGCGCGCACAGCGAGCCGTTAACGGTTAACGGTTTACAGTTGTCAGCCGGCCTCGGGACGCAGGAGTGTCCCGAGGCCGGCTGATTACTGAGAACTGATCACCGACAACGGTTACCGGATATCCGCTCTCCCGAGCGCGGCGCGTACGGCTTCGCGCATCGCGACGAGGGCTTCGTCGCGGGCGGCAGGGGCGTCATCGCGCACGTGGATCTCGATCCCATCGGCGACGGGAACGCGGCGCCAGCTGGCCGAGCGCTCCTCATCGCTGTCGCGCACGGTGTGATCGGCGCCGGCGCCGAGAGCAGGGGCGAGGGAGGCGGCCACGCGGCGCTCGAGGGCGTCGCCGGTGACCTCCTTCATCTCCTTCTTGATCCCCTCGAGGGTGGCACCCTCACGCTGGCGGATCTTGATGGAGAGCAGCTGCAGGAGGTGCCGGTAGTTGTAGGTCGCCGCGGTTCCGGCGCCCTCGGGCCGGTCGAGCAGCCCACTCGCGACATAGAAGCGCACGGAGCGCGCGCTGGGCGCGACGCGCGCCGACGCGTTGGTAGGACGGATCCCCGCCGCGTCCACGAGCGCGGTGACGTGGGCGGCGAGGCCGCGCGCGTTCCAGGGTGCGTGCCGCGAGTGAGCGCGCAGCAACGCGACGGGTGTCATCGACGAATCCGGCATAGGGGGCGGAAGATAACGAACGCCGCCGACCGATGTGAATCGGTGTCGCGATCGGGTCGTAGAAGCGTCAGGCCATTGCCAGGCGCTGGCTGGGCGAGCCCGTCCAGCGTCGAGTCCGCTCGAGGAAGGAGCGGAGGGTGGCGTTGACCTCATCCGAACGCTCGTCATGCGGCAGGTCGCCTGCCTCGTGGACCAACGTCCACTCCAGGTCGTGTTTCAGCACACGGAAGGCGTGTGCGTGGGCCACCGGATTCTGGCGCGCGACCTCGCCCCACAGCAGCAGGGTGGGGAGGCGAAGCCGTCGCACGGCGGCACGCACATCGACGTTGAGCCGTCCACTGAGAAGCGCGGCGACGGCGTGCTTGCCCCCTGACTGCCTCGCGGAGCCCACATAGCTCTCCACGAGCTCCGGCGTGACGAGGTGATCGTCGAAGTACCGCGCCCGGAGCTGCTCGCGCATCCGCGCCGGTGAGGTGAGGCGGTTGTAGACCGCGTTACCGACGAGCGGCGCGCCGAGGAGGATCCGCGTGGTGCTGCTGCCCGTCGGTTCGGGCACCCGGAGGTGCGCCACGCCAGTGGGAGCGACGAGGGCCACGGAGGCGATACGACCCGGGTCGCGCGCGGCGAGCGCGATGAGCTGCGCGGCGGACAGACCGCTCGCGACGACCGTACAGGGGTCCTGGACGACCCGGGCGACGACGTCGGCCAATAGCGCCTGGTACAGGACCGGGGAGTAGCGTGCCGCCGGACGATCGGATCGACCGAACCCCAGGAGGTCGAGGGCGAACACCGTGTGGCGCTCCGCCATCGCGCGAATGGTGTGGCGCCACTCGAATGACGACGCTCCCGCGTACAAACCATGGACGAGCAGGACCGGCGAACCGTGGCCGTGCCGCGTCAAGGCGACCCGGTGGCCGCGCCAGAGGAACTCAACCGGCTCACCGCCGAGTGCTGCTGCCTCGTGCCATTGCATCGCTGTCGCCTCGCTGCTCCGTCACCGTTCGCCGATCGCGCCCACGTCCACGACGTGTGGCGCACACTAACCGATACGATTCAGCGAGCAGAAGGTGTCTACGGAGCGCTGCGGGCGCTGCGCGCCAGAGCTCACGCCGTGGCGAGGGGGAGGAGCACAGTGGCCGACGTCCCATTCTCCGGCGTGCTCTCGAGCGACACGGAACCTCCGTGCTCCTCCACGATGCGCTTGCAGAGCGCGAGCCCGATGCCGGAGCCACCCGGCTTGGTGGAGAAGAAGATCTCGAACACACGCGGCAGGGCGTCGGGCGGGATGGGCGGTCCGCCATTGTGCAGGCGGCATCGCCACTGGCCATTCGCGAGGACGCTCGAGGTGAGCGTGAGATCGCTCCCTTCCGGTGCGGCGTCGGTCGCGTTGACGAGCAGGTTGGCAAACACGTGGGCGAGCTGCTGGGAATCGATCGAGCAGCGCGCCGACGGGGCGCGCGACCGCTCGAGGAGCACGGCCCGGCTCTCGAGGAGTCCTCGCTGATTCTCGAGCACCTCGTCCCACACGGCATCGGGGTCGCCCGGCGCGAGGGTGATGGGACCGGGGCGTCCGTACTCGAGCAACGAGGTCACCATGCTGTTGAGCCGCTCGACCTCGCGCAGGATGCGGCCGACATTCTTCTCGACGACCGGATCCTCTCGGACACGGAACCGGAGGAGCTGCGCGGCGGACGAGATGCCGAAGAGCGGGTTGCGCAGCTCGTGTGCGACGCCAGTCGTCACCTCGCCGATCGCTTCGAGCCGACGCCGATCCCCGAGACGCTGCACGGTCCGGACGCGTTCCACGGTCGCCGCCGTCTCGGCGGCGATCGTCTCGAGCACGCGACGCGATTCCTCGAGGCGGTGCGCGGGAATGGGCGACGAGGTCAGCGTGATGGCGCCGAACACCCCTTCGCCGCTCATCATCGGCGCGGTGAGCTCAGTTCCCTCTTCCGACGCACGCGTGACGACGCGGCGACCTCGAAGCGCCTCATCCCAGGCTGGGGCGAAGTGCGCGGCGATCTGGTCGGGCGCAATCGCAAAGCCGGATTGGTGCACGACCCGCAAGACATCCGGCTCGCCGTCGGAGAGCGCGATGGCGACGGCATCGCAGGCCAGCGCGCGACGCAGCTGCTGCGCGACCTCGTGGAACACACGGTCGGCACTCATTGTGTGCGCGAGAGCCATCCCCGTATCGATGAGCGCCTCGCGCCAGCGGTGGCTCGGCGTGATGTCCACCGTGGAGACGGTGAATCCCGTCACGGCGCGTCCCTCGCCGATCGCGCTCACCTGCATGAGGAACATGCGCTCCTCCGCCGGTGCACCACGCGGGAACTCCCAAGCCACGGAGGGCGCACGTCCTTCGCGCACCGTTGCCATCGCCTGCTCGATCTGCTCGCGCGTCGCGTCGCCGGCGATCGCGTTCCACACCGGAACGCCGATCACGGCCTCCTCGTCGCCGAGCGGCGGCGCGCCGTTCGACTGTGCGGCGCGCGCCGTGGAGTGGTTCATGTACGTGATGCGCCCGTCGAGATCCACCGTGTAGACGGTGAATGGCAGGGCATCGAGCACCTGACGCTCGAGTGGCGGCATGACGGGATATTACGGGCGTTCGGCGAAGGACGGAAGCAAACGCGAAGGGGCGCGGCCAACCGGCCACGCCCCTTCGTTTCTCTGCACGAGTGGGTCCGCGGAGGTCAGCGCCGACGCGCGCCCTTCCTCGCTCCACCCTTCTTCGCCGAGCTCTTCTTGGCGCTGCTCTTCTTGGCGCTGCTCTTCTTGGCGGCGCCCTTCTTGGCGACGCCTTTCTTCGCAGCACCCTTCTTGGCCGCGCCCTTCTTGGCCGCGCCCTTCTTGGCAGCCGCCTTCTTCGGCGCCGCCTTCTTCACGGCCTTCTTCGGTGCCGCCTTCTTCGCCGCGCCCTTGCCGGCAGCCTTCTTGGCCGGCGCCTTCGCGGCCTTCTTGGCGGCGCCACCCGACTTTGCGGCCTTCTTTGCGCCCGTCCCCTGGAACGCCGAGCCACGGAAGGTTGCGCCACGCTCCGGCTCCTTGATGGCCGGGTGCTTGGAGGCGGTCACCGGAGTGCTCGATCCCGCCGCGGCACCCGCGCCGCCGCCCGCCCCACCGCCGCCGGCTGGCCGTCCGGCCGAGCGAGGGGCCCGCGCTACGACGAGCGGGCTTTCCTCCTCCTCCTCGTCCTCGACGACCGGGGTGCCAAGCCCCTCTTCCTCATCGTCGTCCGAATCGTCGGTGCTGTCCCAGAGGTCGTCGCTGTCGTCCTTGTGGGTCGTCCAGCCGCCGTCCTCCTCATCGTCGTCATCGTACGACGACGCGCCGCCCCCACCCTAGCCAAGATCGTCGACGTCGTCGTCGCGATCGGAGAATCTCAACTCGTCGTTCAAATCGTCACCGCGCGGCATCACCGCCTCCTGTAGAGATAGGAAAGTCGGACCAGCGAATCGTCCCGGCAGTGGGTCGTGCAGGACGTGCGACCCGCGCGGCGGCGCGCTGCAGAACGTATGCCCTGCGTCGGATCGTCGCCGGCATCCAGCGCGCCACCCTCCGGTGTCGCGCAGACGACTTCGCGTACATGCACCCTTGTAAGGCCGCGCGCGGAATCCGTCAAGCAGATTCCGCGCGCGTGTACGAGTCGTCGGTGTGTATCGAGGTCAGTCGCCGGCGGCGGGGGTCGGCTCCGGGGCGGCTCCGGGCGCTGCGACCGGCC
>DASVNI010000337.1:0-4948 GCA_036383935.1 Gemmatimonadaceae bacterium | reverse complement strand
ACGAAGTGATCGGGCAGTGTCGGTGAGCCGGCGGTCACGCCGCCGAAGCGTCGGCCATTCTCCTCCATGATCGCGGCGAATGCCGTCGCGCTCCAGCGATCGGCGCCACCAGGACCCTTCGCGGTGGCGAGTGCGCGTACGCCGTCGAAGGTGCGACCGCTGTTCGTCCAGTTGGAGGCACCGACGAGCCGCTCGTTGCCGAAGATGATCTCCTGCCGACCGGCGCGGAGCGCGAGATCACTCGCGCGCCACGCACCGGCGAGCTGAAGGTAGCCCTGATGCAAGTCGAACTGATCGACCGTGCTCGCGACGCGGCTGTTCGTCTCGGTGCCGAGGACGCGGCTGTCCTGCAGCTGGAGCACGACGGAGACGCCGGCGGTGGGTTCGACACGCGCACCGAAGCGCGTGCGGAGCATGGAGAAGAGATCAGCGGCGGCGGGGCCGCCGGGCGCGTCCCACTCGCTGCGGGAGCGGACCTCTCCGGTGAAGGTGATGGGAAGTGAGAGCGTCGGAGCGACCGGTGTGGTCGCTGCGGGTGGTGTCGCCGCCGGTGTCGTCGGTGCGCCTTGCTGCGTGGCTGTCGGCGCGCTCTGGGCGGTGAGCGGCACGCCGCTGCCCAGAACCAGCAGGGCAGCGGCGGCCGAGGTGAAGGTCGTGCGCATGGCGAACATCGTGAGTGCGTGGGTGCGTGAGTGGGTGAGTGAGTGACGGCCTGGGTAAGCACCATCCTCTCGTTCAAAGTCGCGGCTCAGTGACCGCCGCCGACGAGCCCCTTCACGACCGCGAACACCTTCGGGTTGTCCTCACCGGTGACGTGGATCATGCCGACGGCACCCTTGTTCATGGCGCGGAAGATGGAGTGATCGACCATGATCAGGTCGCCGGTCTTCTCGACGCCGAACTCCACGATCGCGGCGCCGCCGGCGGGGATGAGCGTGGTCTGCACGTTGTGCTGCGTGGCGACCGTGCCCCCTTCCTGGTAGACGTTGTCGAACACCTCACCGATGACGTGGAAGGAGCTGACGAGATTCGGGCCGGCATCGCCGACGAAGAGGCGGATGCGCTCACCGACCTTCGCCTGGAGGGCATGCTCACCGGTCATCGAGCCGACGGAGCCGTTGAAGACGACGTACGGCGGGCGCTCGTCGAGGCCCTTGTCCATGTCGAACTGCTGGAGCCCCTTCTCGCCGAACTTGCCCTTCGTGTAGAACTCGCTCTGCATCACGTAGAACTCCTTGTCGACCTTCGGCAGGCCGGCCTTCGGCTCGACGAGGATCATGCCGTACATGCCGTTCGCCAGGTGCATCGGGATCGGCATCGTGGCGCAGTGGTAGACGTAGAGGCCCGGGTTGAGCGCGGAGAAGGTGAAGACGGACTCGCCGCCGGGGAGCGTCATGGAGCTCTTCGCGCCGCCGCCCGGGCCCGTGACGGCGTGCAGATCGATGTTGTGCGGCATGGAGCTGGTCTTGTCGTTCTTCAGGTGCAGCTCGACGAGATCGCCTTCGCGGACGCGGATGAAGTTGCCGGGGACGGCGCCGCCAAACGTCCACATGTTGTACGTCACGCTGTCAGCGAGACGCATCGTCTTCTCGACGACGTTGACGTTGACGATGACCTTGGTGGCGTGGTTGCGCGTGATCGGGGGCGGCACGTTCGGCGCCTGGGTGAGCACGGCCACTTCCTCACCGACGATCTCGTCGCTCGGCGCGCGGACGGGGACGACGGCGCGGCTGCTGGGAACGGCGGCGTCGGCGTCGGCTGCCTTGCAACCGGCGAGGCCGACGGTCATGAGCAGCGCCAGCAGCGCGAAAAACAGCGCCAGGCTGGACTGAAAGAGGGTGGGGCGAAGTGGGCGGTGCAGGTGGAGCGCCATGGTCCACGTCCTATTGGTGAGAGGAGAGCGAGACATCAGTCGGTAGGGAAGCAGCGGAGCCGCCGAGGAGATCGGCGACGGTGGTGTCGGCAAGCGCGGCGCGACGCGCGTTCTTGATCGCGGTCCAGCGCTTGTGCGCGGAGCACGCGTTGCGCTGGTCGCAGGGTGCGTTGCCGAGGAGGCAACGGGTCTGCGGGCGCGGCTCGTCGAAGCAGTCGGTGATGCGGGCGAGCGAGAGCTCGGCGGCGGGGACGGCAAGGACGAACCCGCCAAACGGGCCGCGTGCGCTGGTGACGAGCCCCGCCTTGGCGAGCGCGTTCAGCGTCTTGGCGAGATAGTTCGCCGGGGAGCCGGTGGCCCGAGCGATCTGATCGGCGCGCAGCGGCCGCCCGTCCGTCGCCTGAGCGAGGACGAGGATGGCACGGAGCGCGTAGTCAGATGTCGACGACAGCATGGGCGACCTCGGCGAAAGACCCTTTTCTCATCTGCATATGAGAATCGGATTTTTCGCTAGTCGCGGCCGTCAGGAGTGCCGAGGAACGTGCGGCGGGGGATTACCCATGGGGCGTGCGGAAAAGCCCTATAGGGGAGTGGGGGACGTCCCTGTATCAGGCGCCTTCGTTGGCATTGCAACGACGGAACGCTGATTTTGAAGGCGATCCCGCGGAAAGGGCAGGATACTTCAACAGATTGACGCGGAGGCCGCGGAGCACCGGATCGAAGCATGGCGCGCCGGCCCATCGGGGTCGCGGAATGTGACGGAGAGATCTCTCCACCAGACCATCGAGACATTGTTGGGGTCGTGAGTGGAGAGGAGCGGTGCGCCGGCGCACGCTCCAAGACCCGGAAAGCCGTTCGCCGCGGACTCGCAGTTCCCTCTGCGTGCTCCGCGTCAATCTTTTGCACAGCAACGGATAGGTGCTGATCCCGCGACTCGCGCTCGCTCGGGTGACGAGTGAATGCAGAACGGCCCCGGAACGCAGAAGCGTCCCGAGGCCGTCACTTGCTCACCCACTCACGCACTCACGCACTCACGCACTCACTGTTCTAATGCGCATCCACCGCGACCGCTGGGCCTTTGTTCCTCGAGCGGCCGAGCAAGAGGATGGCCGGTGAGACGAGGGTGAACACGAGGAGGATGAACAGCCACGAGTCGTTGAAGCTGAGCATCGAGGACTGCTGCATCACCTGGGCGTCGAGGGCCTTCAGCGCCGCGCGCTGGGCTTCCATCATCGACATCCCTTTGGCGGTGAAGGCGCGCGTGAGGCCCTGCACGCGTTGATCGGTGAGCAGGTTGCCGGCGAGGACGTTGCTCACGAGGTCGGCGCGGTGATACTCGATGTGCTTCGTGACGTAGTTGAGCAGCACGGCGATACCGAACGAGCCGCCGAGCTGGCGTGAGAGGTTGATCAGGCCGGCGGCCTGCTGCGCTTCGTGCGGCTCGAGGCTGGCGTAGGCGACGTTGTTGATCGGCGTGAACAGCATGCCGAGCCCGAAGCCGCGCACGAGGAGCGCGTTGCGGACGTCGATCTCACCGGCGACGGTGGTGAGGTGCCCCATCTTCCACATCGAGATGACGAAGAGCGCCACGCCGAAAAAGATCAGCAGACGCGGATCGACGAGTGGCTTCTTGCCGTTGAGCAGCTTTCCGCAGATCAGCGCGCTCGCACCAGTCGCGATGCCGCCGGGGAGCATGGCGAGACCGGTCTCCGTCGGCGTGAAGTGCAGAATTCCCTGCGCGAACATCGGGAAGAGGATGACGCCGCCATAGAGTCCGAAGCCGAGCGCGACGAAGAGGAAGATCGAGGCGGCGAGCGTGCGGTTGTGCAGCACGCGCAGATCGATCACCGGATGCTCGTTGCGCTTGCTGAGCTGCCACCAGATCAACCCGACGAGGCAGGCGACGGACAGGATGGCGAGTCGGAGGATCAGCGTGCTCTGGAACCAGTCCTTCGAATTGCCTTCCTCGAGCACGTACTGCAGGCTGCCGACGCCCGCGGTGAGGAGGATGATGCCCAACCAGTCGACGGGAGTGCGCACGCGCGCCACGTTCGGCGGGTCGTGCAGGAAGTTGCTGACCAGGAAGAGGGCCGCGGCGCCGACCGGGATGTTGATGAAGAAGCACCAGTTCCACGTGTAATTGTCGGTGATCCAGCCGCCCAGCGTCGGACCGAGCGTCGGTGCGACGATGATGCCGAGCATGAAGATCGCCTGAACCATCCCCTGCTCTTCCCGCGGGAAGATCTGGCGTAGCGTGGCCTGCGCGGTGGAGAGGAGGGCGGCGCCGCCGGCACCCTGGAGGATGCGCCAGATGACGAGCTCGATCAGCGAGTGCGACGTCCCGCAGAAGAACGACGAGAGGACGAAGAGCACGATCGAGAAGCTGAGGTAGTTCCGTCGCCCGAAGCGCGCCGCGAAGAAGGCGGTCATCGGGAGGAAGATCACGTTCGACAGGATGTAACCGGTCGAGACCCAACCGATCTCCTCCTGCGTGGCGCCGAGGTTTCCGGCCATCTGCGGGAGGGCGACGTTGATGATCGTGGTGTCGAGCACCTCCATCACGGCGGCCGTGATGAGGCCGGCGAGGATCCACCAGCGGTAGCGGCGGACGTAGTCAGCGGCCTGTTGAACTCGGTGCTGGCCTGTTTCGGTGAGCTCGGTTGGTCTGGAAGGTCTAGCGGTAGTGGCGGACATGAAATGCGGCTAAGGGTCCCTCGAAAAACCGATCTCTCGAAGGATAAGGATTAAGGCGTGAGCAGTGCACCCGCGGCGGTCGATTGCGTGGCGGACGCGGGGTTGCGAGACGACCTGAAGAGTGAACTCACAGGAGTGCAGCGGATGCCAAGTCGATACATCGGAAACAAACGCAACACGGGACGGGACGCAGAGGTTCCAGCCGAGCTATCGCGCCGCGAGGCGCAGGACCGCGCGAAGGGCGAACGCGGGCAGGCACGGAGCCCGGTGGACGCAAAGCATGTCGACGCGCCGAAGAGGCAGGACAATGCGCGAGGGCACCACGAAGGGAATCGCGGCTGACCGACTCGACAGCTGACGAGGGGTCGGGGCACTGTATAC
>DASVNI010000336.1:0-2200 GCA_036383935.1 Gemmatimonadaceae bacterium | reverse complement strand
ACATCGCGGCCGGACGCTCGACGATACAGGGCGAGTCGACGCGGCGCTAGTCGGGATAAGGGCCCGGTACTTCCCGGGAACACTCCGCGCAGTATCGTCCATCTTGGCTCGACGCGGCCGCGCTACGCCTCGTGGGTTTCCTCGAATGACTTGACCATGACCGAGCGAATCGACCTGTCGCCGGATGCTTCCGGCGCCGAACGCCAACGCCTCATCCCGGATGCACTGCGGCTTGGCCCCGTCCGTCTTCGCGTGAGCGACCTCCGTCGGTCGCTGGACTACTACACGCAGGTGCTCGGTCTCGAGGCGCGCGACGTCACGGCCACGACCGCCGCGTTGCACGCACAGGGCGAAGACGCACCCCTCGTCGTGCTCGACGCCCACGCTGACACCTCGCCCGTCCGCATGCAGAGCCGGCTCGGGCTGTATCACTTCGCCATCCTGCTCCCCGATCGCGCCGCACTCGGCCGCTTCCTGGCGCATGTGACCACCAGCGGGGTACACGTTGGCGCCTCGAACCATCTGGTCAGTGAGGCGCTCTATCTGCGTGATCCTGACGGACTCGGCATCGAGATCTACGCCGACCGACCGCGATCCGAGTGGAGGTACGCCCGCGGTCAGCTCGAGATGGCCTCCGATCCGCTGGACATGGCCGGCGTCGTGGCCGCGGCTCAGGGGGAGAAGTGGTCCGGGATGCCGCGCGGCACGGTGATGGGACACGTCCATCTGCACGTCGGTGATCTCGACGAGGCGGCGCGCTTCTACCACGACGCCCTCGGCTTCGATCGCGTGGTGTGGACGTATCCCGGCGCGCTCTTCCTCTCCGCCGGCGGCTACCACCACCACCTCGGAGTGAACACCTGGGCCGGTCCGAACGCGCCTCCCAGTGGCGAGCGGGATGCGCGCTTGCTCGAGTGGCGGATGGTCTTTCCATCGGCGGACGACGCGCGAGCTGCGGCGCAGCGGCTGGGTGCTGCAGGCCACGATGTCTCGCCGTCGGGCGACGATTGGATCGTCGCCGATCCATGGGGCACCCAGCTCTGCCTCGCCACGAGCTGACGTCGAGATGCTGAGTCTCAATTCGCTGGCCGGCTGGGAGGAGTCCGTGATGGCCAGCATCGCCGGAGCGACGGGCACACCCGACCAGCGTGATTCACAGATCGAACGGTCCGGGCTCTACGGCGAGTATCCGGCAATCGTGAACACGTACATCGAGCACTTCTCCGATCCCGATACGGCGCTCGAGGCGCTCAAGCGCGCCTACTTCCTCGTCTGGCGAAGTGCGATGGCCGCGCCCTCCGAGACCGGTATCCCTCCGCTTCCGGATGGAACGATCCGCGTCGTCATCGACGAGCTCGACGCCTGGTCCCGCCGCGCCGTGCCCGACGACGAGCTGCGCTGGATGCTCGGGCATTACCACGAGCGCGGTCCCTCGGTGCTCGAGCTGTACGGGGCGAGCCCGCGGCTCGTACACCTCGCCGCCAGCGGTGGTGAGGACGACTGGCGTCGCGTCGCCCCATCCGCCGCTACGATGACCGGCCGCGGGCAGATGGGACGCTACTGGTCCGCCCTTCTCTCCAACTCTCCCTAGCTGCAGCATCCCCGCATCCCCGCATCCCCTCATCCCCGCACATCATGCTACTGCTCGCCATCCTCCTCGCCCCGAGCGCCGTTCACGCCCAGAAGAAGTGGACGGACATCGGTACTACCGCCGCAGGTAATCACGTCTTCGTCGACCCGAAATCGGTGAAGCGTAACGGAAGCCTCGTCTCGGCCACCGTGCGTGTCGTGTTCACCGAGCCGGTGAAGACGCCGAAGGGAACGTGGATGAGCTCCCGTACGTTGGCGACCTTCGACTGCGCCGCGAAGAAGCTCGCGGCGAAGGAGAACACCTACTACGGCGACGCGAAGGAGAGGAAGGTCGTCGAGAAGAAGGTCAACGCCCAACCCGGCTACGGCGTCGCCCTTGGCGGGACCATGGGCGCCGTGGCGATGCAGTATCTCTGCTCCGCGAAATAGCCGAGGGGCCGAGCGGCTACCAACTCACCAACTCACCAACTCACCGCTTCTTCGCCAGGATGGTCCCGCGGCAGGTCGCTGCGCCGCAGTGACAGGGGAATCGGCGCTTCGCCGCCGGCGTGTGTCGCTCCTCGAGCACGTAGGCGTAGTCGTACGCGAGCTCCTCGCCTGGCGCCACGTC
>DASVNI010000335.1:0-1786 GCA_036383935.1 Gemmatimonadaceae bacterium | reverse complement strand
CGTCGTGCATCGCGGTGAGTGTCCGCCGCCGCCGAGCGTGGAGCAGGTGGTGCCGGCGGGGGGATGAGGGGATGCGGGCAACTCCCCTTCTCTTCACCTCGCCCGCCACTCGAGCCCCACGAAGATCGATCGCGGCGCCACAGGTTTCCCGACGACATCGAGGTAGCTCTCGTTCGTCAGGTTCAGCAGCTCGACCGACGCACGGACCCCAGAGATGCGCTGATCGAGGCGCGCGTTCAACGTGAAGTGATCCGTCTCTCCGCTCCGCCGCGTGCGCAGCGCGTCGACGGTGAGTGAGGCACCGCCCACCACGCGCGTGGCCGCGCTGAGCCCGAGGGTGCGCGTGAGCGGACGCAGCGCGTACTTGCCCGTGATCCCCTCCGCGGTGCTCGCGTCGAGGCGAAGGCCCGAGCCGCGTAGCGTCCAGTCCACGCCGGCGAGATCCGGCACGCGCACGGCGGCTTCGAGACCGCGGTACGTCGCGGACGCGAAGTTCATCGTCCGCCATGGTGTCGTCGTGCTCGATGAGCTGATGGGGCGTGCCCAGTCGATCAGCTCCCTCGCGTGCCGCTGGAACAAGGCGACGTCCGCGCTGGCCCAGGCGACGGGAAAGATTCGCGCCCCGACTTCGTGCGCCGTGAAGTGCTCCACGGTCAGCGTCGAATCGCCGACGTTCGACGGATCCTTGTAGAAGCGCTCAGTCCAATCCGGGGCGCGGAATCCGCGCGCGCTGGAGGCGCGAAGCTGCACCGCCGACCCGATGGGAATGGACGCCGCCACCGACGGCGACCCGAAGGCGCCCACCACCGACGACCAATCGCCGCGGAATCCCGCATCGATGATCGCGCCGCCCGGACGGCCGGCCGTCGCCTCGACGAAGGCCGCCTGCCTCCGCTCGTCGTGATCGCCGAGCCGCGCGCTCTTCAGTCGTGCGTCGAAGAGCTCGCCCCCCGCCGCGACATGAACGCGATCCGTGGGCGCGAACCGCGCGGTGGCCTCGGCTCCGCTCTGCCAGCTCAGGTGCGTGTTCTGATAGAAGGCCGGGTCGTCGCGCTTGAGCGTGAACACGTCGGAGTGTCGCCGCGTGTGCACCACACCGTCCAGCGACACACGGCTCGCGAGCGGCGCGCGCACGCGCACGTCGGCGGTCGTACTTCGCGTCGTCTCGTACGATGGATAAGGGGAGTAGAAGTCCGCCGCGCCGAACTGCCGCGCGCCGAGCCCGACGTCCGCCGCCAGCCGTGCGGTACCAAACGAGTGCTCGGCGGTGGCACGTGCCTGCGTGATCCGGTAGTCGGTGCCGTCCCGATGACCGTCGGAACGATCCATGTCGGCGCCAAGTCGTAGCGACGTACCGTTGCTCATCGCGCCGAGCGCGAAGCGCCCGTTGGCGCCGCCGAAGCTGCCGACGCGTGTCGCGAGCTCGGCGATGCTCGTGTCGGAGCGGGTGACGATGTTCACGACGCCCCCGATCGCATCGCTGCCGTACAGCGCGGAGCCGGTGCCGCGGAGAATCTCGATCCGCTCGATCATCCCCACGGGCACGGCGAGGTCGAGGGCGTAGTGCCCGCTCTGCACGTCGCTCACACGAACGCCGTCGACGAGGATGACGACCTGATTGTACGAGGAGCCGCGCAGCTCGAGATCAGCCTGCGCGGGTGAGCGCTGCTGCACGTCCGCGCCCAGCGCGACGGCGAGAACATCGGACAACGACCGCGCCGCGCGCCGCGCGAGGTCCTCACGCGTGATCACCTCGACCGATCGGGTGCTCGTCGCCAGCTCCGCG
>DASVNI010000334.1:0-5058 GCA_036383935.1 Gemmatimonadaceae bacterium | reverse complement strand
TGTCCCGAGTGCGGCTACGTCGGCGCCGAGATGAAGTTCACCAAGGCGCGCGGCGATTTCCGGAAGTGCCTGAAGTGCGGCAACGAGTGGGACGTGCCGGCATCGCCGGAAGCCGCCGAAGAGGAGCTGGCGCTGGCAGGGTGAGTGCTGTCATCCCGAGCGAGCGCAGGAGTGCTGTCATCCCGAGCGAGCGCAGCGAGTCGAGGGATCTGCACCTGAGTTGGTGAGAAACGCGAAACGGCCTCGGGAGCGAGAAGCTTCCCGAGGCCCTTTCGCATCCCCGCATTCCCGCATTCCCGCATCCCCTCCTTCCCGCAACTACGGCTTCGCCGAATCCGGTCCCTTCGTCAGCGCCGCCACTCGCTGCTTCGCGTCCGTCACCTTCGGCTGCAGCTCCGGATCCGCGTCCTTCCACAGATCGATGAACGCGCGATAGTGTGACAGCGCCTTGTCGCGCTGCCCACGCGTTTCGTACAGCTCACCGAGCCGCTTGTGGACCGCCGCCATGTACCACGCGTCGGAGCCCGTACGGTCCATCGTGGGAGTGTTCAGGTACCGCTCGTAGATGGTGATCGCCGAATCCGGCTTCTCGTCCAGATCGTACGCGCGGGCCAGGATCGCGGCGGTGCAGATCGGGCATCCCACCTGATCCGCCGCACGCAGCTCGGTCTGGGCCACGGCGTACTGCTTCGCGCTGAGGGCAATGTACCCGCGCATTGAGTGCGCTTGTGACGAGTCGCTGATCGATGCCGCGGTCTGACGTCTCGCATCCCACTCCGCCATCATGCTGCGCGCGCGATCGAGTCGCCCGGTCAGCGCGTACAGATCGACGACTCCACTGTACGGCGCCTCGCTCATCGCGAGCTTGCCGATCGGGTCACGCGCCAGGCCGTCGTCGAGGATGCGTACGGCGCGCGCCGAGTCTCCGAGAAACCACGCCGCCTGGAACCCTTCGGCCAACGCCTTGTAGAGGATCGTTCCACGCGTCCCGGCCTGCTGCGACAGATCGTTCGCGCGATCGCTGAGCCGCTTGGCTTCGCGCAGCCTGCCGCGAGCCCGGGCGAAATCCGCCTCGAAGAACACGGCCTGGGACAACGTCGCCGGCTCCGTGATCCGCGGCTCGAGGCGGACGAGCTGCACGCCCATCGAGTCGTAGTTACCGCGCAACCACTGCATGACGATCTTTCGTCCCGCACACCGCACGTTGCGCGGGAAGCGCTCAATGCACTGATCGTACGCCGCCTCGGCCGAATCGAGCTTGCCTTGCGCGATCTGCGCGCCGGCGAGATTCTCGTAGTGCACCGACGCCACCGGTCCAACCTTGATCGCGCGAGCGGCGAGCGACTCGGCTCGCGCGTACTGGTGCAGATACCGCAGGGCGTTCGCGAGGTTGTTCAACCCCGCCGAGTTGTTGGGCTGGATCTCCAGCAGCTGCTCGTACGCCGCCATCGACTTCGCCGCATCCTGATTCTTGCCGAGCTGGTAGTAGCTCCCGAGCAGCAGCAGTCGTTCCGGATCGCTCAACCGGTCCCGATGGACGAAGGCCTTCTCGTAATACTCGTCCGCCTTCACCTGCAGCTCGCGGTTGCCGTACTCGACGCCGAGCTTGCGATACGCCATCGCGAAGCCCGTGTCGAGCGTCACCGCTTCTTCGAGCAGCGCCGAGCCGCGCACGAAGTCGCCGTCCTCGCTGATCAGTTTCGAGCCCTGGACGTACTTCTTCAGCGCCTCGAGCGACGAGGTCGTCACCTGCTCGAGCGGTGGCGCGCTCTGCACCTTCTTCAGCGACTCGCCGATCCTGGCGCGCACCTGCTTCGCGAGCCGATCGACCGTCGGTAACAGCTCCGACTGATTGTCCGCCGTCTCGCGGAAGCTCGCCAGCTCTTCACCTGATTGCGCCGACACGAGCCGCATCGCGATGACGTAGCGCCCGCCGACGCCGACCAGGCTGCCGTCGATCACCGCCTTGATCCCCTCACGCGCCGCGATCTGCTGGCCGAGCTGCAGATCGACGTGCGTCGTCTTTGGATCGCGCTGCATTCGCTGCAGGACGTCGCGTATCGTCGCCGGCTGCACCACCATCACGCTCTGCGACTGGCCGAGCGCCGTGCGGAACGCGTCCGTCACCACCGGGCCGAGCGTCGAGTCGTTCGCGGGGCTGGGCAGATCCGTGACGAGGATCTTCTCGTTCTGCCCCAGCGCGCCCGCCGCGAGCAGCGATCCCGCCGGCCCGATCCCCAGCGCGCGCAACACCATGTACACGCCGACCAGGAGCACGAAGCCGACAACGGCCCCGACGCCTCCCATCCACGCGCGACGCCACGACACGTGCGGGCTCGCCTTGATCGCCATCTGCGCCATCGTGCCCTGCGCCAGGCTCGGCGTGCCGCCCGGCGTGTACGTCGGCGTCGCGTTCATCACGCGGCGCGTCGTGCGGTGCACGTACGCCGTGAAGAGAATCACCGGCAGCCCCAGCGCCATGATCACCAGCGCGCCCGGGAACACCCAATCGGGGAGTCCCACCGCGACGATCGCCGCCTTCGCCACCACTGCCACGATCACGAACGCGACCACGTACACCAGCATCGCCTTCCTGAACATGCCGCGTCCGCTCGCGAGGATCATCGGCATCGCTTCGTGCGACGCGCTGCTCGTCACCGTCTCGAGCACGCGCACGATGTCCGTCGCACGCTGCGGCCGGTCGTCCGCCTCCTTGGCCAGGCACCGCATCACGAGCTGCGACAGCGCGACCGGCACATCCGGGCGGAGCTCGTTCACCTGCTGCGGCGTCTCCCCCATCTGCGCCGCGAGCAGCTTCTGCGGCGACTTGGCCAGGAAGGGAGGCCGCCCGGTGATCACCTCGTAGGCCAGGCACCCGAACGAGTAGATGTCCGCGCGATGGTCCGTCGCCGGGTCGGCGGCGGCCTGCTCGGGCGACATATACGCCGGCGTGCCGATCGACGTGCCGATCTGGGTGAGCGTGCCGCCCGGCGCCACGGTGCGCGCCGCGCTCAGCGCCTTCGCGATCCCGAAGTCGGTCACCGTCGCCGAGCCGCCGGAGAGCAGCACGTTGTCCGGCTTGATGTCCCGGTGCACGATCCCGCGCTCGTGCGCGTAGGCCAGCGCCTTCGCCACGTCGCGCAGGATGCCGATCGCTTCGGTCATCGGCAGCGCACCCGCGGTCGTCAGCCGGCCGCGCAGCGACTCGCCGTCGACGAACGGCATCGTGTAGTACGGCACGCCGTTCATCTGTCCCGCCGTCAGCACGGGCACGATGTGCGGATGCTGCAGCCCCGCCGCGAGCTCGATCTCCCGATCGAACCGCTCGGCGTTCACGCCGGCCAGCAGTTCGGGGGGCAGCACCTTCACCACGACGTTCCGCCGCAGCGCCTCCTCACGCGCCACGAACACTCGCGACATCCCTCCGCCGCCGAGCTCGCGCGTGATCGTGTACGACGTGCCGAGCGAGTCCTGGAGCTGGTCGCGGAGAGTCATGGGCGGGGAGGGGGACGACGACGCCCAAAAGTAGGACTCTACGCACCTGCCGACCAGAGCGGGGATGCGGAGGTGCGGGGATGCGGGGATGCGAAACGGCCTCGGGGGGCTGAGACATCCCGAGGCCCTTCTGGCCGCATCTCCCCATCCCCGCATCCCCGCATCCCCGCGCTAGATTCTCGCCATGCCCCCCGTCCACGTCATCGGCGGCGGACTCGCCGGCAGCGAGGCCGCCTGGCAGCTCGCCGAGCGCGGGCACGACGTCGTCGTGCACGAGATGCGTCCTGTCCGCGGCACCGAAGCGCACAAGACGGATCGTCTCGCGGAGCTCGTCTGCTCCAACACCTTCAAGAGCACCGAGACCTCCAACGCGCACGGCCTCCTCAAGGCCGAGATGCGCCTCCTCGGCTCCATGATCCTCGAGTGCGCCGACGCCGCGCGCGTACCCGGCGGCAGCGCGCTCACGGTCGACCGGGAGATCTTCTCCGCTGCCGTGCACGAGCGCGTCTCCGCGCATCCACGCATCAGCGTCGAGCGCGGTGAGGTCTCCGAGCTCCCGTCGCCCGGCATCGTCGCCACCGGCCCACTCACCTCGAGCGCGCTGGCCGAAACGATCCGCGCGAGGCTCGGCGTGGAATCTCTGGCATTTTACGACGCCATCGCGCCCATCGTCGCCCACGATTCGATCGACTACGACGTCGTCTTCCGCGCCTCGCGCTACGGCAAGGAGACGATGGAAGGGGAGAGCGAGGGTGCGTATCTGAACTGCCCGATGTCGCGCGAGCAGTACGAGGCGTTCATCGACGCGCTCACCGCCGCCGATCGCGCCACGGCGCACGAGTTCGACGCGGTGCCGTACTTCGAGGGGTGCATGCCCGCCGAGGAGATGGCGCGCCGCGGACGCGAGACGCTGCGCTTCGGCCCGATGAAGCCCGTCGGGCTCGTCGATCCGCGTACCGGGCGCGAGGCGTACGCCGTCGTGCAGCTGCGCATGGAGGATCGCGCCGGCCAGATGTGGAATCTCGTCGGATTCCAGACGCGCCTTCGCTATCCGGAACAGCAGCGCGTCTTCCGCATGATCCCCGGCCTCGAGAACGCCGAGTTCCTCCGCTTCGGCTCGATCCACCGGAACTCGTATCTCAACGCGCCCGCCGCGCTCCTGCCCCACCTCGCGCTGCGCGAC
This sequence comes from Gemmatimonadaceae bacterium, assembly GCA_036383935.1. GTDB lineage: Bacteria > Gemmatimonadota > Gemmatimonadetes > Gemmatimonadales > Gemmatimonadaceae > AG11. Next base: position 380 of record DASVNI010000334.1, on the reverse strand, counting down.
GATCCTCGCGTGCTCTTCGCCGGCCAGCTCACCGGCGTCGAAGGCTACACCGAGAGCACGGCGACCGGACTGCTCGCGGGAGTGAACCTCTCGCGACTGCTCGCCGGTGAGGATCCCGTGATCCCGCCTCCGACGACGATGCTCGGCGCGCTGTACCGCTACATGCGCGAAGCCGATCCGCGCCACTTCCAGCCGATGAACGCGAACTTCGGGCTCGTCGACGAGCTGGGGCAGCGCGGGAAGGACAAGCGCGCCAAGAAGGAGCGGCTCGCCGAGCGCGCCCTCGCCGTCATGGCCGAGTGGCGCGACGCACACCTGCTCGCGGCGAGCAGCCGCGCGTGAGCCCGCGCGCCGCACGCCCCGCGACCGAGGATGCTCCC
>DASVNI010000333.1:0-1932 GCA_036383935.1 Gemmatimonadaceae bacterium | reverse complement strand
GGGTGAGATCGACACGGGGGTCCGCTATGCCCTCGCGCCGTTCGAGCGCGGCGCGGCCGCCGAAGGCGCGTATCAGGTGCAGGACGCGCTGCAGTCGACGATGCAGGACCTCGTCGGCATCGTGCGTGCGCAGCACGAGATGGAGCAGGCGTTGGAGGAGCTCGAGACGTTGAAGCAGCGCGCCGAGAAGGTCGGTGTGCCGGGCAACCGGGAGTACAACCCCGGCTGGCACACCGCGCTCGACCTGCGGAACCTGCTGATCGTGTCGGAGGCAATCGCCCGGTCGGCGCTCGCGCGCAAGGAAAGCCGCGGAGGTCATTTCCGCGACGACTATCCCGAGAAGGACCCGGCGTTCGCGACGTTCAACCACGTCGTGCGGCGCGGCGCGAATGGCGACATGGAGCTCGTGCGCGAGTCCATCCCGCCCCTTCCCGCCGAGCTCGCGGCGATCATCGAGGAGATGAAGTAGTGACCGCCACTCCGCAATCTCCCACGTCGACGCATCGCGCGGTCGACGCCTACACGGCGGCGCAGCAGGCGCAGGACGCCGCCGCCGGCCATGGCGCGCGCACCTTTCGCCTCTGGCGCGGCGCCGACGGCACGGGCGAGTTCCGCGACTACACCACCGAAGCGATCGACGGCATGGTGGTGCTCGACGCCGTACAGCAGATTCAGAGTGAGCAGGCCAACGATCTGGCTGTACGGTGGAATTGCAAGGCTGGCAAGTGCGGCTCGTGCTCGGCCGAGATCAACGGCAAGCCGAGGCTCATGTGCATGACGCGCCTCGACGAGCTGCCGTCGGACGAGCCGGTGAGCGTCGAGCCGATGCGTGCTTTCCCACACGTGCGCGACCTCGTCACCGACGTGTCGTGGAACTTCCGGGTCAAGCCGAAGATCACGCGCTTCACGCCGCGTCCCCCCGACGCGCCGGACGGCACGTGGCGCATCGACCAGGGCGACGTCGACCGGGTGCAGGAGTTCCGGAAGTGCATCGAGTGCTTCCTCTGCCAGGACGTCTGCCACGTGCTGCGCGACCATCACAAGCACGACGAGTTCATCGGCCCGCGCTTCCTCGTCTACGCCGCGGCGCTGGAGATGCATCCTCTCGACACGGCCGACCGCACGGCGCAGCTCAAGGAGGAGCACGGCATCGGCTACTGCAACATCACGAAGTGCTGCACCAAGGTGTGCCCCGAGCACATCACCATCACCGACAACGCGATCATCCCCCTCAAGGAGCGGGTGGTGGATGAGTTCTTCGATCCGTTGAAGGCGCTGGTGAGGTTGGTGAGGGGGAAACGCACATGAGGGGCTGTGGCCAGTGATTGGTTATCGGTTTTCAGCCAACCTCGGGACGCAGAGGCGCGCACGAGGCCGACTGTAAACCGTTCACGTAAACCGTTAACAGCTGTTCGTCGGAGGATCCCATGTCCGACCTGAAAAAGATTTCCCGCGAAGCCATCCCGCGCGCGACCCAGAAGGCGGAGCGCTACCGGCTGCTCAATCAGTCGTGGGCGACGGAGAGCATCTGCCTCGACATCCTCGAGATCGATCCGGGAAACCAGCCGGTGCTGGTGATGCTGCTGCTGGCCATCACGGACCAATTCGACGGGGAAACCGGCGAGCTCGCGCGGCGGGCGCGAGAGGTGCTCGGGCGGCTCACGGACCCTTACCAGCGCGCCTACTACGCCGGCATCATCGCCGAGCGGCTGGCCCACGCGCAGCTCGGCAGTGGTGCGATGCACGCCGAGGCGATGGCCGCGGCGACGCTCCGCTCGGCGATGGAGTCGTTCGAGGAGGCGGAAAAGCTGCGCCAGCCCGGAAACGACGACGCCATCCTCCGCTGGAACACCTGCCAGCGCACCCTGGACCGGATGCGCCGGATCGAGCTGGCGGAGGAGCAGTACGAGCCCAGCTTCGGGGAATGACCGA
>DASVNI010000332.1:0-7784 GCA_036383935.1 Gemmatimonadaceae bacterium | reverse complement strand
ATCCGGACGACGTGCATCGTTGGCTTCCCGGGGGAGACGGACGAGGACTTCACGCAGCTGATGGAAGTCCTCGAGGAGATCCAGTTCGAGCGGGTCGGCGCCTTCACCTACTCGCCGCAGGAGGGGACGCGCGCGGCGGAGATGGTCGACGACGTGCCGGAGTCGCTGAAGCGCGAGCGGCTGGAGCGGTTGATGGACCTGCAGCGCCAGATCACGGCGGAGCGGTACGAGCGGTTCGTCGGACGCACGGCGCGCGCGATGATCGATCGCGTGATCGACGGCGAGGCACAGGCGCGCACCGTGTGGCAGGCCGACGACGTCGATGGCGTGACGTTCGTCGACGGCGCGGAGGCGCTCGCCCCCGGCACGATCATCGACGCGGTGATCGAGGGCGTGGAAGAGGACGTCGATTTCCGCGCTTCGCTGCTGCGGGTGGTGGACCGCGTGGGGGCCACTGGCGCACCGCGCCGACGTGCGCTCCCCGTCATGAGCACGACCATCGGGAGCTTCGGACGATGACGAGTGTGGAGTCGGCGCGTGAGACGGCGCGATCGCGCGCCCTGATGGCGCGTGCACGCGAGCTCTTCCCCGGCGGTGTCAGCTCGCCCGTGCGCGCGTTCGGCGGCGTGGGTGGCGAGCCGTTCGTCGTCGAGCGGGGCGAGGGCGCGCGCATCTGGGACGTGGATGGCAACGAGTACCTCGACTACGTGCTGTCGTGGGGGCCGCTCGTGCTCGGCCACGCTCCTGCCGTGGTGCTCGACGCGCTGCGCGAGACGATGGTCCGTGGGACGAGCTTCGGGATCCCGACGGGGCTCGAGGTGGATCTGGCCGAGATCGTGCGCGCGCGGATGCCGCACGTGGAGATGCTGCGCTTCGTCTCCAGCGGAACAGAGGCCACGATGAGCGCGCTCCGCGTGGCGCGTGCCGCCACGGGGCGGGATCTGCTGCTCAAGTTCGACGGCTGCTATCACGGACACGGCGACAGCTTCCTCGTCCGTGCAGGCTCCGGGGTCGCGACGCTCGGGCTGCCGAACTCGCCGGGCGTGCCGGCGGCGCTCGCGGCACTCACGTTGACCGCGCCGTTTAACGATGTGTCCGCAGTCGAGGAGATCCTGAGGCAGAACGCGGACCGCGTCGCGGCAATCATCGTCGAGCCGGTGATCGGCAACGCGGGATTCATCCCGCCCGATCCGGCGTTCCTGCCGGCGCTGCGGCGGCTCGCCGACGAGCATGGCGCACTGCTGATCTTCGACGAGGTGATGACGGGATTCCGCATCGCGCCTGGCGGAGCGGCAGAACGCTTCGGCGTCACGGCCGATCTCACCACGCTCGGCAAGGTGATCGGCGGTGGCCTTCCCGTTGCCGCGTACGGTGGACGACGCGATCTGCTCGAGCAGGTCGCGCCGAGCGGTCCGGTGTACCAGGCGGGCACACTCTCGGGCAATCCGCTCGCGATGGCGGCGGGGATCGCGACGCTCACCGCGCTCACTCCGACCGTGCACGAGGCGATGGCGCAGCGCACGCGCGCGCTCGTCGAGGGGTTGCGCGGCATCGCGGCACGGCGTGGCATTCCATTCAGCGCCGACTCGGCCGGCTCGATGTTCGGCTTCTTCTTCCGTCAGGAGCCCGTTCGCTCGTTCGCGGACGCGCGCACCTCGGACGTCGCGCTGTTCAAGCGCTTCTTCCACGCGGCGCTCGATCGCGGCGTCTATCTGGCGCCATCGCCCTTCGAGGCGGGATTCACCTCGACGGCGCATGGTGATGCGGAGATCGCGCTCACCCTCGAGCGGCTCGATGCCGCACTCGCCGAGGCGCGTGCGTAGACTGCCGCCGCGCGCCTCGGCGTGGGCGTTGCTCGCGATGGCGGTGATCGGGGGTGCGTGCTCCGCGCGCCGGCGCGTGCCTGCGGCCGTCGTGTCGTCGAACGGCGACCTGGCGAGAACCACGCGCAACCCGCGCGACGCGTCGGAGCGGACGGTGAGGATCCTGCTCGGGTCGCGGCAGCCGAGCGTGCATCTCACCGCCGACGGCGGATGGCGCATGTACGGCGCCGACGGGACGACGTTGCTCGCGCTCCCCGAGCCGCACGAGCGCTGGCTGCTCGAGCAGGACGGCCGGCGAGTCAGCGCGCGGCGTGAAGATGCGGGCGCGGTGCCGCTCCGTGAGTCGCCCATCGTCGTGCGACCGCTCGATCCCGGCGGTACGATCGGCTTCAACGGCCGCCGCTGGCGTGGCGAGCTGCTCGTCAGCGCAACGGACGAAGGGTTGCTCGTCGTCAACCGAGTGCGGATGGACGACTACCTGCGGGGTGTCGTGCCGCTCGAGATCGGAACGTCGGCCGCGGGGGATGCAGCCGCGGTCGAAGCGCAGGCGGTGACGGCGCGCAGCTACGCCGTGACGCGACTCGGCGAGGGCCGTGCCTACGACATGACGGCGACGACGCAGGATCAGGTGTACGGCGGCGCCAACGCGGAGACGGCCGTGGGCAACCGGTCGGTAGATGCGACGCAGGGGCTCGTGCTCCTCTTCAATGGCACGGTCGTCAATGCGCCCTATCACGCCAACTGTGGCGGCTACACCGCCGGGTCGCAGGACTCCTGGAGCGCGGGCGCCGAGCCGTACCTGCAGCGCGTGAGCGACCAGATTCCCGGCACGAACCGATTCTACTGCGACCAGGCGCCACGATTCCGGTGGACGCGCGTGATCGGCGGCGACGAGCTCCGCGAGCTGGTGGGGCGCTACGTGCGGAATCTGCCTGGTGGAGCAGGTGGCGTGGGCGCCGTGACGAACGTGGCGGTGACCGCGGTCACACCGGGTGGACGCGTCGGTACGCTGACCGTGGACACCGATCGGGGCCGCTGGTCGCTCCGCGGCAACCAGATACGCTCGGCGCTCCGCTCTCCTGGTGGCGAGTTGTTGTACAGCACCTATTTTTCCGTCGACGTCGCATCGGGGCGCCACGGCGTGGAGACTCTCACGTTGCGCGGCGGTGGCAACGGACACGGCGTCGGCATGTGCCAGAGCGGCGCGATCGGCCGCGCGCGTGCGGGGCAGGATTTCCGCACGATCCTTCGCACCTACTATCCCGGCACCACCGTTGGCACGATCCAGTGATCCGCACATCAGCGCGGAGAAGGTCGAGGGCCGCGCGTCACCACTCGGCATCGGCGTCGTCGGCGCCGGCGCGATCGCGCAGGTAGCGCACCTTCCCGTACTGTCCAAGATGCGCGGCGTTAAGCTGCTCGCGCTCTGCGACAACGATCGCCCGAAGGCGCGCGCGCTCGCGGACCGGTTCGAGGTCCCCGATACGTACACGGACATCTCCGATCTGCTCGAGGCCGAGGGGCTCGACGCGGTCGTCATCGCGACGCCCAACCATCTGCACGAGCCGCACGTCCTCAGTGCGATCGCCGCGGGCGTGGACGTGCTGTGCGAGCGCCCGATGGCGCTCACGGCGCGCGGTGTCGAGCGCATCGTCAACGCGGCGGAGCGCGCGGGTCGCAAGGTGCTCGTGGCGAACAACCATCGCTTCCGCAGCGACGTCCAGGCGTTGTCCGGCTTCCTGCGCGGCAACGAGCTCGGAAAGCTGAGCGGGATTCGCGCCGGCGCCTACCACCATCGCCGCAGCGATCAGGGTTGGCGTTTGCGGCGCGCGGAGTCGGGCGGCGGTGCCTTCTTCGACTATGGCGTTCCGTTGCTCGACCTGGCGCTCTGGCTGGCCGACAATCCGGAGCCGGAGCGTGTGAGCGCGCAGATGGAGCGCGGCGGCGGCAAGAACGCGGTCGAAGACTGGATGCTCGTGCACCTGCGCTGCGCGAACGGTGCCGTGTTCGCCTTCGACGTGCAGGGCAGCTACGTGGGCGAGGAAGAGCGTTGGTGGTTCGAGACGATCTCCACGCGTGGCAGCACGCGCCTGGCTCCGTTGCGGGTCGTCAAGGAGCTGCACGGCCGGCCGACCGACGTGTCGCCGCGCGGGGCCGCGGCTCGCGAGAGCGCGTTCATCCAATCGTACCGTGCCGAGCTCGCGCACTTCGCCGCCGTGATCTCCGGCGAGGCGGAGTACGAGGCACCGGTCGATCAGGTGGTCCTGCACCGCATCGTGGAAGGCATCTACAAGTCGGCCGAAGAGGGGAAGGAGATCCGGCTGTGAGTCGGTGGCGCCGCTGGCGCGCCACCGTGTGCGCCGCGGCGGCCGCGCTTGCGCTGTCCGCTGCTCCTGTCGCTGCGCAGACGCCGACCGCGCAGGCACCGCGTCCCGCCGCGCCGGCACCGGAGCCAGGCAGCGAGCTCGAAGTGACGCTGATGACCTTCGGGCTCGGCCAGGAGGTGTTCGAGCGGTTCGGCCACAACGCGCTGTGGATCCACGACGGCGCGGCCGGCACCGACATCGCCTACAACTGGGGGCTGTTCAGCTTCCGGCAGCCGCATTTCCTCCAGCGCTTCCTCACCGGCGACACCAAGTACTGGATGGGCGGTGAGGACGCGAACGTGATGATCGCGCAATACCAGTCGCTGGGGCGGCCGATCACGCTGCAACGGTTGAACATGACGCCGGCGCAGAAGCTCGCCCTCCGTGACTTCATCCGCTGGAACGAGCAGGGGGATAATCGCTTCTACCGCTACGATTACTTCCGCGACAACTGCTCCACGCGCCTGCGCGACGCGCTCGATCACGCCCTCGGCGGCGCGCTGAAGGCGGCGACGGACACGATCATCACGCCGTTCACCTATCGCCGCGAGAGCGTGCGGCTCACGGACGGTGCTCGTCCCGTGCAGGTGGGGATCGACATCGCGCTCGGCCGCCCCGCCGACGTGCCCCTCACGATGTGGGAGTCGTTCTTCATCCCGATGCGGCTGCGCGACGCGCTGCGCGACCTCACGCTGCCGATCGGCCCGAACGGCACAACGGTGCGGGTCGTCGCGGAGGAGCGTCACATCGCGCCGTTCCCGGGGACGACGATCGTCCCCGAGCTGACGACTGCACCACGCCTCGTCTGGCGGCTGATGTTCGTCGGCGTGGTGCTCGCGGCGACGCTGGCCGTCATTCGCATCATGGCGATGAGTCGACGCGGGGCGGCCTGGGGGTTCGCGCTCGTCGCGTGCGTGTGGTCGCTCCTGTGCGGCGTGATCGGCGTGATCATCGTCCTGGCCTGGACCATGACACGTCACGTGTTCTGGGCGTGGAACGAGAACCTGCTCCAGCTGTCGCCCCTCTCGCTCGCGCTCGTCGTGCTCATCCCGCTCGCGCTCCTGCGCGGACGTGCCACGCGGGCGGCGCGCGTCGTGGCAGTGGCGGTACTGGTGATGTCGGCGTTCGGGCTGGTGCTCGCGGTCATGCCCGGTGGACAGGAGAATCGCGCGATCGTCGCGATGTTCTTCCCGGTGCATCTCGTGCTGGCGTGGGCGATCGCGCAGCCGCAGGTGCAGCCGCCGAAATCGCGAGCGGGCTGACTCGCTAGGCGCCGCCCACGAGAGGTACCGTCTCGAACACGCGGGCCCCGACGAAGGTCTCGAGGAGTGCGGGATCGATCGAGCCCTCGCGCGCTTCCATGCTCAGGATGTCGAGCGCGCGCTCGCGGGGCACGGCACGCTTGTACGGCCGGTCGGTCGCCGTGAGCGCGTCGAAGATGTCGGCGATCGTCATGATGCGCGCCTGGACCGGAATCTCGATGCCGGTGACGCGATTGGGATAGCCGTGCCCGTTCAGCTTCTCGTGATGCGCGTAGGCGATGCGCGGGATCGCCTGCAGCTCGCGCGTCCAGGGAATCTGCTCGAGGAAGCGATATGTGTGCGTGACGTGCGACTCGATCTCACGCCGCTCCTCCTCGTCGAGATTGCCGCGGCGGATCATGAGGAACTGCAGCTCGTGGTCCTCGAGAAGGGGGCGCATCCGGCCGTCGAAGTCGACGAAGGTGCGACGGCCGATCGACTCGAGCGCCTCGAAGCTTCCCTCGGCGAGCACCGTCGGTTCGTTCGCCTGCGTGATCGTGTCGAGGAAGCGGGCGAGCTCCTCGCGTCGCTTCCGTCGCTCGCACTCGAGCCGATGGAGCCCCGCCTCGTACGCCGTGCGCCCGTGTTGCAGCAGCAGGTCGGCGCGCGCACGCTCGAACTCCAGCTCGGTGCGCTGGTCGAGGTAGGCGAAGCGATGACGGATCACGTCGAGGTCCTGCGGATACAGCTTCTTCTCCTTCACCAGCACCTGCTCGCGCACGCCGACCTTGCCGAAATCGTGGAGCAGGCCGGCGTACCGTAGCTCGCGGAGCTGCTCGCGCGTGAAGGAGACGTCGCGGTACGGACCCGTCGAGAGCCGATCCACTGCTTCGGCCAGCGTCACCGTCATCGTCGCGACACGCCCGGAGTGACCGGAGGTCGCCGGATCGCGCGATTCGATGGCGGTGACCGCGGCGGTGACGAACCCCTCGAACAAGCGCTCGATGTCCTCGTACAGCCGGCCGTTCTCGATCGCGACCGCTGCCTGCGACGCAAGCGCGGTCGTCACCTCCACGCAGTGCGAGTCGAACTCCACGACCTCGCGCTCGACCGCGTCCGCGTTGGACAGCAGCGCGTCGGGATCCTCCTTGCGATTGATCAGCTGCAGCACGCCGATCACTTCGGCGCGATGCGTCTTCATCGGCAGCACGAGCATCGACTTCGTGCGGTATCCGAAGGTGTCGTCGAAGCTCCGGTTCTGCCGATACGCCGCGCCGTCGGGAAGCATGTACACGTCGCCGATCACGAGTGGACCACCGGTAGCGGCAGCGTAGCCGGCGAGACTCGAGTAATCGATCGGAACCGTGTACGAGGAGAAGGGCAGCGAGGGGAGCGAATGGTTCTGCGAGCTGGCGAACCGCAACTGCACGGGCGCACCGTCGTCGTCGCGCTCCACGAGGTACAGCGAGCCGGCGTCGGCGCCCGTCACACGGCGCGCATGCGAGAGAATGAGCCCGAGCAGTGAGCCGAGGTCGCGCTCCGTCGTGAGCGCCATGCCGATGGCGCTCAGCTCCGCCAGCTCGCGCGTCCGATCGACGGCGGTCGAGCGGGCGCGCCGAATGGCCACGAGCGCCGCAGCATGTCGGAACGCGCCGCGAAATGCGGCGAGCCTCGTTCCGGTCGTTGCGTCGCCAGGGACGAAGCTCGTCAGGACGTCACAGGGAAAGTGCTCGCCGGGCTCGCGTTCGCATGAGCTGCCGATCCCCACGATCGCGATCAGCCCCGCGAGCGATTTGAGCTGCGCCGCGGCGCCCTCGCCAGCGCTCGCGATGAGCGAGCGATCGAGCGCGAGCACGATGGGCCGGTCGAGGTCCAGCGTGCCCGCCGTCGGCAGCGCGGGAACGCCGCGCACCTCGACGTCGTCGACACGACGGCCGAGCGGCGCGTCGACGAGCGGATTCCCGCGCGCGGTGAGGAGGAGCGGCTTCATGGGGAGGGGCACTGCGGGCGGGATCCTGCAACCCGCCGGTGCTCTGCGTCGAGCACCGGCGATCTACTGTGTCTCGGGCGGTCAGCCGCCCGGCTTCACCTTGGCGAGGCCACTGCGCGCCGGCGTGTAGTCCGGAAATTCCTTGAGCACTGCGCCGAACAGTTCGACGGCCTTCGCCCTGTCGCCCTTGTCGGCCATGTCGAGAGCCTTGCCATAGAGCACTGCGACGCGCATCGGCAACCTCGTACTGGCGTCTCCCGTGCGCGTCGGCGTGCCGAGCTTCAGTCCGGCGTTGAGGTGGCCGGCCAACTGACCGATGAGGCCAAGGACGTTGTCGGCATGATCCTGCACGCGATCGGTGTAC
>DASVNI010000331.1:0-8818 GCA_036383935.1 Gemmatimonadaceae bacterium | reverse complement strand
TTCCACACCATCACGCGGAGTTCGCGGTCGAGCACGGCAATCCCTGAGCGCAGGCTGGTGAACAGCGACTCGAGGAACACGTTCAGATCGTTCAGCGAGTCGCTCCGCTGGCGCAGCTCCTCGTTGATCGTCTGGAGCTCCTCGTTCGTGCTCTGGAGCTCCTCGTTCATCGTCTCGAGCTCCTCGTTCGTGCTCTGCAGCTCCTCGTTGGTCGTCTCGAGCTCTTCGACAGTGGAGTGAAGCTCCTCGTTCATGGTCTCGAGCTCCTCGTTCGTCGACTGCAGCTCCTGATACGCCGTCTCGAGCTCGACCTGCGAGTCGTCGAGCTGCTGCTGGAGCTGTCGGGTCCGGGTGACGTCGATGAACGACACGCTAGCCCCGCCGGGGGTGCCCCCGGCGTCGAACAGTGGCGCGACGACGATGTCGAACCAGCGCTGCTCGCCGTCGTGCGTGCGCCAGGCCACGCCGTCGCGCACGACCGGCTGCCGCTCGGCATAGGCCTGCTCGATCACCGAGCGCAGCTCGTACGGGCGATACGAGATCTCGAGGTCCTGGAGCGGGCGCCCGATGTCGGCGGTGGCGAGCCGGAAGACGCTGCGCGCGCGCGAATTGAGGAGGAACAATCGCCCATTCTCGTCGACGACGAACTGCGGCACCGTACCGACGTCGAAGCTGCGCAGGCGCAGCGACGTGTCGCGCGGCTCGTTGGGCGACGGCGCCGTGGCGCTGCGCGCCGGGAGCGCGCGCGACGAGAGCGGAACGCGCTTGCCGATCGACGTGCGGGACTTGGTGAACACGCGACGGCGCAGGTCCATCGGGGAGAACATCGACGCGTGCGTGAGCATCGTCTCGGCGCGCCCGAGAAAGAGGAAGCCGCCCTCGTTCAGCGCGAAGTGGAATCGCGCGAGGATCTTCGCCTGCGTCGGCCCGTCGAAGTACATCAGCGTGTTGCGGCAGGCGAGCAGGTCGACGCGCGAGATCGGCGCGTCCTTCACCAGGTCGTTGCGGCCGAAGATCACGCAGCGGCGCAGGTCCTTCCGGAAGTAGAACGTCTGGTCGCGGTGGTCGAAGTACTTCTCCACGATCGGCGCGGGCACCTCGGCCAGGTCGCGCTCGCCGTAGGCGCCGAGCCGGGCCTTCGCGAGCGCCTCGTTGTCGAGGTCCGTGGCGTAGAGCTTCACGCGCTCCAGGAACTGCTCGATCCCCAGCGCTTCGGCGAGCACGATGGCGAGCGAGTACGCCTCCTCGCCGGTCGCGCAGCCGGCACACCAGACGCGGATCGGCTCCGTCGGTCCCTTCTGCTCCAGGAGACGGGGGACGATCTCGTTGCGCAGGTATTCCCAGGGGAGATCGTCGCGAAAGAAGGCGGTCACGTTGATGAGCAGCGTGTCGAGCAGCCCCGTGTATTCGGTCGGGTGCGTCTCGATGAAGGATTGGTAGGCGGCGTAGCCCTCGACGCCGACGGTGCGCATCCGCTTGACCAGGCGCCGGAGCAGGCCGACCCGCTTGTAGCCGCTCAGATCCAACCCGCGCGACTCGTGCAGGTACTGCAGCAGTTCAGCGAGCTCGCGGTCGCGGGTCTGACGATCGTCGGTCATGGAAGCAGTAGGAGCGACGGCGGGTGCAGGCTCGTTGCCTCAAGAGTCATGCACAAACGAAATTATGGCGAAGGTGTCTATACGTAGCGAGCCCGGCGTGTACGTACGACAGCGTACGAGAATCACAGCGGGTGATGCGCCGCATCCGTATCTTGGCAGTGCTGCCCCAGCACGTCCTCCCGCCTTCCCACACAGGTCATGACTTCGAGTCGTCTTCCCCGTGCGCTGACGTCACTTGCCGTCGGTGCGCTCGCCGCCACGGCGATGGCCGCGCCTGCCGCCGCCCAGGGCCAGCCCAACATGGGACTCGGCCCCTCCCTCCCGAAGAGCGGACGCATTCCGCTCGACACGGCGTACGAGCGCCGGGTGCTCGCGCAGGTGAAGGCGCCGGCGGGGTTCACGCTCCTCAACTTCGCCGGCCCGCCGTTCGCCATGTATCCGACCGCCGTGGCCCCCGCGCCGGACGGCTCCGTGTACGTCGGCGTCGATCTCAATCTCGCGCAGGGCGCGGTGAAGGGACGCGGGCGCGTCGTGCGCCTCGTCGACACCGACGGCGACGGCCGGGCCGACAAGTACACCATCTTCGCTGACGTCGACAGCCCGCGCGGCATCGCCGTGGACGGCAACACCGTCTACGTCATGCACCCGCCGACTCTCACGGCGTACCGCGACACGAACGGTGACGGCATCGCCGACGTGGCGGACACCCTCGTGAAGAACCTCGGCTTCGGGCTCGATGTCCGAAGCTCGGATCACTCGACGAACAACATCACGCTCGGCCCCGACGGCTGGATCTACGTCGCGGTGGGTGACTACGGCTACCTGAACGCGACCGGGAAGGACGGCGCGACGATCACGCGGCACGGCGGCTCGCTCGTACGCGTGCGCCCCGACGGCACCGGGCTCGAGATCGTCACGGCCGGTACGCGCAACATCTACGACATCGGCCTCGATCCGTTCGGCCACGCGTTCACGCGCGACAACACGAACGACGGCGGCGGCTGGGACACGCGCTTCCACTGGCTCGCGCCCGGCGCGAACATGGGCTATCCGTCGCTCTTCCTGCACTTCCGCGAAGAGCACATGCCCTCCATCGCCGACTACGGCGCGGGCTCGGGCACGGCCGGGCTGTGGATCCAGGATCCCGGCTTCCCGGATCAGTGGAACAACTCGCTCTTCACGGGCGACTGGACGATCAGCAAGATCTTCCATCATCCGCTCGAGCGGAAAGGCGCCAGCTGGTCGATCAAGCAGGAGGACTTCATGTCGGTGCCGCGCATCATCGACATGGCGATGGACGATCAGTCGCACCTGTACGTGGCCAGCCTGATCGGCGGCGTGTTCAACTACGGTGGCGACACGGTCGGCGCGATCATCCGCGTGAGCTATCCGGGCAAGAAGGCAGCAAGCGCCCTCGTACCGGGAAAGCTCACCGACGCGCAGCTGCTCGACGAGCTCGTGTCGGACAACGCGATGCACCGCCTCTGGTCGCAGCGTGAGCTCCTCCGCCGCGGCGCCAAGCCGGCCACGCTGACGAAGCTCCAGCGGATCGCGCTCAACCGCACGCGTTCGCCCGAGGCACGCGCCACGGCGATGTTCACCCTCAAGCTGCTCGCCGGTGCGCGCGCCAACGCGACCATCCAGCGCGTCGCGCTCGAGCCGGCGCTGCGTGAGTTCGCGCTGCACACGCTCGTGGACGACAAGCGCCAGCTCGCCGGCGTGCCGGTGGCGCTGTACGTCACCGCGCTCAACGACTCGAGCTTCGCGGTGCGCGCCGCGGCAGTGAACGGCCTCGCGCGCCTCGGCGCCCGCGACAAGGCCGACGCGATCGTGCCGCTGCTCACCAGCCCGGACTCGGCGCTCGCGCATCTCGCCGTGCAGTCGCTCGTCACGCTCGGCGCACGCGACGTCGCGCTCCGCGCGCTGACGGCGCCCACGTCGGCGCCCGAGCTGCGCACGCGCGCACGCTTCGTTCTTCAGCAGATGCACGACGCGGAGACCGTGTCGGCGCTCCTCGCTGCCAACGGAACGGTCAGCGATCCGACAGCAAAGCGTGAGCTGCTTCTCACACTCACGCGTCTCTACAACACCGAGGGACCGTGGACCGGTGACTGGTGGGGGACGCATCCCTCCACCGTCGGTCCGTACTTCACTCCCGTCACGTGGGCGGAGAGCGCGCGGATCAAGCCGATGCTCCAGCAGGCACTGCTCGCCGCCACGGGTGATGACGCGAGCAAGCTCCTCGACGCCTACGTCGCCAACCGCGTGGTCCCCGCCGGCGCGAAGGCGCTGTTCGCCGCGGTGGACGCGTCGCAGCGGCAGGCGCTCGCCGACGCGCTGGTCGGCACATCGCAGGTGAGCGCTGCCGCCGTGCCGATGCTCACCCAGCTCGATGCGAAGGGACCGGCGCTGCACGCCGCGGTCGTCGAGCTCCTCGCGGGTGAGACCGCGTTCGACGCCGCGACGCTGCCGATGGCGCAGGCCGCGGTGTTCGACGCGACGCTGCCGGCCGCCACGCGCGCAAGGCTGCTCACCGCGTTCAGTCAGCTCCAGGGCGACGCGGGACGGGACGCCGCCACAACCGTGTTCGCGCGACTGAACCCGAAGCCGGGTGCCGCCGCGAGCAGCGATCCGATCGAAGCCGCGTGGCGGCGTTGGGTCGGTGAGCGGCTGCGCAACGGCCAGCTCGACTACTTCCTCACCCTCGCCCGCTCGGCGAACGACCCGGCGCAGCGGACGCTCGCCTACGCGGTGCTCGTCCAGGTGGCGCGCAATCAGCGCGTGCCGGCGGCGATGCGTGAGCCGATCGTGCCGGTGCTCGACGCTGCCTGGGCAGATCCGGCGCTCGCCCCGCGCCTCGTCGACGCGATCAGCATCATGCGCGTCGAGAGCCAGTACACGCAGCAGCTCGACGCGTACAAGGCGAAGCAGGTGGCGACGCCTGGAGCGAAGCAGGGAGAAAAGCAGACGGAGCAGCAGGGAGCGGCGAAGCCGGCCCCGAAGTAGACATCGACTCCAAGGTAAGGCACACGGGGCGACGGATCATCCGTCGCCCCGTGTCGCATTCACGTCGAAGCCGGCGTCGGGGTCAGATACCGTCGGTATCTGACCCCTTGGCGTCTCCAGTTCACCGATTCACCGCCGTCACTGCGGCCAGGCGAGCGCGGTGCGCGCGCCGAGATGCGGCAGCACGAGCGAGGGAGCGATGTGTGCGGCGCGCACGTCGCGCGCGAGGGGAAGGAGCAGCCCGTCGAGCAGCAGCTCGTACAGCACGGGATCCGCCTCGCCGAACAGCCGCTCGATCGTGCGCGCGACGCGCGAGAACTCGACGACGCGTCCCGCCGCGAGCTGTTGCACCACGTAGCGTCGCACGGCGTCGAGCAACTGCTGGTCGTCCGGCGCAGTGCCGCCGGCGAAGGTGCGCTTGTACTCCTGCCACGACTGGCGGAGCTCTGGGCAGGCGCCGAGCAGTGTGGTCTCGAGGAATGGACTCGTCATTCTACCGTGCGCATCGCAGGCACAGGCCGGCAGTGTCCCTTGATATGTGTGCGTGCGATGGGGAGTGTAAAGCTCCGATCGGCCGCATCATGTTGTCCTCTACTCGAGCATCGCCATGTCCGCGATCGCCGCGCGCCCGCCTTCCAATGATCCGATCCGTGCCGCGCTCGTACGGCGCGGCCTCTGGCTGAACTATCTCGGAATCGGCTACAACGTGCTCGAGGCAGTCGTCGCCGTCGGGGTGGGACTCGCGGCAGGAAGCGTCGCGCTGGTCGGGTTCGGATTCGACAGCGTCATCGAGGTGACGGCAAGCGTTGCCGCGCAGTGGCGGCTGCGAAGCGATCTCGATCTGCACCGTCGCGAGCGCGTCGAGCGACGCACGGCACGCATCATCGGCTGGTCATTCCTCGCGCTGGCGCTGTACGTCGCGATCGACAGCGCCTCCGCGCTCGCGCATCGTGACGCGCCCGAGCGAAGCGTGCCCGGTCTCATCCTGCTGGTGCTGTCCGCCCTCGTGATGCCGGTGCTCGCGCGTGCGAAGCGGCGTGTAGCCCGCGCGCTCGCGAGTGGTGCGCTCGAGGCCGACGCGATGCAGACGTCGCTCTGTGCCTACCTCTCGATCATCGCGCTCGCCGGCGTGGCGCTCAATGCCTTCGTCGGGTGGTGGTGGGCCGACCCGGTCGCGGCGCTGGCGATGGTGCCGATCATCGCCAGGGAAGGTGTGGAAGGCGTGCGGCGCGAGGTGCTCTGCGCTGACGACTGCTGCTGACGTCGCACCCCGCCCTGCGCGCGCGGTGACGAACCAGGCGCGTCGCCCTACAGCTCAGGAGCGACAGATCATGGGCCGGCGGGAGCACCGGCCGGCGGCGGTCCGCCAGCGCCCGGCGGTCCACCCGCACCCGGCGCCCCGGGCGGCTTCGGCGGGCGCGGCGACGGGAGGCTGACGAGGATTGCCGTGACCGCGAGCACGAGCGCCGCGACCGCGAGCTCCTTCGCCGACGAGCGGCGGATCGCGATCGCCGCACTCTCTCCGCCGAGCGCGGGACGCTGACGCCGCCAGTTCCACGCGCCGAGCACGAAGACGACGGCGACGAGCGCGAGCTTCACGAGCAACGCCCAACCGTACGGCGTCGTGAAGAGCGACGAGAGCGGGTTGAGATGGCGATACGCCGTGATCAATCCGGACAGCACGACGAAGGCGCCGCAGATGAGCGCGAGTGGTGAGAAGCCGTTCACCATATCGGCGGCGATGGTGCCACGCCGGTCGCGCCAGGTCGTATCGCGCAGCAGCGGCACCAGGCCGGCGACGACGAGCACGAACAGCGTGCCGAGCCAGAGCCCCGCGACGATCCGGTGCACTGGATTGACCAGTCGCAGCCACTGACCGGACAGGATGCCGGAGAGCGGCGCGAGAAGCACGCCGACCGCGGCGAGCGGCCAGCCCCACGATACACGCGAGGCCGCGATGAGCAGCCCGATCACGCCCGCGATGGTGAGTATCGTCTGCACGAGGGCGATCCGATCGTGCATGACGAAATCCATGACGGTCGTGTGCGCGCGTGCCGCACCATCGGGAAGGTGCGACGCGAAGAGGATCGCCGACACGATCGCGCCAAGGAGGGCGATGCGGCCCGCACGCGCGCAGACGTACGCGTAGAAGCGGCTGTCGCCCGTGGCGCCGACGTTGAGGGTCGCGCGCAGCCGGTCACGCACGGCGGCATAGCGGAAGCCGATCGCGCCGACGGCGACGAACTGCGCCACGAAGCCGACGTATTCGATGACTGCCTCGGGCCATTCGATCAATGGTCTCGCTTGCTGGATCACTAGGACGCTCGAGGTCGGAACGTTCGCTGGCGAGGCAAGTCCCCCGCCAAGTTCGGTTATCCGCCGCTAACGGCGGGGACGATCGTGATCGTCGCTCCCTCGTCGATCGTGGTGCTCAGCCCGTCGAGGAAGGCGATGCTCTCGTCGCCGACAAAGATATTCACGTGACGGCGCAGCTCGCCCTGTTCCGTCAACACCCGATCGACGAGCGCCGGCCACCGCTCCGCGACCCGGCCAAGCGCGTCGCGGACGGTGGCGCACGAGGCATCCAGCTGCACGGTGCCCAGGCCGTGTGCGTATGGCGTGAGCGCGCGCGGGAGAACGACGGAGACGGCCATGCGGCGAGCCGCGATCAGGACGGGGCGAGGACGGCCGTCTTCACGCAGCAGATCGGCGGCAGCGCGTCGGCGAGCGTCGTCCAGCTCTCCCCGTCGTCGTTCGAGCCGTACAGCTTCCCGCTACGCGTGCCGAAGTACACCCCCGCCCGCCGGTGGGTGTCCACCGCGAGCCCGTCACGCAGCACGCTCTCGAACGCGTGCTCCTGCGGGAGCCCGTTGTCGAGCGCGCCCCACGTCGCCCCCGCGTCCCGCGTGCGATAGACGCGGAGCTGAGCGCCCGGCACGACACGGAACTCGTCCGACTGGATCGGGATGACGTACACGGTGTCGGGGTCGTGCGGGTGCGCCTGGATGGCGAAGCCGAAGTCCGACGGGACGCCGTTGGCGACATCCTGCCACGAGTCGCCCCAGTCGTCGCTCCGGTAGAGCCCCCAGTGGTTCTGGAGGAAGAGCCGCTCGGGGCGCGAGGGGTGGTGCGTCACCTTGTGCACGCACTGCCCGAACTCGGGATACTTGTCGGGGAGGAACACGGCGCGCACGCCGGCGTTCCGCGGCTGCCAGGTCGCGCCGCCGTCGTCGGTGCGGTAGAAGCCCGCCGTCGAGATGGCGATCGCCATCCGCTCGCCGTTCGTCGGATCGAGCACGATGGTGTGCAGACAGAGCCCGCCCCCGCCCGGCATCCACCGCGGGCGATGCTCGTGCTCGAGCAGCCCCCGCACCGGCGCCCAGCTCTCCCCGCCATCCTCGGAGCGGAAGAGCGCGGCTGGCTCGACCCCCGCCCACACCACATCGGGTTCTTCGGGGCGGCCGGGGACGATCTGCCACACCTGCGCGAGCGACAGTCCGGACGACTCGGGAAAGCGGATCGCCTGACGCTCCGGCCCTGACCAGCTGCGACCGAGGTCGTCGCTGAACCGAACGGTGGCACCCCAGTGGTTGCTGTGCACGCCGACGAGGAGCCGCGAGCGGCCGGCGCGCTGGTCGTAGGCCATCGCATAGACGGCCTCGCCGGGGAAGTGAGGTCCGTCGACCGTCCACTCCTTGCGCGCATCATCGGAGGAGAGGATGAACGCGCCCTTGGTGGTTCCGACCAGAACGAGAGTGGAGGGGGGCATGAGAGCGACCAGAACCGGTAATGGGTGGCGGGTAGCGAGTACTTGGTAGCGAGAAGCGGCGGGACGTGCAAGCGCACCGTTGCTTTCGGTGTTTGTTCGGCTTAATGTTGGCCTCCCCGGGTAGGCGGCGCAAGGCCGATGCAGGTCCTGGCTCGTCCCCGTGAACCGATCACCGAGAACCGTCCACCGGTTTTCCCCGAGGCCTCTATGACCAAGCTCGAATTCGGGCGAGACGATCTCTCGGACTATGCGCTCGTGGCCGACCGCATCACGCTGTTCTACGAGCGCTATCCGGACGGCAGGATCGTGACTGAGCTCCACTCCCGCGCGGACCGCGAGATCACCTTTCGCGCGCTCGTCTTTCGCACTGCGGCGGACGTGCTGCCGGCGGCGACGGGGTGGGCCTCGGAGCGGGAAGGGGACGGAGAGATCAATCGCGTCGCCT
>DASVNI010000330.1:0-1966 GCA_036383935.1 Gemmatimonadaceae bacterium | reverse complement strand
AAGGCTGTGCCCGTGACGTCAGCGCACGTTGCTGGCCAGCGAGCACCTCGAGGAATGAAACGACGGCTCGCCACGTCTGCGAAGGTGAGCGTACCGACACTCGCTCGCCCTTCGGCCCCCTCAGGACTCGCGGATCATGCGTATCACTCGAATTCTCGCCAGCACGGTCGCGCTGCTCGCCGCGGCGTGCGGCGGCAGCTCGGCCACCGATGCAGGATCATCCAGCAACCCCGGCGGCGCTCCGCCCATGGCGGCCACGGTCAACGCCACCTCGTTGGACACGTTCACGCCGGCGAACGTCGCGATCGGTGTCGGTGGCACCGTCACCTTCACCTTCGGAGACGTCCCCCACAACGTCTTCTTCGACAACGCTCCCGCCGGCGCGCCCGACGCGATCACCGGCGCCAACGCCAACATGTCGGCGACGCGAACGTTCACGACGGCCGGCACCTTCCAGTACAACTGCCGCATCCATCCGGGGATGAATGGGACCGTGGTCGTGAGCAATACGAGCTCGGCGCCCCCCGGCGGCGGGGGAGGTCTGGGGTACTGAGCATTGCGGTGGAGTGAGCGTCACGTCCGAGACGCGACTGCGCTTCACTCCGCGATCGTCGGCGCTCGCACGATCCGCGGATCGGTGAACAGATCGAGCTCGTCGCGGCTCGTGCTCGAGAACTCCGTCACGACCGCACCCTCCGCTCCCGCCTGGAACCAGTGCAGCGTGTTCGGCGGGATCGTGTACTGGTCGCCCGGCACGAGTGAGATCTCGTGGAAGACGGTGAAATGCTTCTCGCTGCCAGGAGGCAGTCGCAGCGCGATCGCGGACTGCTCGCCCTCGACGTAGAGCTTCACCGAGCCCCACCGGCAACGGAACGTCTCCATCTTGCCGGGATCCTCGCCCACCGGCGGATGCCGGTGCTCGGGGCACACCTGCCACGGAAAGAGCACCAGCTCCTTGGCGCAGTAGCGCTCGTTGTTGACGTAGGTGAGGAGCTGCAGCCCCACGTGCGCGAGGTCGCCGAGCCCGAAGTCCGCCACCTCGATGAGTGATCGCTCCGCGGCGCCGATCGACAGGCCCGCGGTGGCGAGCATCGTCGCGGCGCGGCGTTGTGCTTTCTCGACATCGGTTCGGCGGAGCACGCGACCTCCGGTGGTTGAGCGCTCATGCGAGACGGGCGTACACCAACGATAGTCGGAGCGGTGGCCGCCTTGCCCCCCTCCCTCCCGCGGACGAGCTTTCTTCAATCATGCGGAAGCTGCTTCTCCTCGTGGGCGCCCTCCTCGTCGTCCACGTCGCCCTCCTATTCGCCCACCCCTCCGGCGCCGAAAAGCCCCCTGCTGGCAACACCGTGAACGTCGGCGTCGTCTTCGACCTCGGCGGACGCGGTGACAAGTCGTTCAATGACGGCGCCTACCTCGGCGCCGAGCGCGCCCAAAAGGAGCTCGGCGTCCGGGTCCGCTTCATCGAGCCAGGCGAAGGCTCAGATAGAGAGTCGGGACTTCGGCTGCTGGCCGCCGAAGGGATGGACCTCGTCATCGGCGTCGGATTCATCTTCACCGACGACCTTACTCAGCTGGCAAAGGAGTATCCCAACACAAAATTTGCCGGAGTGGATTACTCCGTCGCCACCGACAAGGACGGCGAGGTCATCCCTCCGCCGAAGAATCTCGCCGCGCTCAAGTTCCGTGAGGAGCAGGGCTCCTATCTCGTCGGCGCTCTCGCTGCGATGATCGGGAAGTCGAAGACCGTCGGCTTCGTCGGCGGTATGGAGTCGCCCCTCATCGAGAAGTTCGAGGTGGGCTACGAGGCGGGCGTCCACAAGGTCTGTCCCGACTGCAAGGTGCTCGCGCAGTATGCCGGCGTCACCCCGGAAGCGTTTCGCAATCCGGGTAAGGGGAAGGAGATCGCGCTCGCCCAGTACCAGCAGGGCGCCAACGTGATCTTCCACGCCTCGGGCTCCACGGG
>DASVNI010000329.1:0-18418 GCA_036383935.1 Gemmatimonadaceae bacterium | reverse complement strand
CTTCGTGATCGCTGCGGGCGACTCCTCGTTCTGGGTCACGAGCGAGCACGGCGCCGTGCGCATGCGCGGCGCTCCGCTCGAGCTCGCTCGAGTCGACGGGCGTTTCTACGAGATCTACGTCGAGGACGACGACCGCTCATTCCAGGACGCCGTCCTCGTCGGCCAGCGTGTCTATCGCCGCGACCTGATCTCCGGCGACTCCCTCCTCGTGTACGAGGACACGATCGTTCCCGGGCTCGCCCAGCTCTACGCCCGGCTGCACCCGGACGACGTGCGCGTGCAGCCCGACGACGACACCAACGACGATCCCCTCTGGCGAGCTACGGCGACGGTCGATCTCACCGACCTGCACGGGCCCTTCCTCTCCTATAGTCTCCACGTCGACGTCGAGCGGGACGACTCCTCCCCCTGGCACGCCAGCCGGCGCGGCGTGATCGACCTCGCGACCGGCCGTCGCGCCTCCCTCGCCCGGGTCGCCGCCGGCGACCTCGCGCCGATCCGGAAGAGCCGCACCCTCGCCGTCGCCGCCACCCTCGACTCCGTCCGCTCCGGCGGCGATCGGATCGATCGCGCCCGTACGGCGGCCCTCCTCGGCTCCTACCGGCTCGATCCGGACGGTTTCGCCCTCACCCTCGTCGACGGCGAGCCGGCGGTGTCCTACGCCCTCGCCGGAACGGGATCGGGGGAGGCGGGCCACCTGCTCGAGCTGCCGCCGATCCGGATCGGCGAGCCGGCCTGGTGGACCGAGGTCGCCCCGACCCTCCCCGTCGGATCGGCAAGCGGGAACCGGGATGTCTGGCGCCACGGTCGCTACGAGGTGGTCGTCCGATACGACTCGAGCGCGGACTTCGCGCGCCTCTTCCTGCGTGACAGCACCTCCCGGGAATGGCCGGTGGGACACGTTCCCGCCCCCGCGCTCCGTATCTTCTGGCTCGACCATCCGCCGGCGGACTCCACGGCCCGGCGCGCTCTGGCCCGCGCGTTCGACGAGTCGGCCCTTTACGACGAGACCGTCCGGACCGCATCTCACCACGGCCGGCCGGCGCGTCCGATCGTTCGGCTCGTCCACGGCCGCGCGCCGCACCACCCCCGCACTTCCTCCCCTCACCACCGGGCATGATCCCACCGAACGCCGACCACACCTCGCCGCGCACCCCCCAGGCGTCCGAAGCCGTGATCGCCGATCTGATGATGCCCCACCAGGCGAACAACCTCCGCCGTCCCTCGGTCTTCGGCGGGGTGATCATGAGCATGGTGGACCGGTGCGCCGCTCTCAGCGCCATGCGCCATGCCGGTGGCCAGGCCACCACCCTCTCGATCGACCGGATCCTCTTCAAGGAGCCCATCCACGTCGGGGAGCTCGTCGAGGTCCGCTCGAAGGTCGTGCACGTCGGACGTACCTCGATGTCCGTCCTCGCCGATGTGTATGCCGAGAACATCGCCACCGGCGAGCGACGGCACACCAACGTGTGCTGGCTCACCTTCGTCCATCTCGACCAGATGGGGAAGCCCGCGCCGGTGCCTCCGCTGCACCTCGTGACCCAGGAGGACCGCGAGCTCCACGCCCAGGCGGCGCGGCGCCGCGAGCACTCGCTCGCCGAGCGCAGCTGACCAGCGGGCCATGGACTCGAGCGCGGACGACACTGCGTCTCCCTCGGAGACGTGGCTCCGCGGCACTCCGGATGCGGTTAGATTTCAGGGCATGAGGCTCTTCACCGTCGATCACGCCAATCGCACGCTCCCACTCGTCCGTCGCATCGTCGAGGACGTGGTGAGAGAGCATCAGCGTTGGCAGGAGACGATCGCTGAGCTGGATGCCGTCGTCGTCGAAGCGCGTACCGACATCCCCGATCTTCGTCTCATCGCTCTCGAGCGGCGTGCGCAGGACATCGCGCGCGAGATCGACGCGTTCCAGACGGAGCTCGAATCGCTCGGCATTCAGCTCAAGGATCGCCGCATCGGCCTCGTCGACTTTCCGAGTGAGCTCGATGGTCGGCGCGTGCTCCTTTGCTGGCGGCTCGGCGAGCCCGCAGTGCAATACTGGCACGACGAGGATGCCGGCTACGCCGGACGTCGTCCCCTCTCGCCGACGCTCGTCGGCTGACGTAAGCCCTCTCCCCAACCAACTCGATGAAGACCTACACCGCGCCCGACGGCACCATCTGGGGCGTCAGCGTGCAGTCGCCTGGCTCGAGCAACGCGATCGTGCTCTTCCGTCACCCCGACGGCCGTAGCTCGCGCCTCGACCGCTATAACTGGATCATCAGCCGCGGTCCGGAATCGCGCAGCGTCACCGCGCGCCTCTCTCCCGATCGCGTCCTCGAGCAGCTCGACGCCGGAACCATCATGCGCCTCTTCCAGCGCTCGATGCCCGTCTCCCGCAAGGATCCGCTGAAGGGCCCCGAACCCATGCGCGGCGACTGAGCTGCAGCTCCGCGGGGACTGAGAGCTCTACCGGGCCTTCCGGGAGCTCGTATGCCAGTCTGAGTACCAAAGTACTCGGTACTCACTACTGGGAGTGGCAGTTCCGGACTTCAGGCAGGGTACCCCACCTCGATCTCCAGCCCGTCCCGCCCCACGACAGTATTCTCGAATACCTCGCGCGCCTCTCTCGCCAGATCGGAGGCGTCGCGAGAGTATCGCGCCGAGAAGTGGGTGAGCACGAGCGAGCGCACGCCGGCCTCTCGCGCCACCGCCGCCGCCTCGCGCGCCGTCGAATGACCCGTCTCCACCGCCCGCTCGTGCTCCTCGTGGCCGAACGTCGCCTCGTGCACCAGTAGGTCGGCCCTACGCGCAGCATCGATCGTTCCAGCGCACGGTCGTGTGTCCCCCGTCACAACCACGCGCCGGCCCGGACGCTTCTCGCCCACGAGCACCGACGGCTCGATCACGCGGCCGTCGTCGAGCGTCACGGTCCGTCCGCGGTGGATCTCTCCCCAGAGTGGGCCCTCGGGAATCCCCATCGACCGCGCGAGCTCCGGATTGAATCGGCCCTTCCGTTCCTCCTCGACCAGCGCGTAGCCCAGGGACCGCGAGCCGCGGTGGTCGACCGGGAACGTCACGATCGAGTAATCCTTTCGTCCAATAACCTTTCCTGCGTCCAACTCTTCCACTTGGATTGGGAAGGTGAGGCGGTCCATCCCGAAGTCCTCGGCGCGCTTCAACGTGCGCTGTGCTCCACGTGGTCCCCAGATGCGCAGCGGGTCCGTTCTCCCCTGCAGCGACATCGTGCGAAGCAGCCCAATGACGCCGATCACATGATCGGCGTGGAAGTGAGTGAAGAAGATATCGGCCAGGCCGAATGACACCCCATAACGCATCATCTGCCGCTGCGTGCCTTCGCCGCAATCGACGAGAAGAGTCTCGCCCTCGCGAACGATTGCGACCGATGCGACGTTACGTTCTACAGTGGGGCGTGATGCGGAAGTTCCGAGAAGACGAACCGCGAGCGACATGGCGGGGAATATAGTTCGTCGCGGCCCGCCACTTGCCCGCATCTTTGCGCTCGACGCATCGCCCGATCGATTGCGTCGCATTCACGAAGGCGGAACAAATTGGCCTCGTAGGACAAACACTTGGGTCCGCAGTTTGCATCCGATTTTTCGAGATGAGCCCTGAGGGCTCGAGCGGAGATACCCGGACGTCGGGACAGCGTAGTACTGGACAGAGTGGGCCACCACTTTCAGGAGGAGCGGGAATGGCGATCAGACCGAATAACGAGGAGCGCAGCTTCGGCGCAGATCGGGAGCGGCAGCGAGAGATCTCCAACGAGGGTGGTCGCTCTGCGCGCAGTACGGGCGGCGAGGGCGCGAGCCGCAGCGATGCGAGCTCCGATACCGGCGGCAGCACGCGCCGCAGCAATCGAGGCTTCGCGTCGATGGATCGCTCGAAGCAACGCGAGATCGCGAGCAAGGGCGGGCGCGCGGCGCACCAGAAGGGCACCGCGCACGAATTCGACTCCAGCGAGGCGCGCGCCGCGGGACGCAAGGGCGGGGTCACGGTGAGTCGCAATCGCGAGCACATGGCCGCCATCGGCCGTCGCGGTGGCGAGGCGCGTGGCGCCAACCGGGCCGCTCGCCTTCAGCAGGGCTCCAGCGATCAGGCGAACGCACAGCGATTCCAGAGCGATCGCGAGGTCGGTCTCGCGGCGGGCACCAACGGCCAGCCGGCGACGAACACCGGCGGGCAGGGCACCGCACGTCAGTCGGGCAACGCGCTTGGCGGTGAGCGTCGTCCGGCCAACGCCGACGAACGCAATATCGAGCGTCCGTAGCACTCACGCTCCTCGATATCGAAACGGCACGCCGGAGAATTCCGGCGTGCCGTTCGTCGTTCGTGCGATCCGCGACTACGCGACGGCCGCGACGATCTGATTCCAGACCCGCTGATCGACGTTGCCTCCACTCACGATCGCGGCCACCGGCCCGTCCCACTTGCCGCGCGCCAGCACGGCGGCCGTCGCCACCGCTCCCGAGCCTTCCACGCGCGCGCCGTGCATGCGCGACAGCCAGCGCATCGTGTCGGCGATCTGCTGCTCCGAGACTTCCACGATCTCGTCGAGCGCGAAACGGCCGATCAGCATTCCCTCGTCGTCCACCTGGCCGGCCAGACCGTCGGCCAGCGTGGGGGCCACCGGAATCACCGTGCGCCGCCCCGACGTGAGCGAGAGCGACATCGCGTTCGTCAGCTCACTCTGCGCGCCGATGATCCGCACGTGCGGCGCCACCGCCCGTGCGAGCACCGCGATCCCGCCGGCCAGCCCGCCACCGCCCACCGGCACGACGAGCGTGCGCACGGTCGGCAGCTCCTCGAGGATCTCGAGTCCAACGGTGCCCTGACCCGCGAGCAGGGGCCGCCCGGTGCAGGGGCTCACGAACGTCGCCCGCTTGCTCACCGCATAGGCGAGCGCCGCTTCGTGCGCTGCGTCGTAGTCGGGCTGCTCCGCGTCGACCTCGGCGCCCATCGCCAGAATGCCCTCGCGCTTCACCTCCGGCGCGGTGGCGGGAATGAACACGTGGGCGCGCATCCCCAACGTGCGCGCGGCGTGCGCGATGCCCAGGCCATGATTCCCCGCCGAGGACACCACGACGCCACGCCGGCGCTCCTCGTTCGGCATCGTGAGTAGCGCGTTGAACGCGCCGCGCAGCTTGAACGAGCCGGTGTGCTGCTGGTTCTCCCACTTGAGATACACCTCGGCGCCAGCGCGCGCCGAGAGGGGAGCCGAGTAGCTGCACGGCGTACGGTGTATCACTCCTCGGAGCCTGTGCGCGGCGGCGAGGACGTCGGGAGCGGCAGGAAGAATCATGGTCGGTGGGAGTGCCGCATGATGAACCGCGCCGCGCCTTCGGGCAAGTCGTGACTCACGAGCGAGTCACGCGTCTGCTTGACAGCGCGGACCGTCCGGCTAGATTTCATCTGTGACGGCGGCTCCGCACGGTTGCGGGGCCGTTTCCGTCTGGCGAATGGACGGAGCGGAACGCTCTCCATGAGCCATCGTTGCGGGGCTGTAGCTCAGCTGGGAGAGCGCTGCAATCGCACTGCAGAGGTCAGGGGTTCGATCCCCCTCAGCTCCATTTGTGACGAGATTTGGTTGGCGTAGTCTTTGCGATTGTCAACGCCAACGGATCGATATATTGCCCGCCGCCGCTCGGTAGGACGCAGAGTTCCAATGACGGCGCGCGCGGCAACCAATGATGTGAGTGTCCCGATCCGGGACGAGACGCCGCGAGCCTTCTAGCTCGCGGCGTTTTCGTTTATCCGATCACACCTCGTGGGACGGCTCGCTCAGGGCGCGATCGCCGCGCGCGCGTCCTCGCGCATCGCGCCGAAGACCGCGCGCAGCCACGCGTTCTGCTCCGCGTCCACCTCGTCGGCGAACTCACTGAACGCCGCGCCGCTCAACGAGTTCAGGAACCGCAGGATCGCGCTCTCCTGCACGAAGAGCCGGATCTCGCGGAAGAGCACCGTCTGATCCGTGCCGTCGCCGCGGAAGCCGATGCGGAAGAGTGACCCCTCCCCCGCGAACGGACGACGCAGCGGCGTGCGGATCAGCCGCGACGTCCACAGGGGAAGATCCCACTCGGGTTCACGCCGCGACGTGAAGACCCACCCGTTCTCGGCTTCTCCCTTCCGCACGTGGACGAGCTCCGTGCGCAGCTCGTGGAAGCCCACGCCGAAGTGCTTGATCTTCGTCTTGAAGTCCATCAGCATCAGGAGCGAATCCGGCATCGGCGTCGCCGGTCCGGCGAGCGAAACCAGCTTCCCGTCCATCGTGCGGAAGCGGATCGTGAGCAACCGGTCCGCCGCGCTGGCCTCGAAGTAGGGTGTCCCCGCACGGTCGGTCACGATGATGTGGTACCGCGCCGGGTCGATGTACTTCCGGAAGAAGGTGGCGAAGGTGGGATAGCGCTGCTTCAGCAGGTCCGATCGCATCGCGATCGCGAGCCTCATCGCCGTGCTGCCGTCGGCGAGCCGCATCGGCACTACCGAGTCGAGCGAGAACGCCATGCCCAGTGCGGCCGAGGTCCGTGGCGCGAACGACGCCAGTTCGGCGCGCACCGCGTCCGCATTCTTCCCCTCGGCCGAGGAGATGAGTCGCGAGAAGACCGTTGCGACGTCGTTTGGCCGGACGGCCCCGACGCCAAAGTCCACCGTGGTGTCCCACCGATACTCGCTGTCCGAGATTCGGCTCAGCGTGACGACATGCCGACTGTCCGCCGGGTTCCTTGGCGCTACGACGCCCGGATGTGCGGACAACGTATAGCGGCCGCTCTGGAATGCGCCCTGGACCTCCAGCAGACGTACGGCGCCGGAGCTACCCGTCCACACCGCGGTGTCCTGGAAGGCGGCCGATGGCAGCAGCGAGTGCTTCGCGATCTCCAACCGGGCGTACACGAGCTTCGGGCTCCGTGCGACCTCGGTGAAGCCCTCGCTGAGTGAGCCGAACAGTTGATCCGCGTCGGTGCGCGCCCGCCCGCCGACACCGAATCCGTTGAAGGTCTCTCGGCAGCCGACCGCGCCTGCGAATGTTGCGAGGAGCAGCACATGCCGAGCCCGCTGGGTGAAGCGGGTGCGATTGGGAAGCGACAGCGTCTACTCCGAAGCGGGTGCGAGGGGTTGAAGCGGCATCCTACCACGGCTAAAATACATGGGTTCCCCGAATGGCTAGCCAGTCGGCGGATGAACGCTGCCCCTTGGTGTAACTGGCAACACGCCTGACTCTGGATCAGGAGAGTCCTGGTTCGATCCCAGGAGGGGCAACTGATAGGCCCGGCAACGCATTGACTGGCGTTGCCGGGCCTTCTCCGTTCGCCCCGCAGGCATGGCTAGGATGCGCCTGGGAAGCGCGCAGCCATGTGCATCACCTCGGAATCCGGCTGCGCGGTGATGGGTCGAGCGAGGGAGCCTCGATCTTGGGCCCCGCGATTGCGGCGACCGCCGCTGTTGGGGTGGCCACCACTGCAGTTGCGAGTAGTGCCTTCACCCGGATGTTCCGGAACGCGACGCGCCCGGAGTGCGCCTGCACACCGAGATAGCCCGACGCCGCGTTTGCAGCCGACGACTGCCCGCGTGCCTCGTCCAGGTTCGTGAATTCCGTCGTGCGCCGGCCGTTGATGGTGACCGTGTACGTGTCACCCTGCACGGCGATCTCGAGGTTGTTCCAGGCGCCTGGTACCAGATCCGCCGCGCGCTGGAAATCCTGCAACGGCGGCTCGCCATTCTGGCCCGTTGGGATGTCGTAGATCGCACCAGTGCGATGTTTGTCGAGACCATCCGGTCGCGCCTGATCGTCGATCTGCACCTCGAAACCCGTGCGCACTGCCACCCAGGCGCGATTGTTCAGGATGCGGGCATCCTGGATGTCCGGCCATGCGGGCAGGGGGCTGCGGAAGCGGACGAACACGCCCGAGTTGTCGCCCGGACTGCTCACACGGAACTCGAGCCGCAGTGAGAAGTCGGAGAATGCCTCCGGCGCGTAGTAGAACACGGTGTGATCCCCTGCCGGCTGCGCGACCATCGTTCCGTCCAGCAGCGCGAACGTGCCCGGTCCGGCGGCGCGCCACTGTTGGAAGGTGCCGAGGGTACCGTCGAACAGCATACGATAGCCGGGCTCTGATCCTGGGGGCACCGGCGCGGGCAGCACGTGATCCGCGGTGCGGCGCGCGAGCGCGACACCCGAGAGCATGGGATTGGGTGAGCCCATCGTCGGCAGAGTTGCCGGCCCGACAGCATACAGGTTGTCGGACTCGTGGAACTGCCCCCAGATGTCCGTCACCGATGTCGCGGGGTCGTCGCCCATCCAGAGCGTCCCACCCTCGTGATGCGTTGAGCTCAGCGTATCGCGCCGCTCGTCGGCCAGCGGTGGCGTGGGATCCCACCAGGACACCCCAGGAGCACCGGCCGTCCGCAGATACTCCAGGTCCGCCGTCTGGCCGTTCGCGAGCATGAGCGCGAGCTCATCGCACGCTGCGTCCATGGCGTCCCAGAGATCGAGGTCGCGATTCCCGCGCGGATCCGAGCCGTCCTTCGGACCCGCCTCGAGGCGTACGAGCGCGCGCGGCGAGCCGTAGTCGAATGGGCCCTGCGCGCCCAGCCAGTCCAGCGTGACGCGATTCTGCGGATCGGCCGACGTCTTGTCGCCCGTCATCTCACCGATGCCCCGCAGCGTGATCACCACCTCCTGGTCAGTGAGGTCGCGGAAGCGATCCAGCTCGTCGATGTTCGGGATCTTCTTGAACAGCTCCGCCTCGGATCCCGTCTCGAGTTTGCCGACTCCAGAGGCCGTGATCTGCACGTGGAAATGTCCCTGGCTCCCGTCGCCGTGGCGGAACAGCCCTTTCACGAACATCGCCGAGACCGCGAGCTCCTTCGGAAGCGATGGGTCGATCGCCTCGAGCGACTTGCGCGGGATGCGGATCGTGAGGTTCGAGCGCAGGTGCGCCATGAGATTGCGCCCGATTCTTCCGTTCGCGTTGGGCAGAGACAACAACGCCAGCCGCGTACTCTCCACGGTGCCAGCGGCGAGGTACACCCTCCCATTGGCAGGCACATCGACGACGCCTTGATTCGTGACCACACGTGTGATGCGGCGCCCATCGCCATCGACGTTTCGCTCGAGCCGAATGACCTTCGCGTTCGGCACGACCATGAACCGGCGCCGTCGATTGATCGCCGCTTCGTCGCCACGTGCGCTCTGCTCTGCCTCACTGCGGGACAGACGCGCCGCCCGGACGAGCAGCTGCACCGCGTTGAACTTGTTGAGCGCGAAGAAACCTGGCCGCGGTGCGTCCGACTGCACGGCGAGCGGCGCCTCGAGGTGGCTCTCCCTCGTCAACGTGCCACGATTTCCGGTGAGAGTGAGCTGGCCCGCGTTCGGTCGCGCCTGAAGGGCGCCGAACAGTCGCTTACGAAGCAGCTTGTGCAGCTGTCCCGTTACGAAGTCGGCGGTCTTCGATGTGCCGATCTGGTCGGCCGCGTGGTCGAGATACGAGAGCAGTCGGCCACCCGTTAAGACGACGGGCTGCGTGAGGTCGTGCACGACGCTGGCCGGCCACTCCGCCGCCGGCAGCTCACTGTCGATGAAGTACGGCGACCATCCGCCCCAGAACACAGAACGTCCGCCCAGGCAGTACGCGAGCCCCGGGAAGCGTTGATTCCACGACTTCGGGCTGTCCGAGTTCCACGGCACCCCCCACACTTCGCCCGAGTCCAGCCCCGGTGGGAGGTTCTGCACGTGCTCGGGGTAGACGTACGCGCCTGCATCCAGCACGAGGATGCGATGCGCTCCCGTGACATCGCGACGCGCGAGGCGCGCGGCGAGCACGGTTCCGAATGAGCCGCCACCGATGACGATGTGATCGAACGGTCGTGCATCGGGATCGCCGGTGGTGCTGGCGAGTGCTTCGTCCAACCCATTGCACACGTAGCGGCCCACGACGTCCCGCGTGAATGGGGTCGTCTGGGTCTGGGAGGGTGTTGCCATCTGTACCACCTTGTTCATGGGGGTACGACGTCCGGCGCTCACTCATGGAGCGACGGGTTTAGTGCTCGGCAACGCCCCGCGTCGGGCATCGCGCGGCGCACGAGACTACAGCGGTCGGAAAATCGACGCCAGCTCAGCAGTACGACTCGACCAACTGTTCGGATCTGAATGACAAAAGGGCCCGCCTCTGGGCGAGCCCTTTGTTTGTTCGGACGTAGTGGTCGAGCTACGCGCGCTTGATTGCCATCTTGTCCAACGCGGCACGAAGATCCTTCGCGAGCGTCACGGCGTCGTCATTGGCCCAGAAGTGCATGAAGAACCGTCGCGGGCTTTCCTCGAGCATGTGACTGTGCAGCGCGGTCACCTGGATGCCGTTCTCTCGCAGCGCCCGGATCACCGGGTTGACCTCCGTTGCCGACATGACGAAGTCGCCGGTGATCGCTGCCCTCCCGCCGCCGGTCGGCTGGAAGTTGATCGCCGTCGCGACGCCCATCGATGGTGGCACCTCCACCCCGTGCATGGTGATGCGCTCGGCGCGCGGCACACTGACCTGATACACGCCGCCGTTCGCCTTTCCCGCGACTCCAAGGGCGCGCGCGATGCCAGCGCCGCGATCGTGCTTGGACGTCGCGCGTTGATCGACGTACCGACTTGGCTGATATTCGCCATCGCCATGGGGATATTCGTATGGTCGAAGCGCAAGATTCCGGAGCCACTGGTCATCGTGGCGGCCGGCATTGCCGGCGTCGCCATCCAGGCGAGCTCCCGATGAAGAGCGCCGCGCTGCTCGATGCGCGCCGCGCCACCATGATCGTGCTGGCGTTCACCGCCGCGTGCTCCAATTCCGGCAGCGAAGCGCACCAGCTCGCGGCGGGAGCGGTCGGGAGCAGCCGAACAGGGAGTGGCCCTGCGGCCGGCAGTTGCGTGGCGACGGCGAACAGTCTGACGCCTGCCGATTACCGATCGCCGACGGTTCCGGACAGCCCAATCCCGAAGCCCGGCCTTCGTACCGTCGTCGACATCCCCCTGCCTGGTCCGGCGAACCGCTTCGACTATCAAAGCGTCGATCCCGCGACAGGTCGCCTGTACATCAGCCACATGAACGCGGGGCGGCTCGTCGTGTTCGATCTCGACTCGAGCCGCGTGCTGCGTGAGGTCGAGGGAGTTCCTCGCGTGACGGGTGTCTGGGCCGTCCCACAGCATCACCAGGTGTACGCATCAGCCGCGGGCGCGCACGAGGTCGCGGTGGTCGACGACCGCTCCTTCGCGATCGTGGCGCGAGTGGGAGGCGTCCGCTTTCCGGATGGCATCGCCTACGCGCGAGAAGCCGACAAGGTGTTCGTGTCGGACGAGAGTGGCGGGAGCGATGCGGTCATCGATGCCTCAACGCTCCGCAAGCGTTCGACGATCGATCTCGGCGGCGAGGCAGGGAACACGCACTACGACTCCATATCGAAGTGCATCCTCGTCGCCGTGCAGACCCGAGGACAGCTCGTCGCGATCGATCCGGTCACCGAGCGCGTTGTTGCGCGCTACGACGTGCCCGGCGTCGAGGGACCGCACGGCTTCACGCTCGATGAGCCGCGCCGCCTGGCGTTCGTGACGGGTGAGGGTAATGGGACACTCGCCGTCGTCGACCTTCGCACGATGCGCGTCATGCAGCGGCTCAAGGTCGGTGACGATCCCGACGTGCTGGCGTGGGATCCAGGATGGCGACGCCTGTACGTAGCATCTGAATCAGGTGTGCTATCCAGTTACTGGGTCGTCGGCGACACCCTGCGTCCTCTCGGTGAGCTGCGCGCGCCGCACGCGCACACGGTGGGCGTCGATCCGCGCACGCACCGCGTGTACCTTCCCCTGGAGTCGGTGGGTGGGCGTCCGGTGCTTCGGGTGCTGGAGCCCGCTCGCTGATCTGGCGCTTCTGTGCGCGCCGTGCATGATCCCGCGAACATCGTGAGCTTCGCGCGCGACCGCGACGCGGAGGTCGGCGGCCTCCGGGTTCTTGGTGCCAACCACGGCGCGACGAAGCACGGCGTATTCACCGATAAGCCGGAGACGCTCACGAACGATTTCTTCGTGAACCTTCTCGACATGCGGACGGCGTGGAAGCCGATCTCGGTAGGGAGCGACGTGTACGAGGGACGCGATCGCGCGACGGGCGATGCGAAGTGGACCGCGACGCGTGTCGATCTGATCTTTGGCTCCAACTCGCAGTTGCGCGCGCTCGCCGAGGTCTACGGCAGCAGCGACTGCAAGGAGAAGTTCGTGAAGGACTTCGTGAAGGCGTGGAACAAGGTGATGATGCTCGACCGGTTCGAGCTGAACTGAACGCGTCACCACCGCGCGAGCCCGGCAACGCTTTACAGGCGTTGCCGGGCTTTTGCGTTTGGAACGATCCCCGGCACTCCGTATGCTGCGGCTACAACCCCCGCGGACGATCCACATCGATCGTACGGTGGCTGCGCGGTGAGGTAGCGAGCGGAAGGAGTGGCGACATGTCGAGGAGTGGACGCACGCCGGCGATCGCAGTCGCGGTCGCCCTCTCGAGTTGGTCGTGTGGAAGCACGACGCCCGATGTGACACCGCAAGTGGCCACGATCGTTGTGAGCCCAGCCACCTCGACGCTCGCGCTCAACGCCCAGCTTCCCCTGAAGGCAGAGGTGCAGGACGTGTCTGGCGCGAGTATCCCCGACGCCGTCGTCGCCTGGACGGTGCAGGACCCCAGGATCGTCAGCATCTCGTCCGAGGGCGTCGTCACGGCGCTGGCAGTGGGCACGTCGAAGGTGTCAGCGAACGCGCTCGGCAAGTCGGCGATCGCGACGATCACCGTCAGTCCGGAAGCGCGCGCCGCACCGCCTGCTGCGTCACCACCGGCGTCACCACCGGCGTCGCCGCCCACATCGTCGCCGCCCGCATCGTCACCGCCTGCTGCGTCGCCGCCCGCATCATCGCCGCCTGCTGCGCCGCCGCCTGCTGCGCCGCCTGCTGCGCCGCCGCCGGCATCGTCGGGCTCTCAGGTGGCGACCGTGACGGTCACGGCGCCGTCGAAGAAGCTGAAGCCGGGATCCACGATGCAACTCACCGCCACTGCGCGTGACGGCAGAGGAAACACGGTGCCGAACCAGAAGTTCAGCTGGTCGAGCTCCGACACCAACGGCGCGACGGTGTCAGCGAGCGGGGTCGTGACCGGAAAGCGGAAAGGGAAAGTGACGATCACGGCCCAGACGTCACAGAGCGGCAAGAGTGGATCGGTGCGCATCGACGTGAAGTGATGCGGTTCGTTATCGCCGCGCTCGGCGGCCCGGCAACGCGTTGTGTGCGTTGGCCGCTTCTTCCGTTACATGTGGAACACAGCAGGCACTCCGTATGCGGGAGCTACAACAGCTTCACAGCGGACGCTCCACGTCGAGCGTCCCGCTGGCCGAGGGTGGGGCAGCGAGCGGAAGGAGTGGCGACATGTCGAGAAGCGGACGCACGCCGGCGATCGCGGTCGCGGTCGCGCTGTGGGGTTGGTCGTGCGGTAGTACGTCGCCCGAGGCGACGCCGGAGGTGGCCACGATCGTCGTGAGCCCAGCCACCTCGACGATCGTGCTCAACGGCCAGCTTTCCTTGCAGGCGCAGGTGCAGGATGGAGTGGGCGCCACCGTTCCCGCCGCCGTGACGTGGACGGTGGAGGATCCGAAGATCCTCAGCGTCTCGCCGGAGGGCGTGGTCACGGCGCTGGCACTCGGGACGTCGCGGGTCGCCGCGAACGCGCTCGGGGAATCCGGCCTCGCGACGATCACTGTGGCTCAGCCGCCGGTCGCTCGCGTCGACGTCACCCCGGCAACGAGCTCGATGCAGGCGGGGCAGACGCAGCAGCTCGTCGCGTCACCGAAGGATGCGAATGGCAACGCGATCACCGGCAAGACCGTCGACTGGGCCAGTGACAACCCGGCCGTCGCCGCGGTGAATGGAGGTCAGGTGACGACGTCGAGACCAGGCTCCGCGACGATCACCGCCAGCGTTGGAAGTGTGAGGGGGACGGCGAGGATCAGCGTGAGCCCCGGCGCCGTGGCGACCGTCGCGGTCTCGGCGCCGTCGAAGAACCTGAAGGCCGGGAAGACGATGCAGCTGACGGCCAGTGCGCAGGACAGCAGAGGGAACTCGGTGCCGAGCCAGAGCTTCACCTGGTCGAGCTCGAGCACCACCACCGCGACCGTATCGTCGAGCGGCGTCGTGACCGGGAAGCGGTCAGGGCAGGTGACGATCACGGCCCTGTCGAGCGGGAAGAGCGGATCGGTGCAGATCACCGTGAAGTGACGCCGCCGCGATCGGCTTTCCCGATCGAGTCGATGGAACTGGCGCCGGGAGGCCGCGAATAGGGGGTCGAGCCCGGTGACGGCTTGCTGAGAGGCCCGGTAGCGCCTATAAAACGTCCCGGGCCTTTTGCGCTTCCCGGAGCGGCGACATGTCGAGCAGCGAACGCACCTTGGCGACCATGGTCCTGGTCGCGCTTTCGAGCTGGTCGTGCGGTAGCACGTCGCCCGACACGACGCCGCAGGTGGCCACGATCGTCGTGACACCAGCCAGCTCGGCCCTCGTTCTCAACGCCCAGCTTCCGCTGCTGGCGCAGGTGGAGGACGGATCTGGTGCTCCCATCCCCGGCGCCGCGGTCACCTGGACGGTACAGGATCCCAAGATCGTCAGCGTGTCGGGCACCGGACTTGTCACGGCGCTGGCGCTCGGGACGTCGCAGGTCGCCGCGAACGCGCTCGGAAAATCCGGTCTCGCGACGATCACCGTAACCAAGCCGCCCGTCGCGAGTATCAGGCTGCAGCCCGATCGGGCCGACGTCGCGGTCGGTGCAACGGTACAGCTCTCGGCCGCGGCCCTCGACGACAACGGAGCGGTGATGTCCGATCGCGCCATCGAATGGTCGACGAGCAACCCCGCGGTTGCGGCCGTGAACGGCTCCGGCCTGGTCACCGGTGTGACGGCGGGGACCACGAGTATCACGGCCACCAGCGAAGGTAAGTCGAGCAGCGCGACCGTAACCGTGTCGCAGGTCGTCGTTCGCGTCGACGTCAACCCCACGTCGGTCTCGCTGCAGGCGGGCCAGTCGCGGCAACTCGCGGCCACGCCCAGAGACCCAAGGGGCAACGTGGTCACCGGGAGAACGGTGGTCTGGACGAGCGACAATCCGGCCATCGCCACGGTGAATGACGGTAATGTGACGACGTCCAAAACGGGTGTGGCTACGATCACCGCCAGCGTCGACGGGGTGAAGGGCACAGCGAAGATCACCGTGACGCCGGGTGCGGTGGCGACGGTCACCGTCACGGCGCCGGCGAACACCCTGGCCGTGAAAGCCACCATGCAACTCACCGGCACCGCGATGGACGACCAGGGCAATACCGTGCCGATTCAGAACTTCCTCTGGTCGACCTCCAACATCGTCACCGCGACGGTGTCCGGGAGTGGCGTCGTGACGGGGAAGCGGGCGGGGGTCGTGACGATCACGGCCCAGACCGGCGGCGTGAGCGGATCGGTCACGATCGACGTGTTCTGACGCCGGACCGCGCCATCTGAGGTCTACAGCTCGGGTGGGGCCAGCCGTCCGCGAGTAACTTGCGTCGATGGCCACCCTTGCTCGAGTCATCTCGGTCAACGTCGGTCCCGTCCGCGAGGTCGAGTGGCGCGGCGAAGTGATCGAGACCGCGATCTGGAAGACACCCGTCACCGGGCGAGTCGCGCTCCGTGGCGTGAACTTCGCCGGCGATGATCAGGCGGACCGCACCGTGCACGGCGGCCCGGACAAAGCTGTGTACGCGTAATCACGAGAGGACTATGAGTACTGGCGCACCCACGAAGGGCTCGACGTCGAGCCGGCGCTGTTCGGCGAGAATCTCACCGTCGAAGGGATCGACCTGTCGAGCGCACTGATTGGCGAACGCTGGGCAGTCGGATCCACGATCCTCGAGGTCGCGCAGATCCGGCTCCCCTGCTTCAAGCTCGGCATCCGGCTCGGCGATCCGCGCTTCCCCAGACGGTTCCAGCACGTCGGTCGAATGGGCGCGTACCTGCGCGTCGTGCAGGAAGGGGACGTCGGCGCCGGCGACGCGATCGATGTCGTCTTCCGTCCCGATCACGACGTCGCGCTCAGGACGATGCTCGAGGCGCTGGACGACGACGAACGGGCTCGCCACCTGCCACGCGCCGGATACCTCCCGAAGTTCTGGCAGCACGTCGCGGAGGGGAGATAGCGGCGAAATCGATTCACCACCTTGATCTTCGCGCGCGACGGTCGTTTAATGTTCGCCGGCGAAGCACGGCGTCATCGTCGCCGGATCTCACACTTGGAGCGTGTCCATGGCGCATGCCACGGTCAGGAATCAGCAGAAGATCATTTCGAGCCACCGCACGATCATCGCGAACCAGAACAAGATCATCCACAATCAGCAGCGTTTGCGTCCGATCGTCGGGAACCAGATGAAGATCATTCGCAACCAGAAGGCGATCCTGAAGAATCAGAAGAAGATCATCGCTGATCTGGCCAAGCTGACCCGCAAGAAGGCCTGACCCTTCCGCTTCGTGAGTGGCGCGATCGTCACTCCGTGGTGATGACCTGCTCAACGGCCTCCGCATAGAAGCGCCAGGACTCGATCTCCTGCGCCAACGCGTGTCGCCCCGCGGCCGTGAGCTGATAGTAGCGTGCAAGGCGGTTGTTCTTCGACGTCTTCCAGTACGACGTGACCCACCCACGTTTCTCGAACCGGTGCAGGGCCGGATAGAGCGAGCCCTGGCCGACCTTGAAGACGTCGTTGGACATCTCCCTGATCCGCTCACTGATCCCCCACCCGTGGCCGGATTCCAGCGCGAGCGCCTTCAGGATGATCAGATCCAGCGTCCCCTGGATCACGTCGAGCGACTTGATCACGCCACAGCTCCTGTCGAAGAGATCACTGCCTCGGTCGTCGCGCCGAGTGCACCCAGCAGCTCGCGGTACCACCGCTCGGCGATGGCGAGTCGCTCCTCGAACCCTGCGCATCCCCACACCACGCTGAGTGTGGACCGCGTCTCGGCGCGGGTCTTGGTCCGCTGCGAGTCGCGCACGGCGTTGGCGCACGGGCCTTCCGCATCGAACAGGCAGAGCAGCCCGGCCACGTCGATCTCCTGACCCGACGCGTTGAAGACGTACGCCGTCCCCTCGGGAGCGATCCCGATGCGGAATGGCGCCGTCGCGCGATCGAGGTCCACGACGCTGATCGGGAGGCCGCTGTGCAGTGAGACCACGTTGCACGCGTCCACTGCGGCATTGATGGAGCCGAGCGCGCCTTCCGTGGCGGCGCGCACGAGATACTCGGACGCCGGCTTCCCACGTCCGGTCGGCTTGTAGCCGCCGTGACGCAGGAGGTCGCGCACGGCGCCTCGCACCGCCTCGTCGCGCTGCAGCGGGGCAGGAGCGTCGAGCCGAAGTGCGTCGCTCAGGGCAGGGGGCGTCGCCAGGTCGGCGAGAGGGAGCGGAAAGCTCGTCGAGAAGACGGCGACCCGGAGGAGCGGGTGCGGGTCGACGCTGATCTGGGTTGGATGCACCGTCTGAAACTGTGACGCTCGCAGCGCCGGCGCAATTTCACCGGATCATGTGCGCGTCGTGCTTCGTCCTCGGTCGGTCGCGATGTCATGTACGCGAAGGGGCGCCGATATCGTCGGCGCCCCTTCGCAATTCCGTCTGCTTCGAGCGACGCTCGATCAGTGGCGCGGCTTTGCCGTCCGCTCGCTCCCACTCGACGACGAGCTGCTCCCCGACGACGAGCTCCCCGACGAAGACGACGACGGGGATGGCGGCGGCGGAGAGTACGTGCTGCGCGGACGCTCGGACGCGGTACCGCTCGAGCTGCCCTGCGTCTGCGTGTAGCCGCGCCCCTTGACCATCTGTCCGCGCGACTGCGCCTGGCCGTTGGTCACGACGACGATCGGAGGCATGTAGCCACCGTAGTAGCCGTACCCCGAGCCGTACGCGCCGTACCGGCCGTATCCGAGGCTCCCGTACCCGTAAGCCGGATAGCCGTAGCCGAGATAGCCCCAGCTCCACGGATCGTAAGGGTACGCCGTGGCCGAAACGCGGCGGCGCTGGCCGGCGTCGGCGTAGATCCCACCCCCGCGCTCCTCCGGCTGCGGCGCACGGGCGAACTGGAACACACCAGGGTTCGATGCGGCGACGAGTACATCGGTCACGGCGCCGGGCACGCCGGCCTCGGCGAGCTGCACGAGCGTCTTCGCGTCGACGTCGAAGCGCTGCCCGCGCTCCATCAGCCAGTCCGCCACCACCATGCTGTCCACCGCGCGCGATGCTTCGATCACGGCGGTCGGCCCGACGTCGCCGCCGGCCGCCATGCGAGCCGCCTCGCCGGGGGTGGCTCTGTCGCGGAAGGCGGTCGCGATCTGCGCCGGAAG
>DASVNI010000328.1:0-4677 GCA_036383935.1 Gemmatimonadaceae bacterium | reverse complement strand
TCTTCGGGCGCGTGTCCCAGGCGATCGAGAATGCCTGCAAGCGCCCCTGTGGCAGCGCGATGAGATACTGCTGTAGCGGCTCGACGCCGAAGGTGTACTTCACCTCGAAGTCGGCGACCTTGCCGTCGGCGCCGTCCGTGTGCACGAAGTACTTGCCGTCGCGCCGGAAGAATCGTGTCGTCACCCCGGCGTAGTCGACGCGCGCATCGTTGAAGTCGCCGAGCACGGTTTGCTCGTTCGCGGCGGCCATCGCTTCACCGTGCTGCGAGCGGCTCCACTGCGTGCTCTCGGCGGCGTGGCACGACGCACAGCTGTTCGAGCCGACGAATGAGGGAAGCGGTGGCTCGGCGGGCGTGGGTGGCGGATCCTTCGTGCGGCTGGCCAGCCCGAATGCCGCCAGCGCGACCGCGGCGACGCCAATGCTGCCGGCGGCGATCAGACGAACGCGAGCGGTGCGGCGCGACGCATGGATCTCGAGGACCGGCGTATCGCTGCGTCTCGAGCGCGTCGCCTGCGTACGT
Organism: Gemmatimonadaceae bacterium; assembly: GCA_036383935.1. Classification (GTDB taxonomy): domain Bacteria; phylum Gemmatimonadota; class Gemmatimonadetes; order Gemmatimonadales; family Gemmatimonadaceae; genus AG11. The sequence continues at coordinate 4,156 of DASVNI010000328.1, read as the reverse complement.
CGTTTCTTCGGCACCACTCCCTGGATTCGGGTCGCTCGTCCGGCCGCCTATGCTACCAATCCGAGCGACGACGAGCATCGGACCAAAGTCGTAGCAGCGCTCTGGACGACTCTACCAGTCATCCCGAGCGAAGTCGAGGGATCTGCGCCTGGACGTGCCTGCTGCCTTCCAACTACGGAACGCGGATCTTGAACGGCGATCACACGGAAAGGGGCGGATCTGCTTCCTGGGGCTGCGCGGCTTGGCCTCTGGACAGATTGACGCGGAGCTCGCGGAGTCGCGGTGCCAAGGCTGGCCACTCACCACCGGCGAGGACGCGGAATGTGGCGGAGAGATCTCTCCCGGAACCATCAAGGACTTTGGGGGCGTGGATGGAGAGGCGGGGTGAGCCTGTGCGTCCCCTCTGGGGTCAGTCCCCGGAGGGTGCGCTCGGTCGGGATGACGGGCGGTGCCGCGGGGCGCTAGCGGCGCTCGGTGTGCTCCAGCGCGAGACAGGCGATGCACCAGAGGAGCAGCGCCGAGTGGACTGCCAGGGCCGGCCAGAGCAAAGGCGCGCGCACACCGCGCACGAGCGCGTCGCCGATCACGGCCACCGCGCAGCCGTTGTAGACGACGAGGCCCGGCACCAGATCGAGCGGGCGGGTGCGCGGCTTCCCTCCCTCCGAGAGGCGGCCGAGCGCGCACCAGGCCGCGATCGTCAGCACGATGCCGCCGGCCACGCGCATCACTACGGACAACTCGGGCGAGGCGTGTTCGATCCCCGCGAGCACACGCGCCACCCACGCCGGCGTGAGGAGGAGGGCGATGCCGAACCCACTCTCGACGATGGTCGTGACGGTGAGGAGGTGGGCGGTGGCCCGCTCGCGAGTCCGTGGATCCTCGCGCCGGGTATCCAGCGGCGTGGTGACCGAGGTCATGGGACGAATGCTGGGGGGCGTCCGCGCCGGCTCCGATTGGCTCTTGGGCCAGCCCGGGGCCCCAAGGGCGAGACCGGGGCATTTTCGTGCGCTGGGTCACGGTAACGGCTGGGCTCGGTAGCTAGGATGTCTGCGTCGTTCAGACGGTCGCATGCCCACCGCCCGACGAATCGAATCGCACGTTTCCGCGCTGATGCCGCCTCTTCTCGCCCCCGTCGCATCCCAGACCCCTCGAACGCCATTCCCGCAACCGACTCTGCGCGCGGGGAATGAGCAGTGCACGCTCACCCCGGGCGTTCACGCGCTTGGCGGTCGCGCCCCCGATGCGGTCTCGCTGGCGGCGCTCCACAGCCAGCCGCGGGCGGCCATCCTCATGGTTTCGGAAGAGGGGGTGACCGTGCTCCAGCGCACGACCGCGTCGGTCGTCGTGCGCGTCGACGGGGAGCCGATCGGTATCGCCCCGATGGAGCTGCGTGGCGGGATGCGGATCGAGTTCGGCGACTGCCGCCTCTGGTTCGAGAGCGAGGCGGCGAGCCCCGCGAGCGCGGTACGGGCGCCGGGCGAGCAATCCCCCGGCGGCGCGACGACCGCGGCGGGGCGCGTGCTCCCGCTGAATGGCACCGGAGGCTCGCGCCCGGGCAACGTCGCGCGCGCGACCGCGACTCCGAACGCCGATCTCACGACGGATGCGGCTCTGGTCGAGGTGCGCTCCGGGACGCGCCATCCGCTGCCGATGCGGCGCATCTCCATCGGCCGCGACGATTCGTGCGACGTGATCGTGCACGGGAACAGCGTGTCACGCCGGCACGCGACCATCGCACCGGTGGCCGGCGGCTTCCTGCTGCGCGACGAGAGCGCGAACGGCACGCTGGTGAATGGCATCAAGGTCGTCGGCACGTACCTGCTCGCCAACGGCGACGTCGTTCGCGTGCAGGACGAGGAGCTTCGCGTCGAGCTGGACGCGTCCGCGGCCGCGCCGATCACGCGCGGCGACAAGACGACGCAGCTCGATCTCTCGCACATCACGCGCGGCGTGACGGAGGAGCAGGCGCGCGCCGCCGCGGTGCGACCGGTCACCGCGAGCCTGGAGATCGTCCGCGGGCCGTTCACCGGCGCCAGCTTCCAGGTGGACCGCGCCGTCTGCTCGATCGGGCGTGGGGATGACAACGACATCCGCATCCACGACGACACCATGTCGCTGTCGCACGCGACGCTGCTCCGCAAGCAGGGCGTCTGGTTCGTCGTCGATCTGCGCTCGATGAACGGGACGTACGTGGACGGATCGCGCGTCTCGGGCGAGCGTGAGCTGCATCCGGGTGCCTGCGTACGACTCGGCGCCGTGGAGCTCGTGTTCCGCGCGATCGACACCGTGGAGCGCAAGCCGGTCGAGGTGCAGCGCCACGGCTTCTGGGCGCGACTCAAGGGGTTGCTGCGCAGCATGATGCCGCCGCTGGAGTGATCACCCTGCCGTGTAGGTGACGGCCGTCGGCAACTACGGTACGCGGATCTGGAACGGCGATCTCGCAGAAAGAGCAGGATCCTTGGCCCTTTGCGAACGGCGCGAGCCCGGATCAACCCGGATCTGCCGGAACGACCGGATTGCTCCGTGAGTGTGAAGGGATCTCTCCGCCAGACGATCAAATGATTTGGGATCGTGGATGGATATGACGGGTGAGCCTGTGCGTAGAGCTCGACCTCGAGAGCAGTCCTCCGCGCTCTCCGCGATCCTCCGCGTGCTCCGCGTGAAGATCCGGCGCAGCGATCTGTAGGTGCAGATCCCTCGACTCGCTGCGCTCGCTCGGGATGACACGGGCTCGCTCGGGATGACATCGGCTCGCTCGGATGACAACGGCTTGACGAAGCGATTGCAGGGTGCGCGGCGCGGGCTCAGATTCGCCCGATGAACTCGACGAACCATCGCGCGCTTCGCTGTGCGCTCGCACTCGCGGCGATCACGCTCGCGACCAGCCGCCCGCTGCACGCGCAGAGCGCGACCGCTCCACAGCTGGTCGCCACGCACCTCGAAGCCGACGCCGCCACCGATCCACTCGGCATCGACAACCGGACCCCGCGACTGAGCTGGCATCTCGAGAGCCCGCGGCGCGGCGTGGTGCAGACCGGCTATCGCGTCCTCGTGGCGTCGCGGCCGGAGCTGCTGCGCGAAGGACGCGCCGACCTCTGGGACTCGAACGATGCGGCGATCGCCGAGCCGTGGGTCTACTACGCCGGGAAGCCGCTCGCGTCCCGCACGCGCTACTACTGGACGGTGCAGGCACGCGCCACCGACGGTCTCGCGAGTGGCTGGGCGCGTCCCGCATCGTTCGAGACGGCCTACCTCGACTCCACCGATTGGCGCGGGCTGTGGATCGCGGGGCCGGAGCGTGCGAAGTCGCTCACGCCGGAGGAAGGCGTCGCCGACGATGCACGCATTCGCGCCGCCGGAGAGTTCTGCCGGCCGGCCGCCTGGCCGACGGTGCCGCTGATGCGGCTACGTCCGAGCGATCAGGGCGAATGCCGCGAGCTCCGCCCCGCGCCCATGCTGCGTCGTTCGTTCATCGTGAGGAAGCCGGTGGCACGGGCACGCCTCTACGCCTCTGGGCTCGGCTACGGCGACTTCACGCTGAACGGGAAGCGCGTCTCCGACCGCGTGCTCGATCCCCAGTTCACCGACTACACGAAGACGGTGCTCTATACGACCACCGACGTCACGTCGCTCGTGCGCCGTGGCGAGAACGTGGTCGGTGCAGTGCTCGGCTCGGGGAAGTTCGACGACGCGGCGCGCACCTGGGACTGGGGGTGGGAGAAGGCCGAATGGCGCGCAACGCCGCGGTTGCGCGCTGATCTCGTCATCACGTACACGGACGGCACCACGCAGACGGTCGCGAGCGACGCGAGCTGGCGTGTCGACGTCGGCGGGCCGCTGCGCTACGACAACTACTACCTCGGCGAGACGTACGACGCACGCCACGAGCGGCGCGGCTGGGACGCACCCGGCTTCAACGACAGAGCCTGGGCGCGGGCGCGGCTCGTCGGCGGACCGCTCGGTGTGCTGCGCGCCGAGTCGGCGGAGCCGACGCGAGTCGTCGCGACGCGCGAGGCGGGGAAGCGCTCGGAGCCGGTGCGCGGCGTGATCGTCTACGACGTCGGGCAGAACCTGAGCGGCTGGGCGACGCTGCGCGTGCGTGCGCCGCGCGGCACGCCGATCGAGATCTTCTACAGCGAGCGGCTCGACAAGGCTG
>DASVNI010000327.1:0-5601 GCA_036383935.1 Gemmatimonadaceae bacterium | reverse complement strand
GTACCTCATCATCGGCCCGGGACAGGAGCCGAACGGTCATCCGTCCGACTTCGTGATCCGCTCGCCGACGACGAACGTCGCGATCGGCTTTCGCGCGCTCGACGAGGATCCCGCGCACGCCAATGCGCTGATCGAGCGGTTCAACATGTATCCCCTGGCTCCACGGAGGGCGGAGGAGCCGATGCGACTCCTCCGTCCGGAGGGACGGTCGTGGAGCCAGGTGCCGCCGCGCAGCATGGCGTACTGGCACCGGCTGGCTGACATCATCCAGCGCGAGACGCCGCTCGAGCGCGACTGGACGATGCTGGCGCAGCTGGAGTCGCTCGGCATCTCGCGCACGAGATCGTTCGAGCCTGGTCCGTACCGGCGCCGCGTGCTCGAGGAGGGGGCGCATCTCGGCGAGCAGATTGCGCGCGCCCTCGCGATTCATGGACCTCGGGTTGGAGCGCGGTATCGGGCCGACTCGCGGTGGCGCGAGGTCGCCCCCTTTCAACCGCTGCTCGGCACGACCGGCCCGGACATCATCGACGCGAGGGCCGCGTTCTGCTATCAGGCGGTCGCGATGAGCACCGCGCTGTTGGACCGCGAGCGCGGCATCCACCACGTCTGCCTCGCGACACACGTCGACTCGCAGGACCGCGCGCTGCACGGGGCGCACTCCTACCTCCTGCGCGTGCCGCCGCATCCGCCGGCGAAGCACTACTGGTCGCTGACGGTCTACGACGCGGAGCTGCGTACCCCGATCGAGAACGTGCAGTCGATCGCGTCGCGCGCGTCGCACTATCCGCTCATCTACAACGGCGACGGCTCGGTGGACCTGTTCGTCGGCGCCGCGCCGCGCGTCGGCTGGGAGCGCAACTTCATCGCGACGCCGCCCGAGAGCCAGTGGTTCGCCTACCTGCGGCTGAGCGAGCCACTCGACGCCTACTTCTCGCACCAGTTCGCCCTGCCCGACTTCCAGCTCTTCGACGAGAGCACCTATCACACGCCCTAGCGCTGGAGAACCGTCGATGCGTTTGCCGTCGCGCGTTGTGTTGCTGCTCTGCCTCGTCGCTCAGGTGCCTCTGCTCGCGCAGGCACCGAACGACACGACTCATCGCGCGGGATGGAACTGGGACCTCAGCAGTCTGCTCACCGGCTCGCACGGCTTCGTTCCGGTTCCCTTTGCCTTCGGCAACCCGACGGTCGGCCTGGGTGGCGGGCTGGGCCTGGTGTTCTATCGCCCACCGGCGTTGAAGAACACCGACACCGTCGACATGCGGCGCCCGCCTCCGTCCGTCGGCGTCGGCGGCTTCTACACCAGCCAGAACGCGTGGGGCGTCGCCGGCGGCGTGTACTATCCCTGGGCGAAGGATCACTTCCGCTATCTGGGCATCGTGGGTGGCGGGCAGACCGGGCTGGATTTCTTCGGCGTGCGCGACAGTCCGTTCCAGCAGAATCCGCTCGACTACATCTTCGAGCCGGTCGGCACGCTGCAGCGGATTCAGGCCCGCGTGACGGGCTACCCGATCTATGTGGGCGCCGAATACGTCTTCGTCCACACGCGCAGCACCTTCAACGCGGAGGACGTGCTGCCCGTCGAGCTGCCGAGCCACGAGCAGAAGATCGACATGGGCGGCCTCGGCGGCAGCCTGGTGTACGACACACGCAACAACTTCCTCGATGCAACGACCGGGGTGGATGTCGGCGCGAAGGTGACGGGCTACGCCCCGTGGCTCGGGGGCTCGGACACATTCGGCCGATTCAACGCCTTCGCGCTCGGCTATGCGCAGCCAAGGAACATGTGGGGGTTCGCCGGCCGCCTCGACCTGACGAGCGCGTGGGGGCAGATCCCCTTCTTCTACGTCCCGTTCATCGACATGCGCGGGCTGCAGCTGCAGAAGTTCTCCGGCAACGTGACGATGCTCGGCGAGGGCGAGGTGCGCATGACCGTGCTCACGCGCTGGACGGGGATCGCGTTCGCCGGCATCGGGAGCGCGGCGAGCGGGTGGGGCGAGCTCTCGAGCGCGCGGGTGGCGGGGGCAGGCGGCGTCGGCTTCCGCTATCTGCTGGCCAAGAAGTTCGGGATCCGCTCCGGGGTGGACGTCGCCGTCGGCACTGGCGGGAAGCCTCTCTTCTACCTTCAGAACGGCGCGGCCTGGAAATGAGCGTCGAACGTCGCATGCGTCTGCGCAACCACCATCAGCAAGAGACGGTGCTGGTGGCTCCAGCGTTGTCGTCGGCGTCGGCGTACCCGTTCGACGCGGCGCCCTTCGGGTGGATATGGCACGCGCAGCAGTGGCACAGTGCTCGCCCTTCCGTGCTTCGGCGCCGCGCCGCGATTCTCGCTCTCGTGGCCTGGTTTCCCCTCGTGCTCGTGACGGCGGTGCAGCGCGGCGCCGGCAACATGGACTCGTGGCTCACGCCATTGCTCGACGTACGGATCCTCTCGCGCTTTCTCATCGCGCTGCCCGTCCTCGTGATCGCCGAGCCGGTATTCGTCGCGCGCCTCTCAGGTATCGCGATGCACTTCCAGCGGGCGGGCTTCGTACGTCGCGCGGACACAGCGCGGTTCTCGCGCATCCTCGCGAGAAGCCGAGTGCTGCTGTCGCACCACTTCGTCGAGGTCGTCATCCTCCTCATCACCCTGGGCTTCTCGTTCCGGCTGCTGTCGCCAGGCACGACGCCGGCCGCGGCACGATGGCAGCTCCAGCGCATCACGGAGAACCCGCGACTCTCCGCGGACGCGCACTGGTGGCTCGCACTCGTCAGTCAACCGCTCTTCCTGATCTGGGTCGCGCGTTGGGTATGGCGATCGTGCGTGTGGTCTCGCACGCTGCGCTGCATCGCGCGCCTGGACCTCAGCCTGGTGCCGGCCCACCCCGATCGCGCGGGCGGTCTCCTGTTCGTTGCCCAATCGATCGCTGGGCTGGCGCCACTCGGCTTCGCGCTCGCGTGCGGGCTGGCGGGAGCGCTCGCCGGCTCCACGAGCCCGCAGCCATTCACGACGATGACGGTCACGGGTGCGATGGGCGCCCTGCTGGGCGTCATGCTGATCGTCGCGATCGGCCCATTGTGCTGGCTCACGGCTCCAATGCGCACGTCACAGCTCCGCGGCATCGTCGAGTACGGGGAGCTGGCGGTCCGTTTCGGTCGTCGCTTCGAGGCACGCTGGCTTCGGGAGCGGCGGTCCGTCTCGAGTGACGCACTCTCTGCTCCAGATTTCTCCGCGACGATCGATCTGTACTCGGTCGTGAGCGCCGTATATACGGTGCGCATCGTTCCAGTGAAGGCGCGGTCGCTGTTCAAGCTCGTCGCGTCTATCGTCATTCCCTTTCTCCCTGTGCTGCTCTCGCTCATGCCGGTGCAGGATCTGGTGCACTTCGCGGCGAAGCTGCTGCTCTGAGCGCGTCCCTGAACGGATCGCGCCGACAACTGACAGTGCGCGAAGGTGCTGCTCCTTCGCGCGTCACCGCGAGTCGTTGGGCACTAGGTCCAATGACTCGTGACTCATGTGTTTCGGCATCGTTCGTCGCGGTCCACGAGCGAGATGCTCGCATGCCCGCTTCTACCTCACCGAGAGAGGGATCCGGAGCCATGAAACGCCAAACATCCCAGGTTCTCCATCACGAGGTTCCACGGCCGGTGATCGCAGCGCTCGCGGCGCTCGCGTTCGCCCTCACCGCCGCGGTTGTCAGCGCCGTCCCTGCCCTGGCGCAGGATCCATTGCCCGAGCAGGCGCGTCCGCCCATTCCGGCGCGGCCGACTGTCCGGTGGGCGCCCGGTCAGCAGGGCAAGGTCAAGGGCGCGATCATGACGCGCCAGGGCGACGAGATGCTCGTTCGGCAGGAGAGCTCGAACGACATCAGCTCGATCACGATCACGGACGACACCAAGATCCAGTCGCAGTCCGGGCTGTTCAACATCGACAAGAAGCGGCAGGACGCCAGCCTGCTCGCGCCAGGACTGTTCGTCGAGATCCACGGCGTTGGTGGCGACCACGGCAATCTGGTCGCAACGCGCGTCACCTTCAGCAAGCGCGCGGTGAGAGTGCAGAACTCGGTCGCGGCGGGTGAGGTCGACCTGCGCCAGAAGCAGGCGCAGACGGCGGCCCAGGCACAGGCCAACGTGAACGCGATCAACGCCGCCACGCGGCGTGCGCGCGATTCCATCGCGGCGTTCACGGAGCGGATCGCCAACCTCGACAACTACGTCGTGAAGATGGAAGGCACTGTCTACTTCGCCAGCGGCAGCGCCGAGCTGACCGACGAGTCGAAGCAGGTGCTGGATCGCCTCGTTCAGCAGGGCCAGGGGCTGAAGGGCTTCATGGTCGAGCTGGCCGGTTACACCGACAGCGCGGGCGACGTGGCAGCGAACCAGGAGCTCAGCTCGCGGCGCGTCCAGTCCGTCATCGCCTACGTCACGGACAAGTACAACGTCCCGCTCCGTCGTTTCGTCACCCCGACGGGACTCGGCGAGACCAAGCCGGTGGGCGACAACATGACGGCGGAAGGCCGCGCGCTGAACCGGCGCGTCGAGATCCGCGTCCTGATGAACAAGGGCATCGCCGAGGCAGATAGCGCGTCGCACTGATGCACGTTCGCCTTCGACAGGCTGCACTCGTCCTCTACATCGCTCCCTCTCTCGCTGCCGCCCAGTCGGGCGGCAGCGAGAATGAGCTTGCCAGGACCCAGGTGAACCCGATCGGCAAGCTGCAGCGCGTGCCGGTCGAATTCACGTCCGAGATAGGGGCTGGGCTCAACGGGCAGGCGAAGAACACGGTGACCTTCAAGCCCGTCGTCCCGACCGATATCGGCGGCGGGATGATGCTCGTCATCCGCACGGACATTCCGTTCGACAATGTTCCGGGCTCGACTGACACTACGCGCGTCACCGGGCTGGGAGACATCAATCCCCAGTTCTACTTTACGCGGGCACATCCCGCGTCGGTGATGTGGGGGGTCGGGCCGGGCTTCTCCTTTCCGACCGCGACGAATCCGTCGACCCGGACGGGGGATTGGGCGATGGGCCCGGTCGCGGCGGCGATGTGGCAGCCGAACAAGCACTTCTCGCTCGGCGCGATCGTGACGCAGCTCTGGTCGATCTCGGAGGAGATCGACGGCAAGCCGATCGACGAGATGACGCTCCAGCCGCTACTGCACTAGCACTTTGCGCACGCCTGGACGCTGACGGCGACGCCGAAGATGAAGGCGGACTGGCAGAAGTCCGAGCACTGGACGGTGCCGCTTGGTGGCGGCCTCTCCAAGGTGACCACCTTCGGACACCAGCCAGTGAGTCTCGATGCGCAACTCTACAAGTACGTCACGCACCCGCGCTCGTCGGGCAATACCGAGTTGAAGATGACCGTTTCCTTCCTGTTCCCGACGTCGGCGCGTCGCTGAGCCCCGAGCACAGCGCGACAAGTGCGGATCCCTCGACTCGCTGCCGCTCGCTCGGGATGACAAGCGCCGAGCCACACACTGGAAGCACGACGAGCCCGTTGCTCGGCAAAGCGAACGGCCGTAGTAGCTGCTGCGCCTAGACCGGGCGAGCACCACTACGGCCATCGCATCTCGCCCCGAAGGGCGAGCGTCGAACTGTTACGGCGCCGAATTGACCAGG
>DASVNI010000326.1:0-3057 GCA_036383935.1 Gemmatimonadaceae bacterium | reverse complement strand
CGACGGCGATGAAGCTCGCGCTGCACTCGCAGATCGAGGGTCTCGCGCGCGCGATGAGCGATCTCGCCGCCGCCTTCCTCGCCAAGGGCGACGAGTTCTCTCCGTTCATCAAGATGGGGCGCACGCAGCTTCAGGACGCGGTGCCGATGACCCTCGGGCAGGAGTTCACCGCATTCGGACACACCATCCTCGAGGACGTGCAGCGCCTCGGCGAGGCGCAGGCGCTGATCCGCGAGATCAACATGGGGGCGACGGCAATCGGCACGGGGATCACGGCGCCGGCCGGCTACGCCGAGGCTGTGCGCGCGCACCTCTCGCGCATCACGAAGCTCGAGCTCATCACGGCGCCCGATCTCGTCGAGGCAACCGCGGACACCGGTGCCTTCGTGCAGTTGAGCGGTGTGCTGAAGCGGTGTGCCGTGAAGCTCTCCAAGATCTGCAACGACCTACGGCTGCTGGCGTCGGGACCGCGCGCCGGCCTGGGCGAGATCAATCTCCCCGCGATGCAGCCGGGCTCGTCGATCATGCCGGGTAAGGTGAACCCGGTGATCCCCGAGGTCGTGAATCAGGTGTGCTTCGACGTCATCGGGGGCGACATGACCGTGACGATCGCGGCCGAAGCGGGCCAGTTGCAGCTCAACGTCTTCGAGCCGGTGATCGCCTTCCGACTGCTCGCCGGCATCTTCTCGCTGACCAACGCCTGCGTCGTCCTGCGTAAACGGTGCGTCGAAGGGATCTCGGCCAATCCTGATCGGATGCGGCAGTTCGTCGAGCAGTCCATCGGCATCGTCACCGCGCTGGTGCCGGCCCTCGGCTACAGCACCGCCACCGAGATCGCACGCGAGGCGCTGTCCAGCGGCCGCGGCGTGTACGAGCTCGTGATGTCTCGCGGTCTCATGACGCGCGAGCAGCTCGATCGCGCGCTCAATCCCGAGCTGATGACGCAGCCCCGGTCCACGCCCCGCTTCACCCCTGCGGCGCCAGCCGCGGAATAGCACTCGCCCTTCGATGGCCGCACGACGACGCAAGCGGATCGACCCGGCGCAGTTCGCGCTGCCCGTCGAACAGATCCGCGCCGGATTCTTCAGCGACGCCTACTTCAACAGCGCCCGCGCCGCACTGCGTGCCGAAGGGCGCTCCGCGCGTGTCACCTGGCAGTTGTCCGCGAAGCGCGGCGGATGGCTCGGCGGGATCGACGAGGCAGTCGCACTGCTCAAGCTGTGCAGCGACGACTTCGCCGCGCTGGAGGTGCATGCGCTCTACGAGGGGGACCGGATCGAGCCGTGGGACACCGTGCTGGTCGTCGAGGGCGACTACGCCGGATTCGCGCACCTCGAGACGCTGATCGTCGGTACGGTGGCGCGGCGAACGCGCATCTGCACCAACCTGCGCACGCTCGTCGACGCGGCGCGCCCGAAGCCCGTCTTCTACTTCGGCGCACGCAGCGACCACGCGGCACTTCAGCCCGGCGACGGTTTGAGCGCACACGTGGCGGGGGCATCATCCGTCTCCACCGATGCGCTCGGCTCGCTGACCGGCAAGCGGGGCGCGGGCACCATCCCGCATGCGCTGATCGCCGCGTACGGCGGCGACACTGTGGCAGCGACGCGCGCGGTCGCCGCGGTGAGTCCGCCCGAGATGCAGCTCATCGCGCTCGTGGACTACGCGAACGACTGTGTGGCGACGAGCGTCGCCGTGGCGCGCGCGCTCGAGGAGCGCCTGTGGGGGGTGCGGCTCGATACGTCGGAGTTCATGGTGGACCGCTCCGTGATCTCGCAGATGGGCGCGTTCCGGCCGACCGGCGTCAACCCGCTGCTCGTGTGGAACGTGCGAAACGCCCTCGACGCGGAGGGGTTCGGCGACGTGAAGATCGTCGTCTCCGGCGGGTTCGATCTCGCGCGCATCCGCGCCTTCGAGGAGGACGGCGTGCCCGTGGACGCGTACGGCGTGGGAGCGAGCGCGCACGATGGTCGCTGGGACTTCACCGCCGACGTCGTCCAGCTGGACGGGCGCCCCCAGGCGAAGGCCGGGCGCGAGTATCGGACGAACGTGAAGTTGGAACGGGTGAAGTGACGCGGTGATCGGTTTTCGGTTCCCGGTGATCAGTAACGGCGCTCACCAATCACCGAAAACCGATAACCCATCACCGGTTCGTTCGTCTTGCTCTCGGCGGCGCGCGGTGCCCGCCCAGAACCGAGATCTCTCATGGCAGGCCCCAAGCTCGACGGTGCGGGCACCGAGAAGATGAAGACGCTGGATGAGGCCCTGATCCAGCTGCATCGCATCCACGGCCTCGTCGAGACCTATGCGCTCGCGATCAAGCGCGCGCAGCCGCCCCAGACGTATCTGATGCCCCTCAGGCGGGCGCTGCCGACCCTGGCCTCACTGCTCAAAGGGCAGTTCGGCATGATCTCCGATCAGGCGATGGCGTTGAACATGGGCGTGTCTCGCGGATCGAACGAGCAGGTGCGCGTGCGCACGCTGCGCGAGGGGATTGGTTCGCTGCGCCAGGCGATCGATGTCGCGATCGTGCGTGTGAAGGAGAACCACGCCGAAGAGAAGGAAGAAAAGAGCACTCGGGGAGCGGCGGCCGACTGACGATTTCGCTGCGCGACGCTGGCAGTTGCGTCGCGTAACGCCGTGTCGGGGAAAGTCCTACAGTGCCGAGGCAATCGGCCCGCGCGTTGCGTCACCCTCTCGCGCTCCGTACTTTTCCAAGGCTCCACAACTAATGAGAGCGCTTCGGCCGTGCGCCGCGCGCTCCTCTCCGACACTGCCGGAAAAAGGATACCGCATGCCCGTGAATCCCCGACTGCGCCGGCTGACGACCGCCGCGCTGCCGGCCCTCGCCGCGGTCGCGCTCACCGCGTGCAACAACGCTGCGTACCCGAACTCCATCTTCCACGATCATACGGAGTTCAATCGCGAAGTCGGCACCCTCTTCAGGATCCTGATCTATCTCGGGACCGCCGTCTTCATCTTCGTCGAAGTCCTTCTGCTCTACGTGATCTTCCGCTACCGGCGGCGGAGCGAGAGTGATCGACCCGAACATGTGCA
>DASVNI010000325.1:0-8408 GCA_036383935.1 Gemmatimonadaceae bacterium | reverse complement strand
CGGGCGACGAAGCAGTCGCGGAGCGCATCGTCGGGCTGGTGGAGGGCGTGTTCCTGGACGCGATCAGCGAGACGGGAGCGACACGCAACGACTTCATCGGCATCGGCGTGGGCGCGCCAGGCCCGCTCGACCGCGAGCACGGCATCGTGCTCGTGGCGCCGAATCTCGGATGGAAGGACTTCCCGCTGCGCGATCGGATCCAGAGCCGGCTGAAGCTGCCGACGACGCTCGACAACGACGCGAACTGCGCGACATTCGGCGAGTGGTGGCAGGGCGCAGCGCGTGGCGGGCGCAACGTGATCGGCCTGACGATCGGCACCGGCATCGGCGGCGGCATCATCCTGAACGGCGCGCTGTTCCATGGCGCGTCGGACATGGCGGGGGAGATCGGGCACACGACGATCGACGTGAATGGGCGGCACTGCAAGTGTGGCAATTATGGATGCCTCGAGGCGTACACCTCGGGCCCCGCCGTGGCGACACGCGCGCGCGAGATGCTGGTGCGCGAGGAAGTCGAGTCGATGATCCCGCAGATGGTGGGCGGGAAGCTCGAGGCGATCACGGCACAGACGGTGTACGACGCGGCGAAGGCGGAGGACGACGTCGCGAACGAGATCGTGCGCGACACGGCGCGCTACCTGGGCGCGGGGATCGCGAACCTGCTCAACACGTTCAATCCGGATACGGTGGTCGTGGCGGGAGGGGTGACCGCGGCGGGTGACACGCTGTTCGTGCCCCTGCGCGCCGAAGTGCGGCGTCGCGCGTTCAAGCCGGCGGTGCAAGCCGCGCGCATTGTGCCGGGCGAGCTGCCGGGCACCGCGGGCGTCGTGGGCGCCGTCGCCAGCTTCAAGCAGCAGCACCTCGGCGGCGTTTGATGCCGGGTGATGTCGGGCAGGCGGAGGACTCCAGCCCTCCGCGCAAGAAGCGTATTGGAGTGATCGGCAGCCTGGTGTGGGACGTCATCTACGGTCGCGATACGCGGGGTGCTCCCGTGGAGGAGTGGGGGGGCATCACGTACGCGATGAGCGGCCTCGATGCCGCGCTGTCGGACGATTGGGAGATCGTGCCGATCATGATGGTCGGCGAGGATCTGGCCGCGCGCGCGCATCAGTTCCTGCGCACGCTCAAGCACATGGCGCCCGACGCGTCGCTGATGGCGGTGCCCTACCCCGCGCAACGCGTGGAGCTGCGCTACTACTCGGACGAGCGGCGCACGGAGCATCTGAGCGGTGGCATGCCGGCGTGGACCTGGCTCGCGCTCAAGCCCCTGCTCGACGACGCGCGGCTGGATGCGCTGCTGATCAACTTTCTCAGCGGGTGGGAGCTGGATCTCGAGACGACGAAGCTGATCCGGCAGCACTTCCGCGGCCCGATCCACTGCGACCTGCACATGATGGCGTGGGCGGTACAGCCCGACGGGCTCCGCACGCTGCGCCCGATCCCCGACATCGCCGAGTGGTGCCGCTGCTTCGACTTCCTTCAGATGAACGAGGACGAGCTGGCGATGGTCGCGCCGGACCCGATGAGCCTCGCGGCGACGGCGATCGCGGCGGGGGTCTCATGCCTGTTCGTGACGTTGGGGAAGCGCGGCTCGATCTACGTGGCCGCCCCGGGGTTCGACTCGATTCGGGACCTTCCGCCCCGCGAGGGGCTCTCGACGGCCCCGCGCGGGGGCACCGGGGGGCTCGGGCCGGTGCGGACGGCGCTGGTGCCGGCGGAACATGTGGAAAACCCGGGCGATCCGACCGGCTGCGGCGATGTCTGGGGCTCCACCTATTTCTCCCGGATGGTCGCCGGTGATAAGTTAGCGGACGCGATGAAGGCGGCCGGACAGGCCGCGGCCCGGAACGTCGGGCACCGGGGGGTCACCGGACTCGCGTCCCACCTGCGAGGAGAGCTCAGCCTCACGTGACCAGCGTCATCACTGTCCCACCGTCGCTTGACGATCACACGTTCGAGCAGGTGGTGGAGCAACTCGCTTCCGTTCCCCCGGATGCGAAGGTCCTGATCGACGCGCGGCACACGCGATGGGCGTCTCCCTTCGGCCTCACGGCGCTGCTCACGCTCGGGCAGACGCGCGAGGAGCGCGCGAGCTTCGCCGCGCCGGACACCGAGGACACGGCGTCGTACTGGGCGCGCACGGGATTCTTCAAATACGCCGAGGAGCTGTTCGACCTGCACGGATCGGTTCCGCGCGCACGCGGCGGGGAGTCGAGCGTGCTGCTGGAGATCACGCCCGTCGTGAAGAGCGAAGACGTCCACGAGGTGGTGGGACGCATCCAGCAGAAGGCGCAGCAGATCCTCGCGAAGGAGCTCAACATCGACGCGAAGGCCACGGTCGGCTTCGCGATGACGCTGTCGGAGGTGTGCCAGAACATCGTGGAGCACGCCGGCCGCGGTGGCTGGGTGGCAGTGCAGACGTACACCTGGCGGAAGCGACTCGGTCGCCGCGTGGTAGTGATCGCGGTGTGCGACGCGGGCTGCGGATTCCGTCAGTCGCTGGAGAGCGCGCCAGGCAGGGTGCGCTCGGACCGTTGGGACGACGCCGAGGCACTGGAAGAGGCGGTGGTGCGCGGCGTGAGCCGGTTCCGCGACCCCGGCCGTGGCCAGGGGCTTGCGGGCGTACGGCGGTACGTCGGTCGCTGGGACGGCAAGGTGAGCGTGCGCAGCGGCACGGCGCGAATCGCGATCGTTCCGAGCTGGGACGACGACGTTCCACTACTAGAGAAGCTGGCCCCGTTTCCGGGGTCACAGGTACAGGTCACGATACCCGAGCGGGTCGCCGGGGGCCCGCGATGATGATGCATATCGATCTGAGCTCGGTGCTACGACAGACTGTGTCGTGCGAGCTCTATTCCAATCTGGTCACGCGGCCGACTGGGGCCGCGGTTCGTGCGCAGATCGAGGCGTTGCTGGCCGACGCCCGTGAGCGCTCCCTCACGGTGATCGACTTCTCGCACGTCGGGATGATCGACTTCTCGTGCGCCGACGAAGTGGTGGCGAAGCTGCTGTTGCAGTCCGTCTCGTCGGAGCGCGGAGGGCGTGAGGCGTATTTCCTCTTCCGCGGCGTGACCGACGATCACTGGGACGCGATCGAGACGGTGTTGGAACGTCACCGGCTCGCGCTCGTCCTGGAGACGGACGACGGTGCCGCGCGCATCGTGGGAATCGTCGGTGAGGGAGAGCGCGCCGCGTGGGAGAAGGTGTACGAGCTCGGGCGCACCGCACCGGCGGATCTGGCGAGCGCATTGGGCGCCGACGAATCGGACGCGCTGGAGGTGCTGGACACCCTGCACCGCCGGCGTCTGGTGATGCGCACCGAGGAGGGCTACATCGCCGTGGGCGGCATCGGAGGCGGGATCGGGCATGACTGAAGACGCGCGCAACCGACCACTGCGCGTTGCGCAGTTCATCGGGACGCGCGCGTCGGATCCGGAGCGGGGGCCCCAGGTTCGACTGAGCCCCGACGATGCACGGGCGCGGCTGCTGGTGGACGGCGAGCTCGCGTGGGTGCAGGGACCGCGACGGCAGGAGCTGGCGACCGTCGTCGTGGATGAGTCGGTGAAGCGCGGTGACGTCGCCCTGCGGGACATCGCGGGGGTGTCGCTCTCGGAGATCGTCCGGGTGATCAAGCCCGATCTGGACTCGCACACGCGTCGCGGCTACTTCGCCTGACGCGACTCCCCCCCCTCCTGTCCCTCTCGTGTCCTCCACGCGACGCACTCGTACTCTCGCCCTGCCGACGCTCGCCGTCCATGCCGGCGAGCCGGCGCACGACGTGGACAGCCCCGTCGCGACGCCACTGCATCAGAGTGTGAGCTTCGTGCAGGAGGTCGGCACGGCGGAGGGGCTGCTCTACCCGCGCTACGGCAACACGCCGAACGCCGAGGTGGTGCAGAAGAAGCTGGCCGCGCTGGACCGCGCGGAGGCGGGCGTCGTGCTGTCGAGCGGGATGGGCGCGACGGCGTGCGCGCTGATGGCGTTGCTGCGTCCGGGCGACCATCTGCTCGCGAGCCGCGACATTTATGGGGGCACGCAGCGGCTGCTCAGCGAAGAGCTCACCTCGCTCGGCATCGACGTGACGCTGGTGGATCCGTTCGAGGCGCGCGGGTGGCGAAAGCGGATGCGCAAGGAAACGCGCGCCGTGTACATCGAGTCGCCGGTGAACCCGACGTGCCGCGTGCTCGACCTCAAGCCGCTGTCGTACCTCACGCACGAGAGCGGGCTGGCGCTCGTGGTGGATTCCACCTTCGCGAGCCCGATCAACCTGCGCCCCCTGGAGCACGGCGCGGACATCGTGATCCACTCGGCAACCAAGTTCCTCAACGGCCATCACGACGTGATGGGCGGCGTGGTGCTGGGGACGGCGTCGTACGTGGAGGAAGTCCGGCAGAAGATGATCATGTGGGGACAGGTCCCCGATCCCTTCGCCTGCTGGATGCTGGAGCGCGGGCTCAAGACGCTCGACGTGCGCGTCAAGCGGCAGAACGAGAACGCGATGCGGATCGCCCAGTGGTGCGCCGAGCGAAAGGAGGTGCGGGCGGTCCACTACCCGGGGCTGGAGGATCATCCGGACCACGAGGTGGCGCTGGACCAGATGGACGGATTCGGCGGGATGCTGGCGCTGGAGCTATCCGGCGGTGGTAAAGCCGCGGACCGATTCGTGCGAAAGCTGAGGATCATCCGGCACGCGCCGAGCCTGGGGGGCGTGGACTCCCTGGTGAGCGAGCCGCGCTTCACGTCCCACGCGCACCTCACGGCGGAAGAGCGAGCGCGGATGGGTGTGCCGGACGGGTTCCTGCGTCTGAGCGTCGGCCTGGAGGACGCGGCCGATCTCATCGCCGACATCGAGCACGCATTGCACTGATGGCTGATCCGATCGTCATGGTGGATTCGAGGGAGGAAGGCGAGCGCCGTCGCACGGAGCGCCGGCACAACGGACGCATCGCCGACCTGACGCTGCCGGAGCTGCGTCGCATCCTCATCACCACGATGCTCGGCGCGGTGGTGCTGGTGCTGTTCCTGTGGATGGTGCGGTCGGTGGTGATCGCGGCGATCCTCGGGCTCATCATCGGCTTCTACATTCGCCCGCTCTATCTGTGGCTCCTGCAGCGGATGGGGGGACGCCGATCGACGCTCGCGGCGATCCTGACGCTGCTCGGTGTGACCGTGCCGATCGTCATCGTCCTGATCTACAGCTACATGCAGCTGTCGGGGGTGGGGGCATACGCCGCCGCGCATCAGAAGGAGATCCTGCAGAAGGTGGACGAAGCGGTGCGACGCCTGCCCTTCCTCGGCGGCTCCAGTGCGTCCGGGGCGGTGGGACGGATGGTGGTCGAGGCGACGGCATACGGGGCACGGCTGCCCCTGGCGATCCGCGAGGCGCTGGCCGGGTTCTCGATCGCGGCGACGATCTTCCTGTTCACCGCGTTCTACATCCTGATCGAAGCGGAGAAGGTCGCGGGCTACGTCACGAGCAAGATCCCGCCGCGGTATCACGAACTGCGACGCGCCCTCGAGATCAACGTGCGCGGGGTCCTGTACGGCGCGATCTACTCCACGCTCCTCACACAGACGATGAAGAGCGTGATCATCCTCGTGATGAACCTGGCGTTCCGTGTGCCGCTCGCCGCGCCGCTCGCCGTCGTGAGCTTCATCATCGGCTTCTTCCCGATCGTGGGATCGTGGAGCGTGTACGTTCCGGTGGCGATCTGGCTGGCGATCTTCCGCGATGCGACGGGCCAGGCGCTGCTGATGGTGGTGATCGGAACGCTCGTGAACACGGTGTTCATCTCGACCTATCTCCGACCGAAGATCGCGGCAGACCGGTCGAAGGTGCTCAACTTCTACTGGATGTTCGTGGCGCTGGTGACGGGCGTGTACACGTTCGGGCTGGCTGGCATCCTGATCGGCCCGATCCTGATCGGTCTCCTCAAGGCAGTCGTCGACACGGTGACGGCAAGGTCCTCGTGGCAGCTGATCGAGCTCGAGGGCGAGGGCCTCGACGAATCCGAAACCGCTCGATGATCCGATTCACCCGCGTCTCGAAGAGCTACCCGAAGACCGGCACCGCCGTCCACGACGTCAGCCTCCAGGTGAACAAGGGAGAGTTCGTCTTCCTCACCGGGGCGAGCGGGGCCGGCAAGTCGACGCTGCTCAAGATGATCTACATGGAGGAGCGGCCGACCACGGGCGAGGTGCGCGTGGCCGGCACGAGCTCCGTGAACGCGACGTCGCGCGACGTGGCGAAGCTGCGACGCAAGCTCGGGATCGTCTTCCAGGACTTTCGCCTGCTCGAGCACCGCACGATCGAGCAGAACGTCGGCTTCGCGCTCGAGGTGATCGGCGCGTCGGCGGCGGTGATCGGCGGCAAGGTGGCCCGCGTGCTGACACAGGTCGGGCTGGCGGCGAAGGGTCGCGCGCTGCCGCGCGAGCTGTCGGGGGGCGAGCAGCAGCGCGCGGCGATCGCCCGCGCGCTCGTGAACGATCCATTCGCGCTGATCGCCGACGAGCCAACGGGGAATCTCGATGACCGCGCGACGCGCGGCATCTTCCAGCTCCTGCGCGAGATCAATGCGCAGGGGACGTCGATCATCATGGCAACGCACAACCTCGAGCTGATCCGCCGCAACGAGTTCCGCACGATCGAGATGGCGCGCGGACAGGTCGTCTTCGATTCCGCGGAGCCGGCGCTCCCGGGGACGCGCACCCCATGAGCCGCGCGATCCGCGACGTGCTGGACGACCTCCGGCGGACGCCGCTCCTCAGCGCGCTGAGCGTGACGACGATCGCGTTCTCGCTGTTCGCGCTCGGCCTGTTCGGGCTCGTGGCGCTGAACATCCGCCAGGCACTCGATAAGCTCGAGGACCGCGTGGAGATCCGGGCGTTCGTCGCGCCGGGCACGACGCCGGAAGACGTCGGGCAGGCGGCGGGCGACGTGGCGTCCTTCCCCGAAGTGCAGTCGGCGACGATCGTCACCCCCGAGATGGCGCTCAAGCGGGCCCAGTCCGAGCTGGGAGAGTTCCGCGACGTGTTCGAGGGGGCGGTGCTGCCCGGCTCGATCGACGTGCGGCTCAAGCCCGGCCAGCGTGATCCGGCGACGGTGAAGAAGGTGGCCGAGCGTGTGAAGACCTTCTCCTTCGTGGACGACGTGCGCTACGGCGAGGAGTGGATCGAGAAGCTGTACCGGCTGCGGAACATCGCCGGCATCGCAGGGCTCGTCCTCGGCTTCGCGTTCGCGATCGTGTCGGTGATCATCATCGGCGCGACGATCCGGATGGCGGTGCTCGCGCGGTCGAGGGAGATCTCGATCATGCGCCTCGTGGGCGCGACCGACTCCTACATCCGGCGACCGTTTCTCCTCGAAGGGTTCGCGAAGGGCGTGATGGGCGGTCTGTTGGCGCTCGTGCTGACGTGGGTCGCGCAGACGCTGATCAATCGCTACGTGATCGAGACCGTCTTCTTCACCACGCAGGTCGCGGTGCTGGGGCTGTTGTTCGGCGCGCTGATCGGGCTGCTCGGCAGCGCCGTGTCGGTCGGGAGGCACCTACGCCGGGTGTGATCGGCGCGTGGCGCCGCGTCGGTCTCGTGGTCGCGGCGCTCGGGGTTCTACTCGTCGCGCACGCCGCCCCGTTGCGGGCGCAGTCGACGGCAGAGCGGATTCGCGCCCAGCGCGAGGAGCTCGAGCGCATCCGACGCGAGCGCGCGGACCTGGAGCGACAGATGGCCAATCTCCAGGGGAACGTGCACGAGCTGCGTGAGGAAGTGTTCAACCTGGACCGCCAGCGCGAGGCGACGGAACGGGTGATCCAGACGCTCGATCGGCAGCTCGCGTCGATCACGACGGACGTGAACGAGACGACGACGCGCATGCAGAAGGCGGAGGGAGAGCTCGGCACGCGGCGCGCGACACTCGAGCGTCGGCTCGTGGACATCTACAAGCGCGGGCCCCTGTACTCGACGGAGGCGCTGTTGACGGCGCGGACGTTCGGCGAGCTCGTGGCGCGGTACAAGTACATGCACGAGCTGGCCGTCCACGATCGCGCGCTCGTGGGACGCGTGCAGCTGTTGCGCGATCAGGTCGCGCGGCAGCGGCGAGATCTCGTGACGCTCCGCCAGGCGGTGGAGGAGAACCGAACGGACAAGCAAGCCGAGGAGGATCGGCTCGCACGGCTGCGCGGTGAGCGGTCGTCGAACCTGCGGCAGGTGCAGCGGTCGGCCCAGGAGATCCAGGACCGGCTGGCGGCGCTGCGTGCGTCGGAATCGCGGCTGACGAACGTGATCGCGACGATCGAGAGCGAACGGCGCCGGAGCGCGGCGACGCGGCCGAGCGCGACGCGTGAATCGAGCTCGCTGCGGACGAGCGATCTGGGACGCCTCACCTGGCCGGTGGACGGCACGGTGCTCTA
>DASVNI010000324.1:0-4541 GCA_036383935.1 Gemmatimonadaceae bacterium | reverse complement strand
CGGGCGGTCGGCGGGGATGGCACACGTGCGTGAGCTCATCGGGCGCGCGGCTGGATCGCGCGTGCCGGTCGTGATCGCCGGCGAGGCCGGCACGGGCAAGGACGTCGTGGCGCGGCTGGTACACGACCTCTCGGATCGCGCAACGCGGCCCTTCGCGACGGTGCGCTGCGGCGAATCAGATGAGGCGTCGCTGGCGCGCGACCTGTTCGGGACGACGGAGAGTGGACATTCGCACGCCGGTCTGCTCGAGCGCGTGCGCGGCGGAACGGTGGTGCTCGAGGACGCGTCATCGCTGTCGCACGCTCTGCGCGCGCAGCTGAGCCGTGTCGGTCTCACACGACTGACGGAGCGCGTCGGCGGGAGCGATTCGTTGCCGGCCGATGTGCGGCTCATACTCGTCGTGCGCACAGGGGGTGGAGCGGATATGGCGGAAGTGCAGATCCCTCGACTCGCTGCGCTCGCTCGGGATGACCGCCCAAGGCAGACTCGGGATGACAGCCCAAGGCAGACTCGGGATGACAGGGCAGGGCACGCTCGGGATGACAGCGGCACGGTCGTCGAGGAGCTGCTCGACGCGTTCAACGCGATGTTGATCGACGTGCCGCCGCTGCGCGAGCGGCGCAGCGACATCCCGCAGCTCGTACACCACTTCCGCCGTCGCCTCGCGCACGAGCAGAAGATCGAGCTGCCGCCGGTGACCTCCGCCGAAATGTTGCCCCTGATGGGCCGCGAGTGGACCGGCAACGTGCGCGAGCTCGAGCACTGGATCGAGCGCGCGGCGCTCGCGTCGCGCGCGGAGCAATCGCAGCTCAGCGCGGAGCTGAAAGGCGTCGAGTTTGGTGACGCGCAGGCAACGCTCGAGGAGCTCGAGCGTGCCTACATCTTTCACGTCCTCGCGCGCGAGAGGGGACATCAGAGCAACGCGGCCGCGCGGCTCGGCATCGACCGCCGCACGCTCTATCGAAAGCTGAAGCAGTATCGCGCGGAAGTGGCGACGCGGCCGTGAGTGCGTGATCGTGAGCGCAGGACGCTCACTTCACGTGGTCGATCGCCCAGGTCCAGAAGATCGCGTCCTCGGCGGACATCGCGCCGCGGGGTGCGAGGCGCGCGTCGGAATAGCCGTACTGGCCGATGTCGAGCATGTACTGCGCGCGGCTCACCAGGGTGCCCTGGCACACGCGGTCCGACGGAGGCGCCTGTCGTAACTCCGCCACGCGGTTTGACAGATCCTCGAGGACGCCGGAGGGCAGCACGCCGACGTCGCTGGGATACACGAAGTGAAAGAAGAGCAGGTACGTGTAGAGGAGAGGCCAGTGCGGCCCGAAGCGCGTCAACAATCGCGGCCAATCGAGTGAGCTCGCGCGCGAGCGCAGGATGTGCATGATGTCCGCGCCGTCGAAGCGCTCGCGCTCCATGACGAACGCCTTCTGCCAGAGCAGCTCCTCGCTCGGCACGATCTTGACCGGCATGCCGAGGACCTGCGTCTCGACGGCGTTGTCGAACCAGCCATCGTCGACCTTGCAGATGCCGTTGCCCGAGCTGAATACGAGGTCGACGAAGTCCTCGTGTTGCCACGCCTTGCCGAGCCAGTGGGGAAAGGTCAGCTCCGTGCGGTAGCCCGCGGCCTGGAGCGCGTCCATCGCCCGGTCGAGATCGTCGCGGCGGAGGAAGAGATCGAAGTCCTTCGTGTTCCTCACGATCCCCGTGTACTCGAGGAAGGCGTGCGACCCACCGACGAGAAAGGGCACCCCTGCGTCGCTCAGGACGTGCAGCGTGCGCCGGTAGAAGGTGTTGGTGTCCTGCGCGGAGGCGTCGAGTGTGGAGATCCCGGACATCCAGGCGGGTGAGTTCAGGCGGTGAGCTCAGGCAGTGGTTGAGGTAGCTCGACGCACAACGCAAGTCCGGGGCTAGCTGCCGCCACGCGATGCAGGGCCGTGGCCCGAATCTCTCAGTAGGGTCCGGCGACCAGAACCCGGAACCCATGCCGTCGAGCGACACCATCCAAATCGCCGCCGTGAGCGACGTCCACTACGGGAAACACTCGCAGGGGATGTTGCAACCGTTGTTCGCCCAGATCGCCGAGCGCGCGGACGTTCTCGTGATTCCGGGTGACCTCACCGATTACGGGCTGGCGGAGGAAGCGAAGGTCCTCGCGCGAGACCTGACGTCGGCGGTGAAGATCCCGATCGTCGCCGTGCTCGGAAATCACGATTTCGAGTCCGATCAGTCCGACGAGATAACCCGGATCCTCGCCGACGCCGGCGTTCACATGCTCGACGGCGATGCGGTCGAGGTGCACGGAGTCGGGTTCGCGGGGGTGAAGGGCTTCGCGGGGGGATTCGGGCGCGGAACGCTCGGTCCGTGGGGCGAGAAGGCGATCAAGCAGTTCGTGCAGGAGTCGGTGAGCGAGGCGCTCAAGCTGGAGTCGGCGCTCGCTCGGCTGAAGACGGCGCACCGCATCGCGGTGCTGCACTACGCGCCGGTGCAGAGCACAGTGGAGGGGGAACCGGCGGAGATCTTTCCGTGGCTCGGCTCGAGCCGTCTGGAAGAGCCGCTGACCCGCTATCAGGTGAGTGCCGTGGTGCACGGACACGCGCACAAGGGAACGGCGGTGGGTCAGACGACGACGGGGATCCCCGTCTACAACGTTTCGTTGCCGGTGCTGAAGGCAACCTATCCCGATCAGCCCGCCTACCGGCTCATCGAGGTGCCGCGTGAGAGCGCCGCGGCCGCCGCGCCCGCCGTGACCGAAGAGCGGCGGATGCACGGACGGCGCGCAGGTGATCGTCAGCCGCCTGCTACGCGCGTCGCGGATGTGCGCACCGCATGATCCGTCGACTCTGACGCCTCTGGTGTCTGACGCCAATGAAACGCTGGCCGAGCGCCAGGGGGTCAGACACCTTCGGTATCTGACCCCAGCCCTGACCCCAGCTCTAACACCGACTGGGGATCAGACTGCGATCTGGGCGGCGGGGGCGCTCGCGCGAAGGTCGTCGAGCGTCTCGCCGAGCCGACGGATGTCGGTCTCGAGCTCGTGGTTCAACGTCCGCGTCGCGAGTGCGGCGACGGCGTCGGCGATCCTGTCGGTGGGCGCGGAGTAGTCGAGCGCGACCTTCAGGCAGGTCTCGCCGGTGCGCTCGGGGACGAAGCGAATCGTTCCGTTCATGCGGACGGGCGAGCGTGGCGTGTTCTCCCAGGCGATGACGCGGTTGGTGACGAACTTCGTCGTCAGCGCATCCCATTCGAGCGTTCCGCCGGAGGGCGTCGATCCCACCCAGTGCGAGCGGCCGTCGCCGAAATCCTCCACGGCGCGAAGGGCGCGGACGAACTTCGGGAAGTTCTCGAAGTCGCTGCAGAACTTGAACACCTCGCCCACCGGATGCGGTACGACGAACGAGAGTCTGAGTCGTACGGAGCGACGGCGTGTACCGGCGCGCCGCAGTGCCTGGGCCATCGGCCGTCTGGCGGCGAAGCCGACGAGCGCGAGGCCGGCAATTGCGGCGAGCGCCCCGGCAGTGGAGCGGCGCGGGCGGCCGCCCACGAGTGCTCCGCCTGCCGCACCGAGGATCAGTGAGGGAAGGGGAGCGAAGTGGTCTTCTGACGTGGACATGGCACCCCCAGGGAGCAAAGGGGGTGCCGCGTCACCGGACGAATGTTACAGGAGAGATGCGGCGCGTCGCACACGATCGAGCGCATCGGCGGGGGTGTCACCGATGGCGGCGAGATGGCCCATCTTGCGGCCATGGCGCGGGCCGCGCTTGCCGTAGAGAAACAAGCGTGTTCCGGCGACGCTCAGCGCAGACGCGAAGTCCGGCGCACGATCGTTCTGCCAGAGGTCTCCGAACAGATTCACGATCGCGGCGGGACGCGTCGGTTCGGCGACGCCGAGCGGAAGGTTGCAGACCGCGCGCACGAGCTGCTCGAACTGGCTCGTGGGGCAGGCCAGCTCGGAGGCGTGATACGAGTTGTGCGGGCGCGGTGCCAGCTCGTTCACGAGCAACCGCCCGTCGCGCGTGAGGAACATCTCCACCGCGAGGATCCCCTCGAGCGAAAATTGTTCGGCGATGGCGCGCGCGAGATCACGTGCCTGTGCGGCGACGGCGGGATCGAGATCGGCAGGGAGCACGCTCCACGCGAGGATCTGGCGCTCGTGATGATTCACCGCGGGCGGATAGACGACGACCTCTCCCGACGCGCGCCGCGCCACCATCACGGAGAGCTCGAGCTCGAGATCCAGCGCCTGTTCAGCGACGGCAGCGCGACCGCCGAGCGACTTCCCCGCCGCGTCGTGATCGACGCCGTCGAAGCGGAGCTGACTGCGGCCGTCGTAGCCGCCCTCGCATGCCTTCACGAACAGCGATGGGCCGATGTCGCGCGCCGCGGCTGCGAGCGCGGCGGCGGTGACGACGTCCGCGTACGTACCGACGGGAAATCCGTTGTCGACGAGCCACTGCTTCTGCCGCCCGCGATGCTGTACGACACGCAGCACCCCGGGACCGGGACGGACGGGCGCGTGCTCCATTGCGGCCGCGAGCGCGGCG
>DASVNI010000323.1:0-2139 GCA_036383935.1 Gemmatimonadaceae bacterium | reverse complement strand
GCCGACCTGACCGTGCTCACGAGGGAGGATTTCGTCGAGATCGTACGCTATCTCGTCGAGCTCCACGAGGGCCGCGGCCACGTCGACGACATCGACCATCTGGGCAACCGCCGCATCCGCTCCGTCGGTGAGCTGATCGCGAACCAGTTCTCGGTCGGTCTGTCCCGCATGGCGCGCCTGGTGAAGGAGCGCATGTCGATCAACACCGATCCGGAGAAGATCTCGCTCGATGACCTGGTGAATGCGCGCACGGTGAGCGCGGTGATCCAGGCGTTCTTCGGGTCGTCGCAGCTGTCGCAGTTCATGGATCAGACCAACCCGCTCGCCGAGCTGACGCACAAGCGTCGTCTGTCGGCGCTCGGCCCTGGCGGCCTGACGCGCGAGCGCGCCGGCTTCGAAGTGCGCGACGTGCACTATTCGCAGTACGGCCGCATGTGCCCGATCGAGACGCCGGAAGGTCCGAACATCGGACTCATCACGTCGCTCGCGACGTACGCGCGCGTCAACGATCTCGGCTTCATCGAGACGCCGTACCGTGTCGTGAAGAATGGCAAGGTCACGGGCGAGATCGCCTGGCTCGACGCGAACCGCGAGGAGGACGCGATCATCGCGCAGGCGAACGCGCCGCTCAACGACGACGGGACGTTCGCGGAAGATCTGGTGCTCGCGCGCGCCCAGGGCGACGTGCCGCTCACGACGCCCGATCGCATCGACTACATGGACGTCGCGCCCGAGCAGCTCGTCTCGATCGCCGCGGCGCTCATCCCGTTCCTCGAGCACGACGACGCGAACCGCGCGCTCATGGGATCGAACATGCAGCGCCAGGCCGTGCCGCTGCTCAACCCGCGCACGCCGTACGTCGGCACGGGGCTGGAGCGCACGGTGGCGGTGGACTCCGGCGCGGTGGTCATCGCGCGTCGCGACGGTATCGTCAGCCGCGTCACGGCCGACGAGATCATCGTCGACGCCGGGCCGGCCGAGCTGGCGCAGGCGAAGCAGGAAGGCCGCGTGCTGGCCCGCCTCACGCAGCACGACCGCTACCGCCTGCGGAAGTACTGGCGCACCAACCAGGACACGGCGATCAACCAGCGTCCGCTGGTGAAGCATGGCCAGGAGGTGAAGAAGGGCGACGTGCTCGCCGACGGTGCCGCGACGGAGATGGGGCAGCTCGCCCTCGGCTCCAACGTGGTCGTCGCGTTCATGCCCTGGTACGGCCACAACTTCGAGGACGCCATCGTTCTGTCCGAGCGTCTGGTGAAGGACGACGTTTATTCGTCCATTCACATTCAGGAGTTGGAGCTCCACGTTCGTGACACGAAGCGCGGTCAGGAGGAGATCACGCGCGAGATCCCGAACGTCTCCGAGGAGGCGCTGCTGGATCTCGACGAGCGCGGAATTGTCAGGATTGGTGCCCACGTCAAGCCGGGCGACATCCTCGTCGGCAAGATCACGCCGAAGGGTGAGACGGAGCTCTCGCCTGAGGAGAAGCTCCTCACCGCGATCTTCGGTGAGAAGGCGAAGGACGTGAAGGACTCGTCGCTCAAGGTGCCGCCGGGAATGGAAGGCGTCGTCATCGACGTGAAGATCTTCTCGCGCATCGAGGACCAGGTCGTCGAGAAGGATCGCGGCGAGCGGATCGGCGAAGTGCGCCGTCTCGAGGGTGAGGAGAAGATCCGCGTGAACGAGGTGCGTGACGCGGAGCTCGGCGAGTTGCTCGTCGGGCAGACCGTCGCGCTCGCGCTGAAGAGCGGCACGGTGGAGGAGGCGATTCCGGCGGGCACGAAGATCACGCAGGACGTGCTCGACGGCCTCAAGATCTCGTCGCTCGACCTCAAGACCTTCCGCGTCGCCGACAAGAAGGTGAATGAGCGCATCCGCACGATCATCGATGCCGCCAACGAGGAGAAGGCGAAGCTCGAGGAGAAGGCGGAAGAGCGGATCGACCGGATTCTGCAGCCGGACGAGCTGCCGCCGGGCGTCATCCAGCTCGTGAAGGTCTATCTGGCCGAGAAGCGCAAGATCTCGGTCGGCGACAAGATGGCCGGACGCCACGGCAACAAGGGTATCGTGGCGCGCATCGTCCCCGAGGAGGACATGCCGTTCCTCCCGGATGGCAAGCCGGTCGACATCGTGCTCAAC
>DASVNI010000322.1:0-19626 GCA_036383935.1 Gemmatimonadaceae bacterium | reverse complement strand
GGGGTCAGAGTCAGTGGGGTCAGAGTCGGTCGACTCTGACCCCACTGACTCTGACCCCATTCGCGGTTCAACTGCGAATCATTCCCACCACGACGCCGAGCAGCGCCTCGGGCAGTTGATCTGGGCGAGAGAGAACACGATACCCCGTCGGTCCGAACAGGTGCGGGAGGTACTCCGTCTCCTCCTGCTCCACCGTGAGACAGAACGTGTGCACGCCGGAGGCGCGCGCGTCGAGGATGGCGCGGCGGGAGTCTTCGACCGCGTACGCGCCCTGGTACCAATCGACGTCGTTCGGCTGGCCATCCGACAGCACGAGCAGCACGCGTCGCTGTACCGGCTGCGCGTTGAGCACCGCCGTCGCGTGACGCACGGCGGCGCCGAGTCGGGTGTTGTCGCGCGGCGCGAGCGAGGCGATCCGGCGGCGGGCGCGCGCGAGATCGTGCTCGGCGAAGTCCTTGATCGTGCACACCTGCACGCCGTGCCGCCCCGCGCCGGAGAAGGAGAGCATGGCGTACGGATCGCCGAGCGTGGCGAGTGCTTCGCCGGCGAGAAGGAGTGTCATGCGCTCGACGTCGAGCACGGTGCGGCCGTCGTCGAGCTTCGTCGCCGTCGAGCCGCTCGTGTCCACGAGCAGCAGGATCGCCATCGTGTGACGCGACGTGCGCACGACCTGGTACAGGCGATCGCTCGGTGCGACGCCGATGCGGCGGTCGGTGAGTGCCGCGACGCACGCCTCGAGATCGAGCTCGTCGCCGACGCGTTGGCGACGTAGCCGCAGACGACGCGCGCGCAGCGGCGCGAAGCGGTCGCGCACCTGACGCACGAGGGGCGCGTGCTCGTGCAGCACCTCGGCAGCCCACGCGTCGTCTCCTTCGCCGGCGAGGGAGCAGGTCACCGTCGCGCCGTGCTCGTGCAAGCGATGCCCGTACTCGTCCCATTCGGGATACGCGATGCCGTCGGCCGGCGGGCGCGGCGCACGTCTCCCGCTTTCATCGAGCGTCAGCTCCGGTGACGCCTCAGGCGTATCCGCGGGTGCGCTCGGCGCGTGCTCTCGGTCATGTGCCGGAGCCGCGGACGCCGATGAGCTTCGCACGAGTGTCGCGCTCTGCTCGTCCACCGAGTCGCCCGCGTCGGTGCCGTCCGGCGTGGACTGCGAGCCCTCGTGCGATGCGTCGTCCTCGCGCGCGCGACGCGTCGCGTTGTCGGCGCGCGCGCTCGACTGTCCGGAAGGATCGGGAGACGACCCTCCGCCACCGCTCGGGCTGAACGGTTCGTCGGTCGGCTCGGCGTAGTGCGACCAGGCGAGTCCCCAGAGCGACATCGGATTGCGCGGCCGATACGGCGAGCGGCCACCCGACTCGCTGAGGATCTTCTCCGCCGTCGCCTCGGCCCACGCGCGCGATTCGCTCGGCGTCGCACAGGTCGGAATGATCGACGGGATCTGATCGGGCGGCGACGCGAGCAGCGCGGCGAGCAGCGCCTCGGCGCGTCGCTCCGTGTGTGAGAGCCCGGTTTTCTTGCGGCGCCCCGCCAGCTCGGCATAGCGCAGCAGCGCGAGCGGCGCACCGAGCGAGGGAACGCGCTCGACGAGCTCCCGCTCCGCCGCGGCGCTCTCGGCGAGCCGGTGCAGATCGCGCGCGAGCAGGTCGTCTGGCGGCGTGCTCGCGTCGCGTCGCGCGAGCCGCGCGGCCTGTGCGAGTGCGAGCAGGCGGTAGCGCGCGATCGCATCATCGAGCCCCGCGCTCGCGTCGAACTGCGGCGGAAGTCCCACGTCGCTGTCGCCGGCCATCGCCACCGAGGCGACGCGCATCGGCGTGCCGTACATCGCGACGAGCAGCAGCTCGAGCCGCCGCCGCACCTGGTCGAGCGTGAGCGTGTGCGACGCGTGCGCGAGCCGCCAGCGATGCATCGGCGACGCGACGCGGCGCGTCAGCCGGATGGCGCGGTTCCGGAGATAGCGATGCAGCCGCACGGTGCGCCGGCTAGATCGTCTGCGTCACGAGATCTTCGATCGCGCCGAGCAGGTCGGGATCGTCGGTGAGCGGCGCGGCGAGCGCCGTGCGACACGCCTCGTGCGCCGGGATCCCGCGCGCGATCAGTCGCCCCACCGAGACGAGCAGTCGCGTCCCCGGTCCCTCGGCCAATCCCTGATCGCGCAGCCGCCGGATCTGCACCGCGAGCTCGGCGAGCGCTCGTGCCGTCGCCCGCGGCACACCGCTCTCGTGCTCGATGATCTCCGCCTCGCGCGCCGGCGAGGGGAAGTCGAACTCCAGCGCGACGAAGCGCTGCCGGGTGCTCGGCTTGAGATCCTTGAGTGCGTGCTGATAGCCCGGGTTGTAGGAGACGACGAGCTGGAATCCCGGCGCGGCGGTGAGCAGCTCACCCGTCTTCTCGATCGGGAGGATGCGTCGGTCGTCCGTCACCGGGTGGATGACGACGAGCGTGTCCTGCCGCGACTCGACGACTTCGTCGAGATAGCAGATCGCCCCCGTGCGCACCGCCGTCGTGAGCGGTCCGTCGGCCCACACGGTGTCGTTCCCCTGAATGAGGAACCTCCCGGTGAGATCGCTCGCCGAGAGGTCGTCGTGGCAGGCCACCGTGATGAGCGGTCGGCCGAGGAGGTGCGCCATGTGCTCGACGAAGCGCGTCTTGCCGCACCCCGTCGGCCCCTTGAGCATGACGGGGAGGCGCTGCTCGTGGCAGGCGCGAAAGAGGTCGATCTCGTTGCCGAGCGGGAGGTAGTAGGGCGCGTCGGCGCGGTCGGCGAGGCGGAGGGAGCTCATTATGTATACAAATCCGCCGACCGCCGGAGCGCAAGATCGCCGATCTATCGGGACCAGTGATCGGCCAGCTGGACGAACTGCACCGCCGCGGCACCGATGAGGGCACGATCCATGGCCACTGCGGCGATCGTCCGTTCGCCTTCGCGGTGCTGCATGTAGCGCCCTTCGGTCTGAGTCACGACGGCGACCAGCCCCGACGGGCACCGCTGTACATCGACGATGCGCACCGTTCGCTGGCCGCTCGTGTACGCACGCGTGGCGACGAGCAGCACGACAGAGTCGCGGAACGCCACCGGCGGCACGGGAAGGGATGGCGCGTACCGACTCCACACATCCCGCCACTGCGCCGAGTCGGTCACGACCTCGTGTCCCTCGGGGCCAGTGACGTACGGCGCGCGAGGTGGAGAGCCGAGGCCGAGATCGAGCGCGTGAAAGGGGAGGTGCTGCCCACTCTCGCCGTCGCACGGCATGATCTGGCCTGCGAGGGTGCGTTGACGATCGCAGCCGAGCGCCAGCGCGATCGCCGCGGCAGCGCACAGGATGGAGCGCAGCGCCGGTCGCATCGCGCCGTTCAGCTCCCGGCAGCCGCGTCGATCATCGCCTGCTTCGAGTCACGGGCGAATCGGCGCTGCAAGCGACGCGCGATCGGGTAGGCGATGCGTACGAGCGGATGTCCGGGACGCGAGATCGCATAGAGATCGTACCACACGCTGTCGTCCGCTGTGAACCACTCGACGGTGAATCGCTCCTCGCCGATCTCGCCATGGGCGGGGAGTGTGCCGTACGCGAATCCGACCCGACACACACCGTGGTGTGTGTCGGCCTCATCGATCTCGTACAGAACGCGACATGCGTTGAGCGACCAGAATCCGAAGTGGCGCACCACGACGGCAATGTCGGTGCCCGGAGTCGTGGGCGCGCCGCGCGGATGCACGCTGGTCCAGCCGAGCGAGGACTGACGCCAGGCGCGCAACGCGGCGCTCGCTCGCTCGAAGGTGTCCTTGCCGGTGCCGAGTCGCGCGCAGTTGTGGTCGACCACATAACCCGGCGGTGGTGCGCCGCGTGTGCAGCCTACCTCGGCGTACGAGAGAGTGAGGTCGCGCTGCGTCGCGAGGAGTGTGGCGATCTGCTGCTCGCTCGGGCGTGTGAGTCGGAATGGCATCTCGACCAGTGGTGCAGATCCCTCGACTCGCTACGCTCGCTCGGGATGACGGGGCCAGGTCAGGTGCTCGGCGTCCTGACGTCGGCCTCGCCAGCACCGCGCGGAATGCGGAGGACGGCGATGAACGCGAGCGCCGTGTACACGGCCATCATGAGGAAGAGAGGGCGATAGCTGCCGAAGAGGTCGAACAGCGCGCCGTTCATCGGGTCGCCGATGCCGCCGCCGAGTGCGATGCACAGGAGGAAGAGCGCGGCGAGGACGCCGCGACGTGCGGGCGGGATCGGCTCGACGAACATCGGATAGGCGTTCACCGTCGGGAATGTCCACGCTGCCGACGCGAGCGCGAGTAGAGGCACCGCCTGCGTGACGCTGGCCACGCGGTCGAGCGCGACGAGCGCCACGGCCATGACGAAGAAGCCGAGGAGCATCGCGTTGCGCCGGCCGAACTTCGTGCCGATCCATCCCGCGGGCAGCGCACCGATCACGCCACCCATCGCCCAGGCGATGAAACCGATCGTCACATCCTCGGGGCGCACGCCGAAGCGCTCGGTGCCGTGCAGCGCGAACCAGGTGGTGAAGGTCTGAAAGGTGAGCTGGAGGAGCAGCGACGTGACGAAGATGGGGCGCATGCCGGGCACGTCTCCGCGCAGCGCCTCCTTCAGGGCGTCGAGCAAGGAGCCGAACGTCGCTTCGGAGGCAGACGTTCCCTGCGACGGCGGCTCGACGAGTCCGAACCGGAAACCGGCGGCAATGGCGAGGACGGTTGCCGCGGCGATGAGGAACGCCATGCGCATCCCGAGCATGCGGCCGAGCATCAGGAACACGATGGCGCCGACGCACATCTGGAAGGTGACCGAGCCCGTCGCGAGCGAACGGAAGCGCGACGGTACCGCGTCGGCCAGCAGCGCCTGGAAGGGAGAGCGCTGGACGTTGATCCCGGTGTAGAGCAGGACCATGGCGGCGATGATGCCCGCGATGCCGAAGCGCCCGGACCAGGGGAAGAGCGCCATCCCGATCGCCGACAGCACGAATCCACCGAGGATGATCGGCAGGCGCCCGCGGCCGGCGGCGCTCGAGCGGTCCGATGCGGTGCCGCTCCACGGGACGAGCAGCAGGAGCAGCAGGTTGTCGATCGCCATCACCAGACCGATGGCGGTCCGGTGCTCGCCGAGCGCGTCGCGCACCATCGGCG
This sequence comes from Gemmatimonadaceae bacterium, assembly GCA_036383935.1. Lineage (GTDB taxonomy): Bacteria > Gemmatimonadota > Gemmatimonadetes > Gemmatimonadales > Gemmatimonadaceae > AG11. The sequence continues at coordinate 14,489 of DASVNI010000322.1, read as the reverse complement.
GGATGAACGTGCTGAGCAGCGGACCGGTGACTCCGGCGAAGAGCCCGCCCAGCCCGATGAGGAGGCAGACGCCGTATGGGACGCGCTCGGCAGGCGCCGTGGTGGGGGGCGCGCCGGCGGTCACTGTGTTATCGATTTCCACGCAGCAATATTGTAGGGATCGGATCGTCCGCGTAACCAGCACGAGGATTACAATGAAGCCGATGTTCCTGTCGGGTGTCGAGGGAAGTCCGAGCCCGGAATCTCCCTACACGCCGTTGATCGAGGCGGCGCAGGGGTCGGGGCGCGAGTACCCGAAGATCTGGCACCTCTTCGCGTTCAAGCCGCACGCGACGGCCCACCTCGCGCGGTTCACGCAGGAGATCCTGCGCGAGGAAGCGCCGCTGAGCCCGGGCTTTCGCGAGCTCATCGCCGCGCGCACCAGTGGCCGGAACGACTGTCCTTTCTGAGTGAAGTCTCACGCCGCGGTCGCGGCGGTCCTGCTGGGCAGCGAGGAGCTCGTACAAGGAGTCCTTCGCGACATCGACAGCTCCGGTCTCACAGACGCGGAGAAATTGTTGATGCACTTCCTCGACAAGGTGAACCACGATTCGCCGCGGATCTCCCCGGCGGACATCGCGCCCCTGCACGCGGCGGGGTGGACCGACGAGGCGATCTACTACGCGATCACCGTCTGCGCGCTGTTCAACTTCTACAATCGGTGGATCGACGCGACCGGCGTGTGCGCACTGTCGGACGAGGCGCACCGGGAAGGGGGGAAGCGGAGCGCGATGGGAGGCTACGCGCGGAAATAGGCGAGTGAAGGTTGGTCGGTCCTGATGCCTTTCTCGCCTCGGAAAGGTGGGCGGCCGCAGCCGGCGTCGCTGGCTCGTGGTGTGGTGGCAACGTACCCGCCGGAGCGTTCCGGCTCGCCTGGTCCCCCTCTGTGGCCAGGTCGACTTTCGTGATGTCCGGCCGAAAGAAGAGGGCGACGGTCCAGTCGAGGATGATTCGAAAGCGCCGCTCCCAGCGCGGCATCTGAAACAGGTAGTACGTCCGCCGCAGCCACCATGCGGGGAATCCGGTGAGCATGTGGCCCTTGATCTCCGCGACCGCCTGGCGGTGGCCGAGAGCCGCCATCGTGCCGAGCGAGCGGAAGACGAACGGCGCCGGCGTGCGCCCGTCGATTACGGACACGAGGTTCCGGGCGAGCTGGCGCGCCTCGCGGATCGCGTGTTGTGCGAGCGCGGGGTAGGGGCGCCCATCCGGTCCCGGGATCGCCGCGCAGTCGCCGAGCGCCCATACATCAGGATGACTCACACTGCGCATCGTGGCGTCGACGGTGATCCGGCCGCGCGTGTCGAGTGCGACGGGGAGACCGCCCGCCACGTGGTTCGGCACGATGCCGGCGGCGAGCACGATCGTCTCCGCCTCGATGGTCGCATCGCCGAGTCGCACGCGGCCGGCCTCGATGCCGCGCACCGGCGTCGCGACGCGGATGTCTGCGCCGCGCTGTTGGAGCAGGCGCAGTGACTCCTCTGCGAGCGAGGGAGCGACTTCCGGGAGAATGCGCGGGCCCGCCTCGACGAGATGGAATTGGAGCTCGTCCCGTCGGACGCGCGGGTAGTAGCGCACGACGTCGTCGGCGAAGGCGGTCAGCTCGCCGAGCAGCTCGACCCCCACGAGTCCCCCGCCGATCACGACCACGGAGAGGCACGCGCGTCGGTTCTCCCTGTCCTGCGTGGCGTCGGCGCGCTCGAGCCGTTCGATGAGATGATTCCGCAGCACCAGCGCATCCGCCACCGTCTTGAACGTGAGCGCTGTGTGAGAGCCGGGGATCAGCGCCTGATTCGTCGTCGCGCCGAGGGCGACGACGAGCTGGTCGTACGGTAGCTCGAGCGCCTCGCCATCGGCTGCCTCGGCGCGCACGGACCGGCGCACGACGTCCACTGCGACGACGTTCCCTTCGACGAAGTGAGCGCGACGCAGGGCCGGTCGGATCGGCTGGGCACAGTGACGAAGCTCGAGGACTCCGGAGCACGCCTCGAAGAGAAGCGGCGACTGCACGAAGAAATTGTCGCGGCTCACGAGTGTGATCTCCACGTCCGACCGATCGGCGCAGAGCCGCTCCAGCTCCCGTACGGTCGTGACCCCGCCGAAGCCGCCGCCGAGCACGACCACTCGCTTCATGAGCGTCTCCCCGCTCACCGATCCACGAGTGACAGGCGTGAAGACTTGAACGCTGCGCGCAGCTCGGACGCGAAGAGCTCCGGTTCCTCCCACGCGGCGAAGTGTCCGCCGCGGTCGACCTCGTTGAAGTAGGCGAGGCCGGGGTAGACCATCTCGGCCCAGCTGCGCGGCGCCGCCCAGAGCTCGCCGGGAAACGTCGTGAGGCCGACGGGAACCTTGACCGGCGGAGGCGCCATGCCGCTCGCGGCGGCCGCGGCCAGCACCTGTCCAAACTCCCAGTACCACCGTGCGGCCGACGCGCCGGTGCCCGTCAACCAGTACAGCGTGATGTTGTCGAGGATGCTGTCCCGGGTGAGGCCGCCCGCGGGCTCCTCGTCGACGAACGCGCGCGAAATCTTGTAATAGCTGTCGGTGTCATGGTCGAGCATCCAGGCCGCGAGCCCGACGGGCGAATCGAGCAGGGAATAGCCGATCGTCTGTGGCCGGGTGGACTGTTCCAGGAAGTAGCCGAAGCCACTCGTCTTGAACGTCTCGAGCGCACCTTTCGCCGCGCGCTCCTGCTCGGATTTCGCCGGTAGTCGATCGGCGATGGCCAACGCCCCGGCCAGCAAGGTGAGATGGATGCTCACGAGCCCCTCGGGCGCCTGGCGTCCCATCGCGTCAGTCACGTTCGCGCCCACGTCGCCTCCCTGCGCGACGTAGCGCGTGTAGCCGAGGCGCTTCATCAGCTCCGCCCACGCGCGGGCGATGCGGCCGGACTCCCAACCGAGCTCGGTCGGTTCGCCGGAGAAGCCGTAGCCTGGCAAGGACGGCAGCACCAGATGGAATGCATCGCCGGGGGTGCCTCCGTGCGCGGTCGGGTCGGTCAGTGGACCGACGCTCTCGAGCAGTTCGATGACCGAGCCGGGCCAGCCATGCGTCATGATCAGCGGCAACGCGTTCGCATGCCGGGATCTGACGTGGATGAAGTGGATGTCGACTCCGTCGATCTCCGTGATGAACTGGGGCAGCGCGGTGAGTCGTGCTTCACCGTTACGCCAGTCGTACTCGGTCGACCAGTAGCGGACGATCTCCTGCAGTGTCGCCAGCTGCACGCCCTGCGACCGATCCTGGACGAGCTCCCGGGTAGGCCAGCGTGTGGCCGCGAGCCTGCGGCGAAGCTCGACGATCTCCTTCTCCGGTATGGTCACCCGAAAGGGCCGAATGGCTTCCTGGCTGCCGGACGAAGTGATCTTTGGATTTACCGCCGTCATTGCGTCTCTCCGTTGAGCTCTCTGGAATCGTCAGTGCGGCGCATTCGATTGGCTCGAATCCTCCTTCACCACACGCGGTCGCAGTCTTTCACGAGCGTCGAGGCGGGCCTATTAGCCCTTGGTACATGGCGATCATCCGACGTCGATGTCCGGTTCCTGGGCGATTCGTCGTTCTCCTAGTGGGACGAGCAGTGCTAACGCGCACATACCCCGAGGACAGGCGCCATGGCAACCGACACCATCATCTACGACGAGCAGGGACACGCACGGCATTTCAGACTCGATCGAAACGACACGAGCTTTACGGGCGCCACACCCCAGGACGCGGCGAAGCTCTTCATCCGCGAGCAGTCGGACGTCCTGAAGGTGCCCACGGAGAACATGCGATCGCTCGACGTTCGCGCGGCGGCCGCGCCCGTGGACGAGAATGAAGCGCTCCGTTTCGAGGCCGAGAAGCATCTGATGGACTCGACGACGGTGAGCTACACGCAGACGATGTATGGCCTGCCCATCTTCCAGGCCGGCATGTCGGTCACCGTGCGCACGCCCGACAACGCCGTCACGGCCGCGACGTCCACACTCCACTACGACGTTGCCGCTGCACCACCGGCCAATTCGCTCGCCGCGACGAATCTCAATGAGACCGCGGCCACCGGCGCATATGACGAGATCGTGAAGAAGGCGCTGCCGATGGCGAAGGGGCTGCGCATCAACCGCACGCGCCTCATGGTCTACCGCTACCAGGCGGCGAAGCGCATACGCAACCACGCCAGCACCAAGGAGGAAGCGGGCTTCGGGGTCGAGCCGCCCACGCTACGGTTGCCGGCCGTGCCGTCCACGATCAAGGAAGGCACGCATTACGTGAGCGTCGAGGTGTTGTTCTCGTATGCGCTGCCTGGGTGGGGACTCCTGAATTGGCAGGCGTTCGTGGAGCCAGACTCGCTCGCGGTGCTCTACCTGCGCGCGCTGGTGGACGGCCTCGTGACGGCGCTCGTCTTCGACCGCGACCCGATCACGAAGACCGGTCTGCTCACCACGGTGCCGAGCGCGTCCAACGTCGTATTGGATCCGCTTCGCGACAGCGTCGCGCTCGTGGACTTGAGCCTGAGCCCGACGCAGAAGCTCATCGGCACCTTCGTGCAGCTCGCCGACGTATCCGCGCCGTCGACGACGTTCCCCGTCACGACGAGTCCGTTCAACTTCGCGTACGACGCGCGCACCGACAATTTCGCGGCGGTGAATGCGTACTATCACTGCGACCGCTTCTTCCGCCTCGTCCGCGACCTCGGCTTCACGATCTCGTCCTACTTCGACGGCACGTCGTTCCCCGTGCGCGTCGATCCGCACGCGCTCGGCAACGTCGTCAACGCCCAGTGCCAGGGCAATGCGCTTGGCAACGGGATCGGCCCCGTGGTGTTCTCGCTCGCGGACACCACGAACACCGCGAATCCCATCGGCATCGCGGCGGACTGGCGCGTGGTGCTGCACGAGCTCGCGGGGCACGGCATCCTCTGGGATCACGTCAACTCGCCCAACTTCGGCTTCGCGCACAGCGCCGGCGACGGTATCGCCGCGATTCTCAACGACGTCGATACCGAGGCGCCCGATCGCTTCGTCACCTTCCCATGGGTGAACATCGGCCGTCGTCACGACCGGCCGGTGAACGGCTGGGGCATCGGCGGCGTGAACGATGTCGGCGGCTACAGCACCGAGCAGATCCTCGCCACGATCCACTTCCGGCTCTACCGCTCACTCGGGGGCGACTCCACGTGGCAGCCGCGGCGCGACTTCGCCGCGCGATCGACGGTATACCTCATCATGCGCGCCGTCGGGCAGCTCACGCCGGCCACGAATGCCAACAGCCACCTCGCGTGGGAGCAGCATCTCGAGACGGCCGACGCGGGCGTGTGGACATCGACGAATCCCGCGGGCTCATACGCGGGCGGCGCGTATCACAAGGTGATCCGCTGGGCGTTCGAGAAGCAGGGACTCTTCCGCGCCACCGGTACGCCGGCGACGGCGGAAGGTGCGGCGCCGCCGGTGGACGTCTACATCGACGACGGCCGCCAGGGGCAATATCAGTTTCTCGCGAACCACTGGAGCTGCACGGACATCTGGAACCGCACGAGCGTCGGCGCCGGTGGCGGCGTTCATCAGGAGCCGATCGTCGGCAGCACGAACTACGCGTACGTGCGCATCAAGAATCGCGGCAGCCGGCCGGCCACGAACGTGAAGGTGAAGGGCTTCCACGCGCTGCCGGGTGTGGGGCTCGAGTATCCCACGGACTGGGCGCCGATGACGACGGCTCAGCTGGTCGCGCCGAACCTCGCGGCGAACGATGCGGTGGGCGTCGTCGTCGGCCCGTTCAAGTGGACACCGTCACAGGTGGGGCACGAGTGCATGTTCTTCAGCGTGTCCGCCAACGGCGACGCGAGCAATATCGACGGCGGCCTCACCGGGCCGATCGCCGAGTGGCGCCTGGTGCCGCACGACAACAACATCGCGCAGCGGAACGTGCATCCGGTATTGCCGGCGCTCCACAAGATTCCGTGGGCCAAGCTGCCGTTCTGGATCCGCAATCACAGCAAGGCTCCTGTGCGCCTCGGTGTGCGCGTCGACATGCCGCCGCTGCTGACGAAGCTGGGATGGAAGCTCGATGTCCCGAAGCTGTCGAAGGAGCACGCGATGTTGAAGGCGGGCGAGCGGTTGCAGGTGACGGCGGCGGTCACGGAAGGCAAGCCGTTCACCATGGCGATGCTGGAGAAGGGTCGCAATCGCGACATCGTGATCACGGTGCTGCAGGATGGAATGCCGGTGGGCGGGATGACATTCCGGATTGGTGCGCCGGCCAAGAAGACGACCACGAAGTAGCGCGTCGGTGTCGCTCCGCTCGGCGTGACACGCCGAGCGGAGCGCCGGCGGCGGCGGGGACGCTCACCAGACTCTACCGCTCCGAGTTGGAGCGCGGCGCCCATGTTGCAGGGGAGAGCTCGGCAGCGGGTGACGCGACTTCCGCCGAAGGCGACGGGAGCGCGGGGCCGACCGAAGCAGGGAGGGGCAAACTCGCATGGCGGGATGGAACCGAATGCGGGCACTCGCGACGTCGCTCGCGTGCGTCGTCAGTGTGCACGGATCGGCGGACGCGCAGGTCAGGGGCACGGCCACGTTCAAGGAGCGCGTGAGGCTGCCGGCGGACGCCGTATTCGAGGCGAGCCTGGTGGACGTCACGCCTGGCGAGCAGGGCGCCGTGCTCGGGCGCACGCGCGTCGAACGGCCCGGCAATCCGCCCATCCGCTTCTCGATCGACTACGACGAGTCTCGCGTCGATCCGCGACACGTGTATGTGGTTCGGGCGCGCATCCTCGCCGGCTCGAGGCAGCGGTTCGTCGCCAATCACAGCGACCTCGTGCTCACCTGGGGGAACGGGCGTCGCGTCTCGCTGTTGCTCCAGCCGTCGAACGCACCGATCGCGCCGGAGCCGGGCGAAGTCGCCAGCCGCGACCTCTCACGCAGCGAGCTCTCGCACGGCGAGGTCGCACGCGATGAAGTCTCGCGTAGTGAGAGCGCGCGCAGCGAGAGCGCGCGTGGCGAGAGCACGCGCAGTGCAGCGTCGCGCGGCGGAGCGTCCAGCTCTGGCTCGGCCACCTTCACCGGCAATCTCCCTTGCGCCGACTGCGCCGCCGTTCGGCATCAGCTCGAGCTGTTCCCCGATGGCGCGTACTTCCTCCGGCGCACGTACCTCGGCAAGGGGCGCGATGCCTTCGTCGACGAGATCGGCCGGTGGACGCTGTCGCGCGATGGATCGACACTGACGTTGAAGGGCACCGGCGACACGACGCGCCGGATCGCGATCGGAAAGCCCGACACGCTGCACGTACTCGGTGGTTCAGGGAAAGCTCCGACGGCGCGCTCCAACGCGCTGGCGCTGACGGACCGCACGCCGGCACTCGAGCCCCGACTCGAGATGCGCGGCATGTTCATGTACATGGCCGACGCGGGCCGCTTCACCGAGTGCTCCACGCGTCAGAGCTGGCCGGTGGCGAAGGAGGGCGACAACGCCGCGCTGGAATCAGCGTACCTGAACGCACGCCGGAGGGACGGGGAGGAGAAGCTCGTGAAAGTCGTGGGCCGCGTGGCGATGCGGCCGCGGATGGAGGGGGACGGCCGCGAGCGCACGCTCGTCGTCGAGCGGTTCCTCGACATCAAGCCTGGTGAGCGCTGCGCCGGAGGCGGCACGACGAACGCGGCGCTCGAGAACACGCACTGGACGCTCACCAGCCTCGGCGACCGGCCGGTGACCGTGCGCACCGGGCAGCAGCTGCCGTATCTGATGTTGAACGCCGAGACGGGGCGCATGAGTGGCTGGACCGGCTGCACCGGTGTCTCGGGTCGTTATCGAGTGAACGACCAGAGCCTCGCATTCACCACGCTGATGAGCACGCGGACGACGTGCGCGTCGGGCGCGGAGCTCGAGCGTCGGTACCTCGCCGCGCTGCGCAAGGTGAGTCGCGCGAAGGTCACGCGACAGCGGCTCGAGCTCTTCGACGCGCGCGGAAAGTCGCTCGCGCGGTTCGAGGCGGGGCGCGGGAACGACTAGCGACGCCGGAGCACGTGAACCGCGCTCCGTTGCTGCCTCACCCTGCTGCTCCGATCCTCCCCAGCCAGATCCCCAGCCCGAACACGATCCCGCCGCCCACGATCACCTGCACCACCGTCCTGCCGAGCGGACTTCGCATCCAGCGGTACCGGATGTAGGCGATCGCCAGCAACTCGAAGACGACCACTGCATACGCGAGCAGCAGCGCCGTGCGCAGGTTGTTCAGCAGAAAGGGGAGCGTGTGCAGCATGCCGCCGATCACCGTGCCGCCACCGGTGATCGTGCCGCGCATCAGCGGGTTTCCGCGTCCCGAGAGCTGCCCGTCGTCCGAGAGGGCCTCGGCCAACCCCATGCTGATGCCAGCGCCGACCGACGCCGCCAGGCCGACGAGAAAGGCGCTCTCCGTGCGACCAGTCAACGCCGCCGTCGCGAACAGCGGGGCGAGCGTGGAGACGGAGCCGTCCATCAGCCCGAGCAATCCGGGTTGGACGACCTGCAGTACGTGCGCGTGGGAGGGTGCCGGCGGCTCGAGGACGAGATCAGGCGCCTCGACGAGACCACGCCGGTTGCGGAGGGAACTGTGCGGCTTAGACAGGGAACGTCCGAGGTCGGGAAGGGGGGCGGGCATGGGCCCGCTTCAGGCATCCCTCATGCCGCTGAGTCAGCTTTGCTCAGACGTCTGCTCCGCTACCGCAGGCAGATGTCCTTGCTCCGCGGACCGCGCCCGGGGCGGCAGGCCAAGGAGGTCCAACGGCAGTGGGAAGACGATCGTCGTGTTCTGTTCCGTCCCAATCTCGATGAGTGTCTGCAGATACCGCAACGTCACGGAGATCGGCTCGCGATTCAGCACGGCGGCGGCTTCGGCGAGCTTCGTCGCCGCCTGAAACTCTCCCTGTGCGGCAATGACCTTGGCGCGGCGAGTGCGCTCCGCCTCCGCCTGGGCCGCGATGGCGCGCTGCATCTCCTGCGGCAGCTCCACCTGTTTGACCTGGACCTGCGTCACCTTGATGCCCCACACCTCGGTCTGTTCGTCGAGGATCGATTGTAGCCGGGCATTCAGCTTGGCGCGTTCGCCGAGCAGGTCGTCCAGCTCCACCTCGCCGAGCACCGAGCGGAGCCCGGTCATCCCCGCCTGCTCCACGGCAAACCGGAAGTTCTCGACGATGATGATCGCCTTCGTCGCGTCCGTGACGTTGTAGTAGACGACCGCATTCACCCGGAGCGAGACGTTGTCGCGCGTGATCACGTCCTGCGTCGGGACGTCCCACGTGACGACACGAAGCGAGACCCGCACGATCTTGTCGATGGGCCAGAAGATGAACACGAGCCCCGGACCACGTTCGCCCTCCAACGCGCGACCCAGCCGAAACACGACGCCGCGCTCGTACTGGCGCAGGATGTTGATGCACCGCGACAGGAGCACGAGAACGACGATGACGCCGAGCAGCACGCCGGCGAGCGTCGGGAACGACTGAGTCACGTTGGGCATGGCCGGCCTCCGGGCCCCCGTTCTCGCTGCATGGAACGGTCCCTTCGAGACAGGAACGCGTAGCCGCCCTACTGGAGTTGCTTGGAGACCGAGTCGCGATACCGGAGCGCCACCTCCGCATCCTTCGCCCAGCTCCATTGCCCGACCGGCGGAGGATTCGGGTATACGCGCATGGCCGACGCGACGGTGTCGATGTCGGCAAGACCGTGCTGGATCGTACGCGACACCGCCGGCGTGCGGAACGCGCCGCCGCGAGCCCAGATGCGGCCGCCGTAGTACGCCTCGGCGACGGCGGCGTGGAGGCGGGCGGTGAGCTGCGTCCGCTCGAACAGCGCGTGCAGCTCGCGATAGTCGTCCGGGCGGAGCAGGGTGCGCGCCGAGTCGATCGCGCGCAATGACTCCTCTGCTTTCGCGACGCCCCAGCGCTTCTCGGTCAGGACGAGTTGAAGCGTCGGCTCGTCCATCTGCTCGCCGGGTGTGATCCAGCCGCGCTCCTTCACCCACGGCACTTCCCTCCACTGGGCGCCGCCGGAGTCCGCCTTCGCCCACGGCGGCGCGATGTGGTCGACGACGTCGCTCCAGTAGTTGAGGTCGCGGTTCACGCCATGCTCCACGTGCGCGATCGGCGGGTCGACCCACTTGCCGCTCACGTGACGCGCATAGCTCGACGCGTAGCCGTCGTAGTCGAGACGCGAGTGGTTGGCGACGTTGGTGCCGAGGGTGTAGAGACTGCTCGAGACGATGTCGAAGGCGTTGGCGAACGCCCGCGCCACGAAGGGGCGCGCCGCGGCGCCGTAGCGCGCGTCGATGAACTCGGCGGAGACGCGGTCCGGCTCGATCCGCGTATCCTGCACGAAGCGCCGGAGCGCGTACAGGTCGATCTCGGCCGGATGGCCGACGAGCCGCGTGCCGCCGTACCGGTCAGTGCGCGCGGTGTAGCCGATGACGTGGGGACGTCGCAGCAGATCGCGCGCGCGGCCGATCATGTACTCCGGCCAGGTACTCGCGATCTGTCCCTGACCGTTGAACTCGCCCGCGGCGTCGAACTCGATCACCGTCGGTCGCGCGATCGTGCCGGCGAAGAAGTCGTTCGGATGGGTGAGGAAGAAGTCGTGCGGCGTCTCCTTCATGAGAAGACGGACGCCCGGATCGAAACGATCCACCGCTCCGATGATGCCGCGATACTCCTCGTGCGTGTAGGCGAAGGTGCGCGCGTAGAGATTGAGATGGCGCTCGCCGATCACGACGTCCGCAACCGCGTTGACCACGGCGGCGAGCTTCTCCTGCGGCGTCTTCATCGTGCGGGAATACTGCCGCTCCGCTCGCGCACCCGTCTCGATGAAGGTGAGCACGATGCCATCCACCGCGGGCACGCGGTCGAGCATCTCGCGGTAGTCCTGCTTCAGCCAGCTCCAGAAGGCGGGGTCGTCGAGATCGATCGTGCCCCCGGGCCCGGTGCGGAAGCGCGCCGGGTAGTGCGCGAGCTCGTACAGCGCATGGTCCCACACGACGACTTCGTGAATCCCCGCGCCGTGAGCGGCGTCGGTCAGACGATTCACGAGAGCAAGCTTCCGCGCGTCGTGGACGTCGTCGAGATCCATGATCACCTCGTGCGAGAGCTCGAGGTGATTGATGTCGTAGGCCTTCGCGGCGGCGATCACCGCCAGGTCGTCCGGCTCGTGATCGGAGAGGATCGTCCAGCCGCGCACCGGCTGGTCGTCGCGCAGCGCGCCGTGCGACGGCGAGGTCGTCTGGGCGGCGAGAGGGCTCGCCGCGAAGGCGGCGAGCAGAAGAGAGCGAGCGAAGCTGCGTCCAGCGCGAAAACGGCGGCGGCCGGGATGAGTCACCGGCCGCCTCTGAGTTCCGCGAGCGTCATCGCCACAGATCGGCGAACTGCGTCTTCAGCGCCTCCACCTTCGGCCGGTCGTTGATCACGATGTACGGCTGGTTCGGATGGAGGTTGTAGTAGTTCTGATGGTACGCCTCCGCCTCGTTGAAGCCGCGGAGCGGCTTCACTTCGGTGACGATGGGCGCCTTGAACACCTTCGCCGCCGTGAGCTGTGCAATGTAGGCGTCGACGATCTTCTGCTGCGCCGGCGTCGTGTAGAAGATCGCCGAGCGGTACTGCGTGCCGACGTCAGGGCCCTGGCGGTTCAGCTCTGTCGGGTCGTGCGCGACGGAGAAGAACACCTTGAGCAGCTGGCCGAGTGAGACCTGCGACGTGTCGAAGACGACGCGCACCGACTCGGCGTGGCCGGTCGTTCCCGTGCTCACCTCTTCATAGGAAGGCGAAGCGACGGTGCCCCCCGCGTAGCCGGACGTGGCGCTGACGACGCCCTTCACGTGCTGGAAGACGGCCTGAACGCCCCAGAAGCAGCCGCCGGCGAAGACGATCGTCTGCTGCCCCGCCGGCGCCGAGATCGGCTGGTCGACGACGGGATCCGGGAGAGTGACGGCCGAGGCCGCCGTCGGGACGGCCGCCCGCAAGGCGAAGAGGAGCGCAGCGAAGACGCCGACGCCGAGGGCAGCGAAACCGCGTTTGGATGAGCGTGTCATAGGGCCTCTCGTGGGGTACGATGATTATACGCCGTGACGAGAGGATTGGATGGGCGGCGCTGCGAGAACTGCCTCAGCTCGTTGCCAGCTTCTGCAGAGGCGCCACCCCTCTCATCAATTCCCTCGCCGCCTCGCGGTCCTGCTCGCTGATCGGATCCTCGCCCGCGGCGAGGCGAAAGGAAGCGAGCACTTCGTCACAGAGGTCGCGCAGTCGCGAAAGCTGGCGACGGTCGGCGTTTTCAGGGCGAGAGACGGAACGGTTCAGGGCGGTACGAGAGCGCATCGGATCAGCTGGTGAATCGTTGAACTGGTTCGCTCGACGCTCAGGTCGAGCCGGTCTCGACCTCTCCTAAAGCAGAGTCCGGGCCATCGAGGAGATGCGGCGATGCGGGATGAGGAACTGCGATTCGCATCTCCTCATCTCCGCATCCCCTCATCCCCCACCCCGACCGGGCACATCATTGCGAGATGTCATCCGTAACGTGTGGCCCACATCTCGCTTTATGGCGGGCGGGGCCAATTCGTCGCCCCGCCGACACTTCATCAGCCGAGCATGCCTGCGATGACGCACTCGATGCACAGACCTGGGATCCGCGCTCTACAGCTTCTCCTTCCGCTCGCCCTCCTGACGGCGGCAGGCTGCAGCGTGAGCGACGCGGACGAGCGCAGCCACGCAGGACAATCGCAGGAAGCCGAGGGCGACGTCGGAAAGTGGTCGTCAGCCGGCATCAATGATGTGAAGGGCGTGCCGATGGCGACGCTGCAGAGCGCGATCAAGCAGCGACTTGCCGGCAAGCGGCCGAGCGTGGTGGGCGAGGAAGCCTGGCAGCACACGAAGCGGCTCTACGCGCGCTTCCAGCAAGCACCACTCTGGTTCGACAAGGGCGGCCTCGACAAGGAGCGCGTGGAAGCGTTGACCAATGCGCTACTCGGCGCGACGGACGATGGGCTGGCGCTCGATGAGTACCCGATCGGTGACGTCGCGAAGGCGGTCGGCAGTGTCCGCGACACGAAGCAGCCGACGGCAGAGCAGCTCGCCGATGCGGACGTGCTGCTCACCGCGGCGTATGCAGCGCTCGGCGAGGACCTCCTCATCGGCCAGGTGAACCCGAAGACCGTGGGGCAGAGCTGGCACATCGATGCACGCGACGAGAACGTGGACAGTGCGCTCGCGCGGACGCTCACGCAGATGCCGCTCGACAAGTCGATGATCGCGATGCGCCCCGCCGATTCAGGATACGTGACACTGAAGAAGGAGTTGGCGCGATTCCGCGAGGTCGTCGCGAAGGGCGGTTGGGAGCCGATTCCCGCCGGGAAGGCGCTCAAGCGCGGGGACTCCGATTCGCCGGTGCGACTCGCTGCGCTACGTGCGCGACTGGCGGCGGAGGGGATCGAGGTACCCGAGGCGACGACTGCCAACGCCACGAGCGATTCCACCAGCGTGGTGACGGCAGCATCGACCAGCGGCGACTCCGCCTTCACGGCGACGCGCAGGCGCGTGCGGAATGTCGGCGTGTTCGACGCGGGGCTCGCGAGCGCGGTCGCGGAGTTCCAGGTGCGGCACGGCATCAACGTCGACAGCATGCTCGGCACGGAGACGCTCGATGCTCTGAACGTGCCGGCCGAGTACCGGCTCGGCCAGATCGCCGCGAACCTCGAGCGCTATCGCTGGCTGCCGCGCAATCTCGGCGAGCGGTACATCTATGTGAACGTGCCCGCGTTCCAGCTCACCGCGTACGACAAGGGCCAGCCGGTGCTGGAGAGCAAGGTCATCGTCGGGCAGGAGTACGAGGACAAGGCGACGCCGGTGTTCTCCGACTCGATGGAGACCGTCGTCTTCCGTCCGTACTGGCTCATCACGCCCGCCATCCAGAAGAAGGAGGTCGAGCCCAAGGTCGCGGCGAATCCGGGCTACCTCGCGGCGAACGACATGGAGTACTACAAGGACGGTGGCCAGACGCGCATCCGGCAGCGGCCCGGCCCCAAGAACGCCCTTGGCTACGTGAAGTTCCTCTTCCCGAACGACTTCAACATCTATCTGCACGACACGCCGAACCACGAGCTGTTCGACAAGGACGTCCGCGCGTTCAGCCACGGCTGCATCCGCGTCGAGAAGCCGGCGGAGCTGGCGCAGTGGGTGCTCGGCTGGGACGCCGGTCGCGTGGATGAGGCGATGCAGGCGGGGAAGGACAACCACGCCGTGCGGCTGCCGAAGAAGATCCCGGTGTACATCACGTACGCGACGACGTACGTGAAGGACGGGAAGCTGTACTTCGGGAACGACCTCTATCACCGCGACGACCAGCTGGTGAAGGCGGTGGCTACCGGGGCCGTCGGGAGTCCTGCTGTTAAACCGGGGATCGAGTCGCTCCGAAAGATCGCGGGGGTCTGAAACGACTGGGGGTCAGAGTCAGTGGGGTCAGAG